>CAZKCD010000062.1:0-2567 GCA_964551235.1 uncultured Sphingomonas sp.
AGACCATCGAACAGGCGCGCGGCGGCCGGGCGCTTACGCTCGACGCCAGCCTCGCGCCGGGCGGGATCGCCGGCACCTTATGCGACGAACTCGAGGCCGCGGGCCCTTATGGCGCCGGCTGGCCCGCCCCGCGAATCGCCGCCGGGCCAGCGCGGCTGATCCGCGTCGGAATCGTCGGCAACGGCCACGTGAAGGGCATTGCCGCGGGCGACGACGGCAAGAGTTTTCGCTGGATCGCCTTCCGCGCCGCCGACACCGTCCTCGGCCAGACCCTGCTCGCGGCCGCCCCGGATACGCGCTGGTGGCTGGCCGGATCGATCCGCCGCGACGAGTGGCAGGGCGGCAATGCGGCGGAAATGCACGTCGAGGATGCCGCACCCGCTTGACCAACCGCGGCGCATCCCCTAGTCGCGCCCCGCACACCAACGTGGCCCCTTCGTCTAGCGGTTAGGACGCGGCCCTTTCACGGCTGAAACACGGGTTCGATTCCCGTAGGGGTCACCATTTGGTGACAGCTTCAAGGCTGACAAGACAGGCGAACGATGATCGCCCTTTTCCTCCTCCTGCAGTCCGCCCTTCCCGATCCGCTCGCCGCGGGCTGGCAGGGCCGTCCGGTCTGCGAACAATTGCGCGCCGACGAATCGCTCCGCGTGCTGCGCTGCACGTTCGCGCCGGGCGTCGGCCATGAACGCCGCGTCCACGCCCCGCACTTCGGCTACGCCTTGTCGGGCGGCCGGATACGCGTCACCGACGCCAAGGGCACGCGCGAGGTCGAGGTCGCGACCGGCAGCAGCTACTCCAGCGAGGGCGGCGCCTGGCACGAGGCGCTGAACGTCGGCGCCACCACCGTCCAGTATCTCATCGTCGAGCCGCGCTAGGCCCACGGCCCTCCATTCCTGCCGCTTCTTCCCCCGGTCGCCGGCGCCCGGGCCGATGGGGCTTGCTTTCCGAACGCGCCGGAACTAGACGCCCGTTTCATTGTTTTAGCACGCTGTAACAAAATGGCCCAGACGCCCTCCCTCTCCCAGGCCCGCGCCGTCCTCGCCGACGAGCTCGCCGACGCCCTTGTCCGGCTCCGGACCAAGGACGAGGCGCGCGCCCTGCTCGCCGACCTGTGCACGCCCGCGGAGATCCACACGCTCGCCGAGCGCTGGCATGTCGCCAAGCTGCTCGACGCGGGCGAGCTGACCTACCGCGAGATCCACGAGGCGACCGGCGTCAGCACCACCACCATCGTCCGCGTCGCTCGCTTCCTCCGCCAGGAAGACAACCAGGGCTATCGCCTCCTCCTCGACCGAATGGACCGTCCCGAATGAGCCCCGACCGCAGCCGTATCCACCTCGCCATCCAGAAGTCGGGGCGCCTCAGCGACGAATCGCTCGCCCTGCTGAAGGGCGCGGGCCTGCGCCTGTCGCGCGGCGGCAAGTCGTCCTTGAGTGCGCGCGCCGAGAATTTTCCGCTCGACCTCATGCTGGTGCGCGACGACGACATTCCGACCTTCGTCGCCGACGGCGTGTGCGAGCTCGGGATCGTCGGCCAGAACGTGCTCGAGGAATATGCCCTCGGCCTCGCCGAACCGCGCTTCGAGGAAGTGGCGAAGCTCGGCTTCGGCCGGTGCAGCCTCAAGATCGCCGCGCCCGACAGCCTCAACTTCTTCCAACCCAAGATGCTCGAGGGCCAGCGGATCGCCACCAGCTACCCGCGCCTGCTCGGCCGCTGGCTCGCCACGCACGGCATCAGCGCCGACATCGTCACCATGCGCGGCGCGGTCGAGCTCGCCCCGCGCCTCAACATTGCGCGCTTCATCTGCGACCTCGTCTCGACCGGCGCGACCTTGGAAGCAAACGGCCTCGCCCCCGTCGCCGACGTGTTCGACAGCGAGGCGGTGCTGGTCCGCACGCTGAAGCCCATCGACGGCCCCCACGCCGAAAAGGTCGGCGCGCTCCTCACCCGCATCGACGGCGTCATCGCGACGCAGGAGAGCAAGTATATCGTCCTCAACGCGCCCGAGGAGGCGATCCCGGCGATCACCGAGATCTTGCCCGGCGCCGAGGCCCCGACCGTCGTCCCGCTGATCGGCCGCCCCGGCCACGTCGCGGTGCAGGCGGTCTGCCAAGAATCGGTCTTCTGGGAGACGCTCGAGCGCCTGAAGGGCGCCGGCGCCTCGGCGATCCTCGTCATGCCCATCGAAAAGATGATGATGTGATGCGCTTCGACTGGTCCAATGAAAGCACCCGCGCCGCCGCCCTCGCCCGCCCCCGCGGCCGCGACGATGCCGCGCTGCTGGGCAGCGTACGCGCCATCGTCGAGGCGGTCCGCGCCGGCGGCTGGGACGCGCTCGTCGCCGAGGCCACGCGCATCGACGGCGCCGCGCCGCAGCGGCTCGCCGTCGCGCCCTTCGCCGAGCAGGCCCGCGCCACGCTCCCCGCCGACGCGCAGGACGCAATGCGCCTCGCCGCGCGCCACATCGACACCTTCCACCGCCAGACACTCCCGCGCGATACGGAGGTCATCCCCTACCCCGGCCTCAGCGTCGCCAAGGAATGGCGCCCATTGAAGCGCGCCGG
>CAZKCD010000062.1:2667-4420 GCA_964551235.1 uncultured Sphingomonas sp.
AGCCACGTGCTGCCGACCGACGGCGCGGCGCGCTTCACCGGCGGCGTCTCGACGCTGACCTTCATGACCGCGATGACGGTGCAGCGGATCGCCCCGCGCGCCGCCGCCGCGCTCGCCGCCCCGGCCGCCGCGCTCGCCCGCCTCGAAGGCCTCGAAGCCCACGCCCGCGCCGCCGAGGCCCGCGCCGCCGCACCGGTGCCGGCATGAGCGTCGTCCAGCGCCTCGCCCGTCCCGCCGTCCTCGCGCTGCCGCCAGTCGACATCGCCGGCGCGCCGCTGCCCGGCACGGTTCGGCTCGACGCGAACGAAAATCCCTACGCGCCGCTCGTCGCGGGCCAGCCGGGGATCAACCGATATCCCGAGCCGCAGCCCGCCGCGCTCCGCCGCCGCCTCGCCGACATCTACGGTGTCGCGCCCGAGCGGCTGTGGGTGACGCGCGGCAGCGACGATGCCATCGACCTCCTCATCCGCGCCTTCTGCGAGGCCGGGCAGGACAGCATCGCGGTCGTCGAGCCGACCTTCTCGGCCTATGCCCAGTTCGCCCGCGTGCAGGGCGCGGGGGTGATCACCGCCCGCCTCACCGACGATTTCCGGTTCGACGCCGACGCCGTGCTCGCCGCGGTTGCCGATGCCGCACCCAAGATCCTCTTCCTGTGCACGCCCAACAACCCGACGGGCACGGCGGTCGATCCGGCCGACGTGCGCCGCATCGCCGCCGCGCTGCCCGACACGATCGTCGTCGCCGACGAGGCCTATGGCGAGTTCGCCGACGCGCCCAGCCTCGCGGGGGAAGCCAACGGCAACCTCGTCGTCCTGAAGACCTTGTCCAAGGCCTATGGGCTGGCCGGCGCGCGCATCGGTTGCGCGATCAGTTCGACCGAATTGATCGACCTGCTCGCCCGCGTGTCGCCGCCCTATCCGCTGTCCGGCCCAAGCATCGCCGCCGCGCTCGACGCGCTTGGTCCCGAACGCATGCCGCTGCACCGCGAGCGCGTCGCGCAACTGCTCGCCGACCGCGCCACCATCGCCACGCAGCTTCGCGCCGTCCCCGAAATCCGCACCGTCCGCGAAGGCGGCAATTTCCTCTTCCTCGAAGTGGACGATCCCGCCGACCTCGCGCGCCGCCTTGCCGCGGCTGCCGTGCGCGTGCGCTTCCGGCCCAACGCCGCGCCCGGCGGCGTGCGCGTCACCATCGGCACGGCGGCGGAAAATGCCGCCTTGCTCGCGGTATTCGGCCTCGGCTCGTTAAGGCCGACCCGCGCCGCCTCGGTCGTCCGCGATACCAGGGAAACCCGCATCGCCCTCAGCCTCGATCTCGACCGCGACGGCCCGCGCCACATCGACAGCGGCATTCCCTTTTACAACCATATGCTCGACCAGGTCGCCGCGCACGGCGGCTTCGCGCTGACGCTGGCGTGCGAGGGCGATACCGAGATCGACCCCCACCACAGCATCGAGGATATCGCCATCGCGCTCGGCACCGCGCTTCGCCAGGCGCTCGGCGACAAGCGCGGCATCGGCCGCTTCGGCTTCGCGCTGCCGATGGACGAGACCGAAGCGCAGGTGCTGATCGACCTGTCGGGTCGCCCCTTCGCCAAGTTCGACGGCCGCTTCGACACGCCCGCGGTTGGCGACCTGCCGACGCAGATGGTCCCGCACGTCTTCCGCAGCCTTGCCGACAGCCTCGGCGCCGCGATCCACGTCACCGTCACCGGCGACAACGACCACCACAAGGTCGAGGCCTGCTTCAAGGC
>CAZKCD010000062.1:4520-6735 GCA_964551235.1 uncultured Sphingomonas sp.
GTGCTCGCGCGCCGCACGCGCCCGACGCTCGGCATCTGCCTCGGCATGCAATTGATGTTCGAGGCGAGCGACGAGGATGGCGACACGCCCTTGCTCGGCCTGCTTCCCGGCCGCGTCACCGCGCTCACGCCCGCGTTCGGCTTCCCCGTGCCGCACATGGGCTGGAGCCGGCTCGACAATGTCGCCGCGAGCCTCGGCGTCGCCGCTGGCGACTATGTCTATTTCGCGCATGGCTACGCCTGCCCGGACAGCCCGGCCACCGCCGCCCGCGCCCATTATGGCGCGGCGATCGTCCCCGCCGCTTTGCGCTATGGCGCCTTGTGGGGCGCGCAATTTCATCCCGAACGCTCGTCCGCCGCCGGCGCGTCGTTCCTGAAGGCCTTCCTCACCGCATGATCCTGCTTCCCGCCATCGACCTGATCGGCGGCCGCTGCGTGCGGCTCGAACAGGGCGATTTCGCCCGCGAGACCGCCTATTCGGACGATCCCGCCGCCGCCCTCGCCGCCTTCGCCGCCGCCGGCGCGACCGAGGCCCATCTCGTCGACCTCGACGGCGCGAAGGCCCGCGAACCGCGCCAGCACGATCTGTTCGTCGACCTCGCCGCCAGGTCGGCCCTCAAGCTGCAGGTCGCCGGTGGTTTTCGTACGCGCGAACAGGTCGCCCGCGTTCTCCATGCCGGGGTCGAACGGGTGGTCATCGGCAGCCTCGCCCTCGATGAGTCGGACACCTTTTCGGCGTTGCTGGACAGCCTCGGCCCCGACCGGCTGACACTCGCGCTCGACGTCCGGATCGAGGACGGCGAACCCATGGTCGCGACCCACGGCTGGCTGACCGGCTCGGGCCGCACCCTCGACAGCGTCCTCGCCGACTTTCCGACGGTGAAGCACCTGCTCGTCACCGACATCGCCCGCGACGGCATGCTACAGGGCCCAAACCTCGAATTGATGACTCGCATCGCCGCGCGTTACCCGGCAATCGAACTCCAGGCGTCGGGCGGCGTCTCCAGCCTTGCCGACCTCACCGCGCTGACCGCCACCGGCGCGACCCGCGCGATCGTCGGCAAGGCGATCTGGGAAAACCGCTTCACCGTCGCCGAAGGCATCGCGCATGCCCGCGGTTAGGATCATCCCCTGCCTCGATGTCGCCGACGGCCAAGTCGTCAAGGGCGTCCAGTTCCGCGACCACCGGGTGATCGGTGACATCGTCGAGCACGCCATGCGCTACCGCGACGAGGGCGCGGACGAGCTCGTCTTCTATGACATCACCGCCAGCGCCGACGGTCGCAGCCTAGACCCTGCCTGGGTCGAGCGCGTCGCCAAGGTCATCGACATCCCCTTCAGCGTCGCCGGCGGAATCGCCGACGTCGCGACGGCTAGGACGATCCTCGCCGCCGGGGCCGACAAGGTCAGCGTCAACTCCCCCGCGCTCGAACGCCCGGCGCTGATCGCCGAGCTCGCCGAAGCCTTCGGCAGTCAGTGCGTTGTGCTCGGCATCGACAGCCTCGTCGCCGATGACGGCCGCCTGATGGTCAAACAATATACCGGTCGCCCCGACGCCACCCGCGATAGCGGTAGGGAGACACTCGCATGGGCCCGCGAGGCAACCGAACTCGGCGCCGGCGAGATCGTGCTCAATTGCATGAACCGCGATGGAGTCCGCCGCGGCTACGACCTCGACCAGTTGCGCGCCCTCGTCGCGGTCGTCGACGTCCCGGTCATCATCTCCGGCGGGGCGGGCGCTCCCGACCATTTTGCCGAGGCGTTCCGGGCCGGGGCGAGTGGCGCGCTTGCCGCCTCGGTCTTCCACGACCGCCGCATCGCCATCCCCGACCTCAAGACCATGCTCGCCGCCGAAGGACTGGAGGTCCGCCCATGATCGATCCCGCCACGCTCGACTGGGAAAAGATGGGCGGCCTGATGCCCGCCATCGTGCAGGACGCCGCCAGCGGCGAGGTCCGCATGCTCGGCTACATGAACCGCGAGGCACTCGACGCCACGATCGCCAGCGGCAAAGTCACCTTTTACAGCCGCTCGAAGCAGCGCCTCTGGGGAAAGGGCGAGACCAGCGGCAACCTTCTCCACCTCGTCGACGTGCGAACCGACTGCGATGGCGACGCCTTGCTGGTGCGCGCACGCCCCGCCGGGCCGACGTGCCACACGGGCACCGACAGCTGCTTCGGCGAATCGGAGCCCACCCATTTCCTCGACTCGCTCGA
>CAZKCD010000062.1:6835-10282 GCA_964551235.1 uncultured Sphingomonas sp.
ACCGTGTCGTAAAAGACGCAGTCGCACCCTTGCATTGCCGTCGACGCATCGTAAAGTCAGGCCGAATTTCGATGCCGCTCCGGGGGCGGAGTCTTGGGGAAGTTGTTGGACCGTCTGCGCACCGGCCTTGCCGGCATGATCCTTGGCCTGTCGGTGCTGCTGGTGTCCGTCCCGGCCGCTGCCCAGGTTCCATCCGTCATCGAGGACGTGAAGCTCGTCACTGCCGACGACACGCGCGCGTCCTTCATGATCCGCTTCTCGCCGGAGGAGCCGCAGGCGGCGGCGAACAACACGAACCCGTCGCGGCCCGAGGTGCTGTTCCGCTCGACGCTCCGCGCGCCCCGCATCCAGCAGCGCGAAGGACGACGCGGCCTCGTCCGCGCCACGGCCTTCGAGAATAGCGACAGCGGCCTCATCCTGGCTTTCGAGACCACGGCCCCTTCCAAGGTCGCGATCGAGCCGGCCGGCGCGAAGACCATCCAGGTGGTCGTCACCAAGCTCTCGCCCGACGAGGCGCTCGGCGCGCGCCCGCTGGGATCGATTGGTGATACGGTCGTCCCCGCGTCGAGCCTGCCCGAATATGTCAGTTACAATCCGGGCGATGCCTATGAACTCGTTTTCCTGAAATATGCCGACGTCAGCGAGATCGTCGGATTGCTCGCGGGCGGGGAAACCATTCAGCCGAACAACATCTTCATCCGCCGCGAGCCCGGCTTCGGGTCGCTCGCCACCACCTCGCAGCCCAATTACGTCAGCTCGCAAAACCAGGCGCAGGCGCAGCAATTGCCGCTCGGCCAGTCGGTCGGGAACGGGCTCGCCATCGACCGTCGCCTGAACGCCATCTGGGTTACCGGCTCGCCCGATCGCATCGAGCAGGTGAAGAAGATGATCGCGATGATCGACGTGCCCGTCGACAGCGTCATCCTGGAAACCCAGTTCGTCGAACTGACCGAGCAGGGCGCGCGCAACATCGGGATCGATTTCAACAATCGCGACGGCCAGATCGCCGTCGGTCGCATCGATTCCGGCGTGTTTCGCAGCTTCGACGGCGATCTTGAGCGCGTGACCCCCGTCGGATCGATCCAGGCGGCCATTTACGCGCAAATCCAGAAGGGCGAAGGCCGCATCGTCTCGCGCCCGCGCATTGCGGCCCAGTCGGGATCGACCGCGAAGATCATCACCGGTGACGCGTTGCCCATTCTCACCTCGATCACGCTGTCGGGCGTCAACGGCGTGTCGCAGCAGGTACAGTATGTGAACGTCGGCGTGACTCTGCAGATCGCGCCGCGCGTGTCGGCCGACGGGTTCGTAACCTCCCAGATTTACGGCGTCGTCTCGTCGGTCACCGGGTTCAGCCAGGGCTATCCGACCATCAGCCAGCGCGAGGCGGAAACCAGCGCATCGGTGCGCGACGGCGAGACGTTTGTCATCGGCGGGCTGACGCAGGAGAACAACCTGACGAGCAAGTCGAAGATTCCGTTGCTGGGCGACCTCCCGCTGGTCGGCAACGCCTTCAAGGTGGAGCGAACGACGCGCTCGAAAACCGAATTGTACATCGTCATCACGCCGCGGATCGTTCGCCACCGCAGCTACGAACTGGCCGCGCAGGCGGCGCAAGCCCCGGCCGCGCCGGCGGTCCAGCTTCCGACCACGGTGCCCAACGGCTCGCCACTCGATCCGCGCCGCTGAAACCGCCCGCGTCCCGACCTTAGACAGTGGTCGGTAAGTTACTGTAAATATAGCGCAAAATTAACTTTTGTGTGGTGCATTTTTGCACTCGACAAGGCACGTCGCGCGCGTAGCATCCTTGATTGCACGAACCGGTCCCCGGGGGACCAACGGCTGCACTTAGGGAGGAAAATACGATCATGAAGAAGTTGCTTTTGGTGGCAGCCGCCACCTTGCCGATCGTCGTTGCGGCGCCGGCCCATTCGAAAGCGGGCGACAAGATTGCGGGGAGCTACATCTGCGTCTTCAACGGCGCGGTCGCCCGTGGCGCGGTGAACGAGAATGCCCAGAACGCTGTCCGCGGCGCCGGGGGCAGCGTCAACCACGTCTACACGCATGCACTGCGCGGCTTCTCGGCCAACATGTCGGAGCAGGGTGTGGCCCAGATGCGTGCGCGCAACCCGAACATCGCCTATTGCGAGCAGGACCAGGAAGTCACCACGCCGCCGATCCAGATCCAAGCGGCCCCGGGTGGCGTGACCGCCCAAGCGCAGGAAACGCCGTGGGGCATCGCCCGCGTCGGTTACGGCAGCGGCATCGGCAAGACCGCTTGGGTGATCGACACCGGTATCCAGGTCGACCACCCGGATCTCAACGTTGACACGGTCCGTAGCCGCACCTTCCTCGGCGGCCGCACCACGCCGTGGGACCAGAACGGGCACGGCACGCACGTGGCCGGGACGATTGCCGCCAAGGATGATGCCAATGGCGTGGTCGGCGTCGCCGCCGGTGCGACGGTCGTCGCGGTCCGCGTGCTCGATCGTCGCGGCAGCGGCTCGAACTCGGGCGTCATCGCGGGTGTCGATTATGTCGCGCAGAACGGCAAGGCCGGAGACGTTGCCAACATGAGCCTCGGCGGCGGGGTCTCCACCGCGCTCGACTCGGCGGTTGTCAATGCCTCGGCCGGCGGCGTCAAGTTCGCCCTCGCGGCGGGCAACGAGAGCGACAATGCCAACAACCACTCGCCGGCGCGTGCCAACGGCGCGAACGTCTACACCGTGTCGGCGTTCGCGGTCGGCGACAAGTGGGCGTCGTACAGCAACTACGGCAACCCGCCGATCGACTATGCGGAGCCCGGTTCGGCGATCAAGTCGACGTGGCTGAACAGCGGTTACAACACCATCTCGGGCACCTCGATGGCGACCCCGCACCTCGCGGGCCTGCTGCTGCTCGGCGCGGTTCGTAGCGGCGGCAACGTCGCCGGCGATCCGGACGGCAACGCGGACGTCATTGGCGTTAAGTAAGCGCCGATAACGATCAAGAGGAAGGGTGGCCCGGCGACGGGTCGCCCTTTCTTTTTCAGCTCGCCATTTGCCGCTCGAGCAGCGCGTCGACCTCGATCGCCGGCATCGGGCGGCCGGTCAGGAAGCCCTGCATTTCGTGACAACCGGCCGCGCGCAGGCAACTGCGCTGCGCCTCGGTTTCCACGCCCTCGGCCATCACTTCCAGTTCCATGGCCCGAGCGAGCTGGACGATCGCGACGACCACGGATTGGGCCTGCCGGTCGCGCTCGAGGCGGACGATGAAGCTCCGGTCGATCTTGACGCGGTCGATGGGGTAGCGCTGCAGATAGCCGAGGCTGGAATAGCCGGTGCCGAAATCGTCTAGGGCGATGCGGAAGCCGTGGCGGCGAAGCGCGCGAAGCGTCGTCAGCGTGCGGCTGTCCTCCGCCAGCAGCAATCGTTCGGTAATCTCGAACTCGAATTGCGCCGGGTCGAC
>CAZKCD010000063.1:0-9994 GCA_964551235.1 uncultured Sphingomonas sp.
ATCCTGCACGTCGGGATGGTGCAGGTTGAGCTGCGGTTGTTCCTTCAGGAAGCTGTGATGGTAATATTGCTCGCGCCGCGCATCCCACGTCCAGGACGGGCCGCCGAAGACCGACTGCCAGTTGTTCGGCGGCGACCCGTCCGGCTTGGGATCGGCCCAGACGTACCAGTCGGCCTTGGCGTTGTCGCGCGAGGACCGGCTCTGCGCGAACCAGCTATGCTCGTCGCTGGTGTGGCTGTAGACTTGGTCGATCATGACCTTGAGGCCGAGCGCATGGGCGCGCGCGACGAGGACATCGAAATCCTCGAGCGTGCCGAAGATCGGATCCACGCCGCGATAGTCGGCGACATCGTAGCCGAAGTCTTTCATCGGCGAGGTGAAAAAGGGCGAAATCCACACGCCGTCGCAGCCCAAGCTCGCGATGTGATCGAGGTGCGCGGTGACTCCGGGAAGGTCGCCAATCCCGTCGCCGTTCGAGTCCGCGAAGCTGCGCGGATAGACCTGGTAGATGACGGCGCCCTTCCACCAGTCGTCGGCGGTGACGGAGGCGTCGATCATGGGCTCGCGGTCGGCCATCATCGCGCGGCGCACACGGCGTAGCCAAGGGGAGGCAGGCTGACCGTCACGCTGCCGGGCGCGCTCGCAGTGGCCGCGCATTGGCCCGCAAGCGTGGTGAAAGCGAGGCTGTCGACCTCCACCTCGACGTTGGCGGTCAGCGGCTTGTCGGCGGTATTGAACAGCAGAAGGACTTCCTTGCGGGTCGTAGGGTCGAAGCGCGAGACCGCAAACAGGCCCTCGGTCTCGGCGGCAAAGCGGGTCTTCTGCAGGCCGCGCGTCAGTGCCGGGTTGGCGAGGCGGATACGGGCAAGTTCGCCGATCTGGCGATAGATCGGGTGGGCGGTATCGAAATTGCTGTCGGCCGTGGTCCGATCCGTGCCGAGCAGATCGTTGTCGTTGTAGCTGGCGACTTTCGATGGGAACATGTCCTCGCGCGCGGCCTGGTCGTTGCCGTCGCTGATGAAGCCCTGCTCGTCACCCGAGTAAATGGTCGGAACGCCGCGCAGGGTCAGCAACATGGCGTGGCCGAGCATCGTGCGTTTGAGGAGTTCGTCGCTCGACGCTTGGGGACGCGCGTTGCGGAGGAACATGGCGAACCGGCCCATGTCATGATTGCCGAGGAAGGTCGGCAGCTGGAGCGCCGCCGCTTCGCCGCCTTCGTAAATCGGGTCGAGGTGGAACAGGCCGGCCAGCTGCGATGGCGGGCTCTTGCCGCCAACGACGTTCTGCACCGCCGCGGCGAAGGCGAAATCCAGCACCGAGGGCAAGCGGTCGCGGCGGGTGTGCACGGCGGTATAGGCCGGATCGACGAGGTCCGTGTAGACCTCGCCGAAAATATGGAAGTTGGGAATGCCGCGCGCGGCGGCGCGCGCCTTCATCGCCGGCACGAACTGCTGCCAGAATTGCGGGTTCACGTGGCGCGCGGTGTCGATTCGGAAACCGTCGACGCCGAATTCGTCGATCCAGCGCCCGAAGATGTCGATCATGCCGGCAACCACGCGCGGATTTTCGGTTGCGAGATCGTCCAGGCCGACAAAGTCGCCCATGATCGAGCTTTCACCCTTGAACGAGCTGTTCCCGCGGTTGTGATAGTAAATGGGATCGTTGAGCCAGGCCGGCTTCTTGATCGCCTTCTCCTTGGCCGGGACTCGGACGGTGAAGGCGTAATTCGGATCGGTCAGCTTGGCCCAGTTGGCGGCGTCGCCGACGTGATCGCCGGCGAAGCCGTCATTGATCGGCGCGCCCTTCAGGCCGCCGCGCCGCTGGTACGGATAGTCGGCGCGGCTGCGATAGTCGCATTGGCCCTGTTCGACGCATTCGACCGGCTGGATCACGTCGGCGGTGTGGTTGGTGATGATGTCCATATAGACCTTCATCCCGCGGCGATGCGCCTCGTCGACCAGTGCCTTGAAGTCGGCGTTCGTCCCGAAGTGCGGATCGACCGACGTAAAGTCGGTGACCCAGTAGCCGTGATAGCCCGCGCTTTCGTCGCCCTTGGGTCCCTGCACCGGCTTGTTCTTGAAAATGGGTGCGAACCAGATCGCGGTGATGCCCATGCCCTGCAGGTAATCGAGGCGCTTGATCAGCCCCTTGATGTCGCCGCCATGGTAAAAGCCCTTGTGCGCCGGGTCGAAGCCGGTGGCGAGCCGGTCGCCCTTGATCCCGCCGCGATCGTTCGACGGGTCGCCATTCTCGAAACGGTCGGGAAGGACGAAATAGATGACTTCGTCCTGCGGCAGGCGCGCGCGGACGTCCGGCGCAGCGGCGGCCGGTGCGTGAGCGAAGCCGCCGGCCAAGGCGAGCAGCAGGATGGCCTTACGCATGGATGGTCTCACCGGTCACTTCCTCGACAAATTGGGCATGGGTCGGCAGGCCGCGCGCATTGTTCCGGTACGCCAGTTCGAGCGATTCCAGAAAGCCGGCAAGCTCGGCGTCGTCGGCGATGTCGGCAAGCGGATGCCAGCGTTCGGGCAGGACGCCCTGGCCGATCATGACCTGCGACCAGGCCTCTTCCGTGAAAAGCTCGTCGTCTTCGCGCAGAACCCGGCCGCCGTTGCGGAACAGGTCGATCTTGTTCGTCAGCGTGGGCGGCAATTCCATGCGGCGGATTTCGTCCCAGAAGGGTTCGCCGACGCGACCGTTGGCGACATAGTGAAGGATCAGGAAATCGCGGATCCGCTCCCATTCCTTCACCGACTGCGCGTTGAAATTGTCGCGTAGCGCGGACGCCACCGGATCGGACGGAAGGAAATAGGTGATCAGGCGCGTCATGGCCGCCTGGATGAGATGGATGCTGGTCGATTCCAGCGGCTCCATGAACCCGGCGGCAAGCCCGATGGCGAGGCAGTTTTTCTCCCAGAATTTTGCGCGCCGACCCGTGGTGAAACGGATCGGCCGCGGCTCGTCGAGCGCCTCGCCGTCGAGATTGCCGAGCAGGCGCGCCCGCGCCTCGTCATCGCTGAGGTGCTTGCTCGAATAAACCAGGCCGTTGCCCGTTCGGTGCTGCAGCGGGATGCGCCATTGCCAGCCGGCCGAGTGGGCGATCGCCTGGGTGTAGGGGCGGAATGCCTCGCTCCGGGCACACGGGACCGCCAGCGCGCGGTCGCAGCGAAGCCAGTGCGTCCAGTCGATGAACGGCACGCCCAGTTCCTGGCCGAGCAGCAGCGAGCGGAAGCCGGTGCAATCGATGAAAAAGTCGCCCGCGACCGTGCGGCCGTCCTCCATCTCGAGCGCGGCGATGTCACCGTTGTCGGCATCGCGCGTGACGGACCGGATGCGGCCCTCAATGCGGGTCACGCCATTGCGTTCGGCATAGCCGCGCAAGAGCTGCGCATAGAGGCCGGCGTCAAAATGATAGGCGTGGACGAGGTTCGGGATGGACGGACCGCCAATGGCGCCCAGCTTCATCCGCCCCATTCGACCGGCGACTTCGTTGAAGCCGTAAGTGCCGTAGGGCTTGGCGCGGCCCTTCGCCTGCAGGCGACGCCACAACAAGGCAAAGGGGCTGAGCCCGATGCTTCGGCCGACGAAGCCGAAGCTGTGCATGTAGCTGTCGTTCGGCGTCCCCCAGCCGACGAACTCGATACCGAGCTTGTAGCTTCCTTTCGTCGCACGCAGGAATTCGCGCTCGTTGAAACCGAGCATCGAATTGAGCAGCACGATCTGGGGGATCGTCGCTTCGCCGACGCCGACCGTGCCGATCTCCTCGGACTCGACCAGGGTGATGTCGAACGTGTGTTCGGTGAACCTCGCCAGCATCGCGGCGGCGATCCAGCCGGCGGTTCCTCCCCCGGCAATGACGATGCGACGTGCGCGAGTGTCGGGCATGGCGCCTTCAAACTTACAAAGAAAGAGGCGGCAACCGCTTTTTCGCGATTGCCGCCCCGATACGCATCAGAATTTGTACGTGAAGCCGGCCAGGAAGCGGCGCCCGTATTCCTGATATTCGTAGGTCTGCAGCTCGTTGTAGTTGCTGTTGACCGCCTTGAAGGGCGAGTTCGTCAGATTGAGACCCTGCAGGTAGAGCGACAAGCCCTCGAGCGCGCCGTTCTTGAAGTCGTAGCCGATCTGGGCGTCGACGATCGTTTCCGGCACCGCGAAGCGGCGGTCGGGCTGACCATTGAAGCTGACGAAATCGCCAAGGAACTTCGACCGGTGACGAACGCTGGCGCGGGCGTTGAAGCCGCCGTTCTCGTAGAACAGCGTCCCGTTGGCCACCCACTTCGAATAGCCGGGGATCACCGAGACGTCGCCATTCGGCTGCTTGATCTTCGTCTTCGTGTAGCTGACGCCGCCGGTGATGCCGAAGCCTGACAGCATCGGGGTGATCACCTCGAACGGCACGGTCGCCCCGAGTTCGAAGCCGTAAAGCTTGCCGCCCTTGGTGTTCACCGGCTGGTTCAGCACACCGATCGTGCTCGGCGGCTGGGTGCCGGTCGGCTGCGGCAGTCCGGCGAAGTCGAAGCTGGCCTGCGAGTCGAAGATGTAGCGGTCGATGTCCTTGTAGAACAGCTGCAGCGCCACATAGCCCTTCGAACCGAAATACTTTTCGAAGTTGAGGTCGAACGCCGTCGCCGAATAGGGCTTGAGGCGCGGGTTGCCCGAGCTGCCCTCGTAGCGGATCGGATTGACGCCCGTGTTGATGCCGAATTCCAGCGTCGCGCGCATCTGGTCGAGGCGCGGGCGCTGCATCTGGCGCGAGACTGCGGCACGGATCACGAAATCGCTGGGGAAGCGGATCGAGAAGTTCGTGCTCGGCAACACCATCCAGTATTTGGCGCCGTCCGTGTAAGGCGCCGGGGCGCCGTTCACGATGACCACGCCGGTGGACGACTGGTCGGTATGGATGAACTGGACGCCCACGTTGCCGGTAACGTCGGCCGAGCCGAGCGAGCCGGCGATGTCCGCCTGCACATAACCGGTCAGCAGCTTTTCCTGGACCTCGAAGGCCTTCACGAGAACGAAGTTGCCGTTGTTGTCGAGATACTGCAGCAGGCCGCCGTCGATCAGGTCGCGCGGATCGTAGGTCACGATCCCGCCAAGCCCGCGGCCGATGTCGGTCGGGCTTTGCAGATACTGATCCGGAATGCGGATTTCCGTCTGCCCGTTGGGCAGCGTCAGCAGGAATTCCTCCGGCTTGAGCGACTTTTCGCGGTCGATGTAGCTGACGCCGCCGCGAATGGCCTTGAACGGGCTCGATTCGAATTCACGCTTCAGCTCGGCGCGATACTGCTTGAGGTCGTCCTTGACCTTGCGGTCGTTGACGTAGCCGGCCTGCACCCGGTTCCCGCCCCAGTCGAGCGGCATCGTGAGCAGGATGAGGTCGGGGTCCGAATAATCGAGCGTCGGGTCGAAGGTCGGGCCGGTTTCGTCAACCGTGAAGCCGATGTCGTCGACCGGGTCCGAGGCCGCGAAATCGTCCGAGCTGCTGAAGGGATTGTCCCACTGGTAGCCGGTGCCCGCGGTGCTCTGGATGCTCAGTTCGCGGCGGTCGGTGTGCGACCAGCCGAAGTCGAGGAACCCGCTCCAGCCGTTCTGGCCGTCCCAGGCCGCGTTTAGGCCGAACGAGTAGAGGTCCGCCGTGCGCTCCTGCGCGTCGTTGCGCACGACCGCCTGCACGTCCCGCAGGATACCCGACACATAGGTGCCATTCTCGGCCGTAAAATCTGCGACGTTGCCGTTGGTGCCATACCAGCTGACCGGCATTTCCAGCGCGCGCTTGAGCTGGTCGTCCTTGAAATGGCTGTAGAAGCCGTCGGCCGTGATGGTCAGCTTTTCGGTCGGCTTGACCTGCAGCGTGCCGTTGAGGCCGAGGCGCTGCAGCTGGGTCGAGGTCGCGAAGACCTTGGCGCCCGAAAACAGCTGGTTTCCGCCACCGAACGGCTCGAAGAAGCCCCAGGCGCCATATTCCTTCTGCTGGTACGGCTCATCGACGTAGGAGGCGGCGAGCGCCACGCCGACGCGGTCGTCGGCGAACTTGTCGATGTAGGCGAAGTTGGCGCGGTAGCCGATTTCCTTGCTGTCCGCGTTGAGCTTGCCCAGGTCGACCAGCGAACCGCGCGCGCCGATCGCGAGCACGCGCTTGCTGGTTTCGAGCGGGCGGACGGTGCGGATGTCGACGGTGCCGACGAGGCCCTGGCTGGTCAGGCTGGCCATCGGCGACTTGTAGACGTCGACGCGGCTGACGACTTCCGAGGGATACTGGTCGAATTCGACGCCACGGTTGTCGCCGGTCGACGTCTGCTCGCGCCCGTTGAGCGTGGTCTGCGAGAAGTCCGGGCCGAAGCCGCGGATGGCGACGATGTTGGCGCGGCCGTTCACGCGCTGGGTCGCGAGGCCGGGCAGGCGGCCGATCGATTCGCCGATCGAGCTGTCGGGAAGCTTGCCGATGTCCTCGGCGCTGACCGATTCGACGATCTGGTCGGACCGCTTCTTGGTGTTGACCGCGCTCTGCAGCGCGCCGCGGAAGCCGGTGATGACGATCGCGTCGTCGTCCTCGGGTGCCGGTTCGGTCGGCGTCGGTTCGGCGGCCTCGGTCGGATCCTGATCCGTGGTCGTGGCGTCCTGCGCATGCGCGGCGGTGGTCACCGCGGCGAGCAGAACGCCCATCGCGATTCGGCTGGTGGTCGTCGCGAACAGCGATCGATCAGTAAATTTCATAACCCCTATCCCTCTCCCGTTGGCGCCGTTTAGACGCGCGCGTCCATTCTTCGATGGATCGCCTTACGGGTAACGGGTGGAGGGCTGTCGGGGGAAGACGAGCGAGGCGCTATACATACGTATTCACCTGCTCTACGAAGCAGTTAGCCACGGTCTTGTGACCGCAAAGCAACGCCGGGAAGCATGTCCACGCGTCGTCCGACTTCCTTCGATATTGCCGCGCTGGCAGGGGTTTCGCAGCCGACCGTCAGCCGGGCGCTGTCCGGCAATCCGTCGGTCAGCGCCGAGACCCGGCGCCGTGTGCTCGAGGCGGCGCGCGAGCTCAATTATACGGTCGACAAGAATGCGTCGGGCCTCCGCACGCGGCAGTCGCGGACCATCGCACTCCTCTTCTTCGAGGACCCGACGCCCGACGATACGCTGATCAACCCCTTCTACCTCTCGATGGTCGGCGCGATGACCCGCGCCTGCGCGCAACGGCGGTACGACCTGCTCATTTCCTTCCAGCAATTATCCGGCGACTGGCACGTCGATTACGAGGACAGCCACAAGGCCGACGGCATCCTGTTGCTGGGCTATGGCGATTATGTCGCGGCCCGTCCCCGGCTCGAGCAGCTTGTTCTTCAAGGGACGCACTTCGTGCGCTGGGGCGCGGCACGCGACGTCCAGGTGGGCGTCACGGTCGGCTCCGACAACGAGCAGGGCGGCTACCTTGCCGCCCGGCATCTCATCGATCGCGGACGCAAAAGGATCGCCTTTCTCGGGACGATCGGCGCCGGCGCTCCCGAGTTTCGCGAGCGGTGGGAAGGCTTCGTCCGCGCGCTTGGCGAGGCGGGCATCGCGATCGACGAGCGGTTGCGGGTCGATGCCGAGCCGAGCGAAGAATCCGGGCGGGCGGGCATCCGCCACCTGACGGAAGCCGGAATCGCCTTCGATGCCGTCTTCGCGACGAGCGACCTCACCGCGCTGGGGGCGATGCGTGAACTGCACGACGCCGGGCGGCACGTGCCCGACGACGTCGCGGTCGTCGGGTTCGACGACATTGCCGCCGCGCGCCTGTCCGAGCCGCCGCTGACGACAATCTCGCAGGACCCGCGACAGGCGGGCGAGGCGCTGGTCGAGACCCTCGTGGCGCGGATCGAGGGGCGCGAAGCGGACAGCAAGCTTCTGCCCGTCCGGTTGATCGTTCGCGCGTCCAGCTGATCGCATCGGGCCGTGCATACGAATGCACGGCAATTGCCAGCCCGAGCCCGCTCTGCCAGCCTTTTGCTCGATGATCGGGCGCGAGACCCGGCACGCGATGGGAGAGACTGGTGAGCGTCACGGAAAAACCGCGGCAGTCCGCGCTCGGATTGTGGAATATCAGCTTCGGCTTCTTCGGGATACAGATCGGCTTCGCGCTTCAGAATTCGAACATGAGCCGGATCTTCCAGACGCTCGGTTCCTCGCTCGACGATCTTCCGGCGCTCTGGGTCGCGGCGCCGCTGACCGGCCTGCTCGTTCAGCCGATCATCGGCTACATGAGCGATCGGACGTGGCTCGGCCGCCTTGGTCGCCGTCGTCCCTATTTCCTCGCCGGGGCGATCCTCGCCGCCATGGCGTTGCTGTTCATGCCGCTGGCTCCGGTTCTGCTGACGGCGGCGATGCTGCTGTGGCTGCTCGATGCCAGTCTCAACATTTCGATGGAGCCCTTCCGAGCCTTCGTCGGCGACATGCTGCGCAAGGACCAGCACACCGCCGGCTACGCCGTGCAGACGGCCTTCATTGGGGCGGGCGCGGTGGTCGGCTCGATCTTCCCGTGGCTGCTCGATCATCTCGGTGTCGCGAACGAAGCGCCGCCGGGATCGATTCCCGATACGGTGAAGTATAGCTTCTGGGCGGGCGGCCTGGCCTTGTTCGCGGCCGTCATGTGGACCGTCGTCTCGACCAAGGAATATAGCCCCGAGGAGTTGCGGGCTTATGGCGAGGATGCGGGCGAGCCGGACGCAAGCCCGATCCGCGCCTTGGCCTCGCGGACCTACCTCGGCAGCCTCGTGTGGATTGTCGCCGGGGCGCTCGTCGCCATGGCCGTCGACCCGCTCGGTCTGGAGAAAGAGGTCTACCTGCTCGGCGCCTTGCTCGCGGCCTACGGGATCGCCTCGGCGATCGCGATCGGGCTGGCGAAGGGCGGGGGAGCCGCCAACATGCTCTCGACCATCGTCGGCGATTTTTCCGGCATGCCGACGATCATGAAGAAATTGGCGGTCGCCCAGTTTTTCAGCTGGTCGGCGCTGTTCATCATGTGGATCAACACCACGCCCGTGGTCGCGCAATATTTCTTCGGATCGGCCGACGCCGCCAGTGCCGCTTATCAGGAAGGTGGCAATTGGGTCGGCGTGCTGTTCGCCGTCTACAACGGCGTCGCCGCGATCGCGGCGCTGACCCTGCTCCCGTGGCTTGCCCGGCGCGTGGGCAAGGTCCGTACGCACATGATCTGCCTGTTCGCCGGCGCCGCCGGCTACGCCAGCTTCTTCCTGTTCAAGGATCCGCAGCACCTGCTGATTGCGGAGATTGGTGTCGGGATCGCCTGGGCATCGATCCTCGCCATGCCCTACGCGATCCTCGCCTCGACGCTGCCGCAATCCAAGCTCGGCATCTACATGGGCCTGTTCAACGTCTTCATCGTCGTGCCGCAGCTGCTGGTGGCGACGGTGATGGGATCGATCATGAAGGCCTTCTTCCCGTCCGAGCCCATCTACACGATGGCCTTTGCGGCGGGGGTGATGGCGCTCGCCGGCCTGGCGATGCTTCGGATTCGTGACGAGGAAGCCGCCTGAGCCTCAGCCGGCCTTGCGGGCTTTCAGGCCGGAAACCAGCTGGTTGGCGCGATCGTAGGTCAGCGGCTTGCCGAACAGGTAGCCCTGGATGGTGTCGCAGCCGAGCTCGCGCATGCGCTCGAAATCCTCGGTCGTCTCGACGCCCTCGGCGGTCACGTTCATCCGGAAGCTCTTCGCCAGCTGCACGATCGACTTGATGATCGCGACATTCTCCGGACGCGTGCCGGCTTCGCGAACGAAGCTCCCGTCGATCTTGAGCTTATGGAAGACCGCCTTGTTGAGATAGCCGATCGACGAATAACCGGTGCCGAAATCGTCGAGCGCGATCCCGACGCCGAGCGCGCGGAGGCGCTTCAGCGTATCGAGGGTCGGGCCGTTGTCGCCAAGGAAGATGCCCTCGGTGACTTCCAGCTCGAGCCGGTTGGCCGGCACGCGGTAGCGCGACAGGCACTGGCTGACGA
>CAZKCD010000064.1:0-9808 GCA_964551235.1 uncultured Sphingomonas sp.
AATAAGCGCGGCCGCACATGCCGTAATTGCCCGCGCCGAAGCTGCCGCCGATCAGCACGGTGACCTTGGGCACGCTCGCGGTCGCGACCGCGGTGACCAGCTTGGCGCCATGCTTTGCAATGCCTTCGGCCTCATACTTCCCGCCGACCATGAAGCCCGAGATGTTCTGCAGGAACAGCAAAGGAATCCGCCGCTGGCAGGCCAGCTCGATAAAGTGCGCGCCCTTCACCGCGCTCTCGGAGAACAGCACCCCGTTGTTGGCCAGGATCGCGACCGGCATGCCGTGGATGTGGGCGAAGCCGCAGACCAACGACGTGCCGTACAGCGCCTTGAATTCGTGGAACTCCGACCCGTCGACGATCCGCGCGATGACCTCGTGCACGTCGTAGGGCGCCCGCACGTCCTCGGGGATGATGGCGTATAATTCCTCCGGATCGTAGCGCGGTTCATAGGGTGCCCGCAGGGTGACCGCTGCACCTTCCTCGTCGCCCAGGTGGCTGACGATATCGCGCACGATGGTCAGCGCATGCTCGTCATTCTCCGCCAGGTGATCGACCACGCCCGACTTCTTCGCGTGCAGGTCGCCGCCACCCAGATCCTCGGCGCTGATCACTTCGCCCGTCGCCGCCTTCACTAGCGGCGGGCCGGCCAGGAAGATGGTGCCCTGGTTGCGGACGATGACGCTCTCGTCGCTCATCGCCGGCACATAGGCCCCGCCCGCCGTGCAGCTGCCCATCACGCACGCGATCTGCGGGATTCCCTTGGCGCTCATATTGGCCTGGTTGAAAAAGATGCGCCCGAAATGGTCGCGGTCGGGAAACACCTCGGCCTGGTGCGGCAGGTTCGCGCCGCCACTGTCGACCAGGTAGATGCACGGCAGCCGATTGGCCTCGGCAATCTCCTGCGCGCGGAGGTGCTTCTTGACGGTCATCGGGTAATAGGTGCCGCCCTTCACCGTCGCGTCGTTGCACACGATCATCACCTGTCGGCCCGACACCTTGCCGATGCCGGCGATCATGCCCGCGCCCGGCACTTCACCCTCGTAGAGGTCGCACGCCGCCAGCTGCCCGATTTCGAGGAAGGGCGAGGCTGGATCGAGCAGCCGCTCGACGCGGTCGCGGGGCAGCAGCTTGCCGCGCGCCACGTGCCGCTCGCGGCTCTTCTCGTTCCCGCCCTTCGCGGCTTCCGCGACATCGGCGCGAAGCTTTTCGACAATGCCGCGATTGTGCGCGGCCCGCGCTTTTGCCTCGTCACTGTTGAGGTCGATCCTGCTCTCGATAATCGGTGCGCTCATGCCCGGTGGCCTAGCCCGTCACCGCACCTTTGCCTAGCTATCGCGGCGCAGACCGGTCAGTTGGACGCGGCGTTCACGCGTTCCCGCAAATAGCCGATCAGCTCCTTGCGCTCGCCCTCGGTCATCCGCGCGGTGCGGTGCCTGGCGACACCGCTCATCAGCCCGAGGTCTTTCTTCACCTTCCCCTCGCCGGTCGTCAGCAGGTGCATGAGTTCGGAATCGTCGTACGTGCCGACAATGTCGAGGTTCGGACTAAATTCCTCATACCCTTGCAGGTTGGCGTTGTGGCACTCGCTGCACACCGTCTGCGCGATGTAATGCCCTTGGGCGTATTTGCCGTTGTAGGGCGCCATCATCGACCGGAACCGCGCTGCCATGGCTTTCGCCGGAACGAAGTCGGCGTCCGGCGACGTATCCCCCCACAAGGTTCCGAGCCTGACCGGCGGCATTTCCTTGCCGCCCTTCGGCACGGTGCGCAGGTAAGCCGTCAGCGCGGCGACGTCGGCATCGCTCAGATATTGCAGGCTCTCGATCGGCATGAAGACCAGTTTGCGTCCGTCGTGCACCTCGCCCTCCCGGAGGAGTTTCGCAAAGGCCGCATCATCGTAGTTGGCGAGACGCAGGGTCACGTTCGAGGCCCACATGTCGCCTTGGCCGGGATCATCTGGCGTGACGTTTTCGCCCTGCAGCGTCTCGCCGTGGCAGCCCTTGCAGCCGAGAATCCAGCTCAGCCGCTCGCCATGCGCCAACCGCGCCTTCGCGTCGGTCGCGGTCGCGCCTTCGAACGTGATTGCCGCCGGCTTGACCGCCTCTGCGGCTTTTTCGGGCCGAGCATCACACGCGGACAGGCAGGCCGTCGCCATCAGCAGAATGATCATGCGCATAAGAGCCCCCTCCCGTTGCGCGACGATGCATAGCAGGCCCAAGCGGTCCTCAGGAAGAGGCGCTGTCCCCCGGCGCCTTCTTGCGGATGAGGTAGCGATACACGCCGATGCAGTTGATCACGAGGAGCGCGACATTCTGCCAGCCGATTCCTTCGCTGTCTTCCTGCATGAACCCCCAGCCGATCAGCGCGACGCTGGCGGTGACGAACATCACGAACGCCCAGCCGGTCCAACGCCGCCCGAGGTCGAGCGAGACGATCGCCGCAGCGATCGTCGAGGCCGCGGCGCCGTAATATTGGAGGATGTCGAGCAGGTTCATGCGCCGATCAGTTCGCGGCCGATCAGCATGCGGCGGATCTCGTTGGTGCCCGCGCCGATGTCGAGCAGCTTGGCGTCGCGCATATAGCGTTCGACCGGCCAGTCCTTGGTGTAGCCCGCGCCGCCCAGCGCCTGCACCGCCTCGCCCGCGACCTTGAAGGCGCTTTCGGAGGCCAGCAGGATCGCGCCCGCCGCGTCGAAGCGGGTCGTCTTGCCCGCGTCGCACGCCTTGGCGACCTGATAGACGTACGCGCGCGCCGAATTGAGCGCGACATACATGTCGGCGACCTTGGCCTGCATCAGCTGGAAGCTGCCGATCGGCGTGCCGAACTGCTTGCGCTCGCGGACATAGGGGATGACCACGTCGAGGCAGGCCTGCATGATCCCGAGCTGGATCCCGGCGAGTACCGTGCGTTCGTAATCGAGGCCGCTCATCAGCACCGCCACGCCGCCATTTTCCGGCCCCATCACGTTCTCGGCGGGAACGAAGCAATCGTCGAACACCAGCTCGCAGGTCGGGCTGCCGCGCATCCCGCACTTGTCGATCTTCTGGCCGATCGAGAAGCCCTCCATGCCCTTTTCGATCAGGAAGGTGGTGATCCCGCGGCTGCCCTCGCCGGTCTTGGCGTAGACGACCAAGGTGTCGGCGTAGGCGCCGTTGGTGATCCAGAACTTGGTCCCGTTGAGGCGGTAGCCGTTGCCGGACTTTTCCGCCTTCAGCTTCATCGACACGACGTCGCTGCCCGCGCTCGCCTCGCTCATCGCCAGCGCGCCGACATGCTCGCCGCTGATCAGCTTGGGAAGGTATTTGGCCTTCTGCTCCTCGTTCGCCCAGCGGCGGATCTGGTTGACGCAGAGGTTGGAATGCGCGCCGTAGCTGAGGCCGACCGAGGCCGAGGCCCGCGCCACTTCCTCCTGCGCGACGACATGCTCGAGATAGCCGAGGCCAAGCCCGCCCCATTCTTCCTCGACGGTAATTCCGTGAAGGCCAAGCTCGCCCATCTGCGGCCACAGCTCGACCGGGAAGCGGTCCGCCTCGTCGATCTCGGCAGCGATCGGCGCGATCTTGTCGCGGGCGAAGCGCTCGGTGGTGTCGCGGATCGTGTCCGCCATCTCGCCCAGGTCGAATTCCAGGCCCGGCATGTCACTCATCAGACTCTCCCTATCGGGGAGAGCGCCTAGCCCGCAGGCGCGTGGCGGGCAAGGTCAGGCGGCGGGCTCCGCCGGCGCCGGCGCGGTCAGCGGCTTCACCGCGCCGCGGTGGCAGGTGTAACAGGTGACCTTGGTGTCCTTCCAATCCTTCACCTGGAAGTCCTGCTCGTTGATGCGCTTGACCAGCAGCATCATCGCCCGCGCGGTCTGCTTTTGCGGCTTCGCTTCCGAGGCGAAATCCATCTTTCCGCCGCTTCCCTCATGGCAATGCGTGCATTTGACGCCGAGCGCGCTCGAATATCCCTTCATGATCTCGATCAGGCGGTCGTGCGGAATGTCCTTCGGCAGCACCTGGAGGCCCGCGTGCTGGCCGGTCGCGTGACTGGCCGGGTCGTGCGCCCAAGCGGCGGCGGCGAACAGGGCGCTGGCGGCAGCAAGCGCGGCGAAGCTGGTGCGGGGCGCGGTCATGGGCAGGAGACTACGCCCGCCCCGCGATTTGAACAAGCGGCCCGCGCGGCCTATGTGCACCCGCAGCATACACCCGATTCCACGGAGTTCATCCCATGTCCGATCCCGTCGTCATCCTCTCCTACGCCCGCACCCCGATGGGCGCGATGCAGGGCGCGCTTGCCGAGGTCAGCGCGACCGATCTCGGCGCTACGGCGGTCAAGGCTGCGGTCGAACGCGCGGGCGTCTCGGGCGACGACATCGACCGCATCTACATGGGCTGCGTGCTTCCCGCTGGCCTCGGCCAGGCCCCGGCGCGCCAGGCGGCGCTGAAGGCGGGCCTGCCCAAGTCGGTCCAGGCGACAACCGTCAACAAGGTGTGCGGCAGCGGCATGCAGACCGTCATCATGGGCGAGGAAGCGCTGAAGGCCGGCAATGCCGACGTCATCGTCGCGGGCGGCATGGAATCGATGACCAACGCCCCGTACCTGCTCAAGAAGCACCGCAGCGGCGCGCGCATCGGCCACGATACCGCCTACGACCATATGTTCCTCGACGGGCTCGAGGACGCCTATGAAGCCGGCCGCGCGATGGGCACCTTCGCGCAGGACACCGCCAACGACTACCAGCTGACCCGCGAGTCGATGGACAATTACGCGATCGAGAGCCTGTCGCGCGCCAAGGCCGCCATCGACAATGGCGGCTTCGCGGACGAGGTCGTCCCCGTCACCATCCAGACCCGCGCCGGCGAAACCATCGTCGACACCGACGAGGCGCCGGGGCGCGGCCGTCCCGACAAGATCCCGCAGCTGAAGCCGGCCTTCGCGAAGGACGGCACGATTACCGCGGCGACCAGCTCGTCCATCTCGGACGGGGCGGCGGCGGTCGTGCTGACGACCAAGGCCCAGGCCGACGCCAAGGGCCTCACCCCCGTTGCGACGATCGTCGCCTCGGCCGCGCACGCGCAGGAGCCGGCGCAGTTCACCATCGCCCCGGTCGGCGCGATCGAAAAGGTGCTCAAGAAGGCCGGCTGGTCGGTCGACGACGTCGACCTGTGGGAAGTGAACGAAGCCTTCGCCTGCGTCGCCATGTTCGCGATGAAGGACATCGGCATCCCGCACGAAAAGATCAACGTTCACGGCGGCGCCACCGCGCTCGGCCATCCGATCGGCGCCAGCGGCACCCGCATCCTCGTGACGCTGCTTAATGCACTGAAGCAGAAGGGCCTCAAGCGCGGCGTCGCGAGCCTGTGCATCGGCGGCGGCGAAGCCACCGCGGTCGCGGTCGAACTCGCCTGAACGACGACGGGCCGCGCCGGTCAGCCGACGCGGCCCGCTTAATCGATGACAGTCAGCGGACGAGCAGGCCGCGCTGGAAGACCACGACGAACGCCCCCACCAGCACCAACGCGAGCGTGCCGGCCACGAAGACCAGCGGCGTGAACATCGCCGCATAACCGAGATGCGCGAGAGCCGCCCAACCGCCGAACACCAAAGAGATCAGCCCGAGCCCCGTTTGTGAGGCCGAGGCACCGAGGAGGCGCTGGAATTCGTCCTCCCGATGGCGATTTCGAAGCCAAAGAATCGTCGAGAGGACGATCGCAGACGCGAGTACGCCTAGAGCGACCGGCGCGCCGATCGGCCCGCCGTTGCTGGCCATCGCCAGCACGATCATGGCGCTGCCGAACAGCAGGCAGGTCACCGACGCTGCGAGCAGTCGAACTTTTTCGTCGCGCAGTTCGTCCGCATCCGCGACGTTCAGCAGCTTGGCGCCGAGCGAGGGTAGAATTGCCCCGAAACCGACGAACAAGCCCATCAGTACGTAAATAACTCCGACCGCGACCGAGAACACTTGCTCGCCGGTAGGCTCCGACGCGAGGCCGGCATCAATCGCGGCCAGTGCGGCCATCATCGTCACTGCACCCGTGACGGCTCCAAGTGCCATCTGGATAATCAGCTTGCGGGTCAACCAAGGCGCGGAAGGCTCAACTTGCTTGGACATCATGATTGCGGCTCCCAACGATCGAGAAAAAGATGGTCGACCGGCACCGCGAACAGCTTGGCCATGCGCAGTGCCAGCGGGAGGCTCGGGTCGTATTTGTCGGTCTCGACCGCGTTGATCGTCTGGCGCGACACGCCAAGCCGGCGCGCCAGCTCTCCCTGGCTCCAGCCGCAATCTTCCCGGTAGATCCGAACCCGATTCTCCATGCCCCCATCATCTGTAAAGAATTCTTGTCAGTCAAGAGCTCTTTACACCCCGTGCACGCCAAGGTCGCGGATCGGCGCCCGGTCTGCTACGAGTCCGTTCCCTCAACAGAGGGAGAATATCCATGAACAAGCTGATGTTGCTGGGCGCGGTCGTCCTGCTCGCCGCGTGCCAGAAGGCGGAGACGCCGCCGGCGGACAATGCGGCCACCGCCGAGGCCAATACGACGAACACGACGGCCGAAGCGCCCGCCGCGATCATGTCGCTGCTCGGCACCAGCTGGGAATTCACCCGCGACGGCAAGGCCATCCAGGAATCGATCGACTCCAACGGCAATTACATCGCCCAGTCGGGCACCGAGCATATCGATCATGGCACCTATGCCGCGGTGGATGGCAAGCAATGCTTCACCAGCGCGATGACCAAGGAGGGCCAGGTCTGCTGGACGGCCCCCGCCTCGATGGAAGTCGGGCAATCGGCCGACATCACGAGCGACAAGGGCGAGAAGCTGACGGTCAAGCGCGTCGCCTACGTGCCGTTGAAGATGTAGATTTCGGGCCGAGGCATCACCAACAGAAAGGGCGGCGGGAGTGATCCCGCCGCCCTTGCTGTTTGGGCTAATGGCCGTGGCCTTAGCCGCGTTCCGGCTCCGCCGCGGGCGGTGGCGGGGGCGGCGGCGGGGGGCAGGCCTCGGTCGCCAGGATCACCGATCCGTCCGCGCAGGTCTGCGTGGCCGGCGGCGGCGGGGGCGGCGGGGCCGGCTCGGCCATCGGCGGCGGAGGAGGCGGCAGCACCGCTTCCTCGCGCGCGCCGCCGAAGCGGAAGCCCAGGCGGATGCCGGCACCCTTGCGGTCGCCAACGTCGCCCCAGACCGCGAGCATCGGGCCGCTGTTCGGCTTGCCACCAAGCCCGCCTTCGAGGCGGACCCACGTGCCCTTGCCGTTGGTGCGCAGGTCGTAGGTGTTGGTGCCGTCGAACAGGGCGACGTCGCCCTTGCCGTCGAACTCGTGGTTCACCGTCGCGTCGATGTACGGACGCCATCCGCCGTTGAAGTAGGCCCGCACCCCGCCCCGCGCGCGGGTGGAAGTGTAGGTGCCGTAATCGTAGCCGAAGCCGAAGGCGGCGACGTCGTCGATCTTGCTGCGGACGTGGCTCAGCCCGGCGTTGATGTCGATGATCGGAACCCGACCCGCGGCGAAGCGGTAGCCGAGCGCGATATCGCCACCCCACGAATGGCCGTCCGTATCGATGCCCTCGAAGGCGCCGTCGGTGAACTCCACGTCGAACTTGTCATACTTGACGAGCGCTTCGCCGTGGAAGCCGAGTTCGCCACCGAACTGCCCGTACAGGCCGAGGTTCCAGCCCTCGATCTGATATTCGGCATTGCCGTCGGCCTCGGCCTTGCCCCAGCCGCCGGTCAGGCCGATCCGGCCACCGCCAAACCCGAAGTCGACCCCGGCCTGGATGCCGTAGCGCGAGGTCTCGAGCTTGTTGTTGGCATCGAATTCCTGGCCGTTGATGACCTGGGCGTCGTTCTCGCCGCTCTTGTCGATGCTGCCGTAGACCTGGCCCCACACGCCGAAGCCCTCGGCCGCGATCGGCAGGCGGGTCTGCGCCATCACCTCGTAGCCGCTCTGGTACCAGAAATCGCCGACAAGGTTGGTGACCGCCAGCGGATCGAAGGCCGCGCCGACGTTCGGGATGGCGTTGACGAAATAGTCCTGGCCGACCTGCGCGATGACGTAATCGGCAAGCGGGTTGAGCGTGCCGGTGACATTGCCGGTCACGAACGCGCCCGCCGACGCCGACGAGGCGTCGACCACAAGCTGGTTGAGACCCAGCGTGGTGGCGCCGAGGACGTTGATGTCGACCGCCGTCGTGCCGCTGACCGTGCCCGTCAGGATGAGCCGGTCCGCCGCGCTCTGCGACACGTCGACCTGTAGCCTTCCGCCGCCGATGTAGTTGCTGGCGATGGTCAGCTGGTCGCCCGTAGCGCCATCCTGCAGATCGATCACCCCGGCCGCGCCGTTGGTGAACGACGTTTGGCCGGTGAGCGTGGACACGCCTTCGTCGGCCCGGAACGTGCCGTTGTTGACGAACGGCACCGCCGACAGGGTCAGCGTCCCCGGACCGATGTCGAACACGCCGTTGTTGGTCATCGACGTGAAGCCGACGAGGCTGGCGGCCCCGTTGGTGTCGACGACGCCGGTCGCCCCGTTCACGAACGTCCCCGACCCGGTCAAAGCGAACGTGTTAAGGTTCAGCGCGCCGTTGTTGGTGAACGTTTCGAGCGCGAGAAGCGACGAGGCCGCGGTGACGTTGATCGTGGCACCCGACGCGTTGGTCAGCGTGTCCGCGTCCGCGCCGAAATCGACCGTCGCCCCGTTGAGGTTGAGGACGCCCCCGCTCAGGTTCGCGAAGAGATCAGCCCCGGCGAAATAGCTCGTCGAGCCCGAGTAGTTGATCGTCCCACGATTGTTGATCGTATCCGCGAGCGTCGAAAGGCGCATCGGACCGGTGATGGTCGCGCCGGCATTATTGTTAATGACGGTCTGGTCCGCCAGCGCAAGAACGCTTTCGGTCGTGCCGGTGATCGTCCCGTTGTTGTTGATGGTGAGCGTGCCGCCGGCGATCGACGGCGCGTAAACCCCATAAGCGCCCGACAGGGTGCGGCCAGCCGCGACGTTGACGATCGATGCACCCGACGTCTGGATCTGCACCGCATCGTCGGCGCCAGTCACGTTCGCGTTGGCGTTGACGGTAATGGCGCCACCCGACGACGAGGTTGCGTTGATGCCGTCCGATCCGGTGCCGCTGACGGCGCCGTTAACGGTGATAACTTGGCTGCCGGTCGTGGACGTCGTCCGGATCCCGTTGCCGCCCGTCGACGACACCGCGTTCGTCGTCACAGTCAGCGGACCTGTCACGGTCGACGCGTCAACGCCGTCACCGCCCACCGCGGTGATCGTGCCGGTGTAATTCACGTTAGTCGCGCTCGAAGCGTTGGTCCCGGCGTTGCTCGCATTACTGCCGTCGCTCGCCGTCGTCGTGATATTGCCCGATCCCGTCACCTGCACGAGCGCGGTGGCGCCGGCGTTGGTGTTTGTCGCGACGATGCCGAGCGAGGTGGCGTTCATCGTCCCGTTGTTTACGATCGTGGTCGCGCCGGTCCCCGCATTGGTGGCAATCAGGCCGCCCGAAGTCGTGCCGGTGTTTGAAATGCCGACATTGCCTGTCGCAGCGGCCGAGGTCAGCCGAGCGTTGACGCCGAAACCGGACGTCGTCCCCCCAGTCGACACACTCACGCTGCCCGTGTTGCTGGCCGACGTGGCCACGACGTTGTAATTACCCGATACCCCGTTCGTCGTGTTGTTGAGAACGAGGGTCAGGTTGCCGCCGTTGGCAGAAGTGACATCCGCCTCAACCGCGCGAAGGCTGGTCGAGCTGATCGTGCCCGTGCTCGTGAAGCTGATCCCGCCGGTGCCGTTCGTCTCGAGATTGAGGCCGT
>CAZKCD010000065.1:0-9683 GCA_964551235.1 uncultured Sphingomonas sp.
CACGGGTCATGACCGACCTGTTCGAAGCCTCCGGCATCCATCCCCCAGACGCGCCTCTGGCCGACCGCCTGCGCCCGCGCACGCTGGACGAGGTGGTAGGCCAGGATCATCTGCTGGGAGAAGGCGGGCCGATCCGGCGCATGATTGAGGCGGGGCGTCTGGGCTCCATGATCCTGTGGGGGCCGCCGGGCACCGGCAAGACCACCATCGCGCGGCTGCTGGCCCAGGCCGCAGGCTATGAATATCAGGCGATCAGCGCCGTCTTCTCCGGCGTCGCCGACCTGAAGAAGGCGTTCGAGGCCGCGCGCGTGCGCCGCGCCGCCGGCCAGTCGACCCTGCTGTTCGTGGACGAGATCCACCGCTTCAACCGCGCCCAGCAGGACGGCTTCCTGCCCTTCGTCGAGGACGGGACCGTCACCCTCGTCGGCGCGACCACCGAGAACCCAAGCTTCGAGCTCAACGCCGCGCTGCTGAGCCGCGCGCAGGTGCTGATCCTCCACCGCCTCGACGAGGCGGCGCTCAATGCGCTCATCGACCGCGCGCAGGTCGTGATGGGGCGCGAGCTTCCGCTGACCGGCGAGGCGCGCGAAGCGCTGGTCGCCAGCGCCGACGGCGACGGGCGCTTCCTCTTGAACCAGGTCGAAACGCTGTACGACGTGAAGCTCGACGCGCCGCTCGATCCCGCCGGCCTCGCGCAATTCCTGCAGCGCCGGGTCGCGGTCTACGACAAGGACCGCGAGGGCCATTACAACCTGATCAGCGCGCTCCATAAGTCACTGCGCGGGTCCGATCCGCAGGCCGCGCTCTACTATCTGGCGCGCATGCTCGTAGCCGGGGAACAGCCGCTCTACGTCCTTCGCCGCCTCGTCCGCTTCGCCTCCGAAGACATCGGCCTCGCCGATCCGCAGGCGCTGGTGCAGTGCCTCGCCGCCAAGGACGCTTACGATTTCCTCGGCTCGCCCGAAGGCGAACTGGCGATCGTGCAGGCCTGCCTCTACCTCGCGACCGCGCCCAAATCGAACGCCGCCTACGTGGCGCAAAAAGCCGCTTGGCGGAGTGCGCGCGACACCGGCTCGCTGATGCCGCCGCAGAACATCCTCAACGCGCCGACCAAGCTGATGAAGGACATCGGTTACGGCAAGGGCTATGCTTACGACCATGATGCGGCCGACGGCTTTTCCGGCGCGGATTACTGGCCCGAGGACATGGGCGCGCAATACTTTTACACGCCCAGCGGGCGCGGGTTCGAGGCGAAGGTCGCCGAACGCCTTGCCTTCTGGGACCAAAAACGCCGAGAAAGAGCCGACAGCGCAAGCTGACAGGAGGGAATGACGATGTACCAGGACACCCAACCCGCCGTGTACTGGCGCCAGCAGTTGGTCGAATGGGGGCCGCGCGTGCTGCTCGCCGTGCTCATCCTCGTCGCCACCCACTTCATCGCCAAGGCGGTGCAGTGGGCGATTGCCCGGATGGTCGACAAGATGCCGATCCTCAAGCGCGATCCGGGCACCAGCGGCGACAGCATCGGCAAGGAACTGGGGCGGCTAGGTTACTGGATCGTCTGGCTGGTCGGCCTCATCGCCGCCTTGCAGCCGCTCGGCCTGTCGGGCGTGCTGACCCCGGTCACCGCGCTCACCAACGAGGTGTTCGCCTTCCTTCCCCGCCTGCTCGGCGCGGGCCTGTTCTTCTTCGCCGGACTGATCCTCGCGCGGATCGTCCGCCACATTCTCGAGGCGGCGCTGGGCGCGATCAACCTCGAACGGCTCGCCAGCCGCGCCGGCCTCAGCCTCGGCGACCAGCCGGTCGCGGTCGATACCGCCGGCACCGCCAGCGAGGGGCCGGCCCCGGTCCGCAGCACCATCGCCAAGGCGGTTGGCATGACGGTCGGCGCGATCATCATCATTTTCGCCGCCATCGGCGCGCTCGACATCCTGCAGATCGAGGCGGTCAGCGAGCCGGCCAAGAACATGCTCGGCATGATCGCCTCGGCCATCCCGAACGTTATCGCGGCCCTGCTCTGGCTGGCGATCGCCTTTGTCATCGCCAAATGGGTCAAAAGCCTGCTCGAGACCGTCCTGCCCAGCCTTGGCTTCGACAACTTCATCCACTCATTGGGCGCGATGCCGCGCAGCATCTCCCCGTCGCGCGTCGCCGGCTCGATCGCCATGACCGCGCTGCTGCTGCTCGCCGCGATCGAGGCGCTGCACCGCCTGGGCGGCGACAGCACCGCCGCCCTGATGATCCAGGTCACCGCGCTGGGCGGCAAGGTCATCTTCGGCACGCTCGTGATCGTCGTCGGCTTCGTGCTGGCGCGCATCCTCGCCAACCTCGTCGGCAGCTCGACCGGCGAAGGCGGCTATGCGCAGACGGTCGTCAAATATGCGGTGATCGCCCTGTTCACCGCGATCGGCCTCACCTTCATGGGGCTGGCGGACCAGATCGTCATGCTGGCGTTCGGCCTGATCCTCGGCTCGGCCGCGGTCGCCGCCGCCATCGCCTTCGGCCTGGGTGGCCGCGACTATGCCGCGCGCCTGCTCGCGGAATGGCATGAAAGCAATCGCCCGACCCCGCCGAGCCCGCGCATGCCGCCGCGCCTCAAGCGGGCCAACCCGGACGACGACAGCCAGCCGCCGTTGGTGTGAGGCACGGCTTCCACCGGACCGTCGCCATCGACTGGTCCGGCGCCAAGGGGACGCGCCATAAGGGCATCGCCATCGCCGAGGCGCGCGGGGACAATCCCCCGCGCCTCGTGCGCCCCGGCCACGTCTGGTCGCGCACGGAGGTCGCCGACTGGCTGGTGCGCGAGGCCGCGAAGGAGCCGACCCTGTTCGGGTTCGATTTCAGCTTCGCCCCGCCGCTGATCGACCGCGGCGCCTATCTCCCGGGCGAGGCGCACGTCCCCAACACCGCCCGCGCCTTCTGGGCCTATGTCGATGCCACGGCCCCCGACCCCGACTTGGGCGCCGCCAGCTTCCTCGAAGAGGTCCACCGCCCGCATTTCTATTTCGGCATCGCCGACGGGGTGAAGGCCGACTACGTCTTTTTCCGCCAGTGCGACCAGCGCCTCAACGCGCTCGGCGGCCGCAAGACCGCCAGCGCCTATGACGCGATCGGCGCGGCGCAGGTGGCCAAGGCCAGCTTTTCGGGTATGCGCCTTCTCCACCGGATCGCCGGTGATGTTCCCATCTGGCCGATGGACGCGGTCGTGCCGGGCGATAGCGCGGTGGTCGAAATCTACACGCGCATCTCGATCCGCAACGCCGGCCTGCCCGGCGCCAAGATCCGCAGCCGCGCGCAGCTCAACGCCGCCCTCCTCGCCTTGGGCTCGCCGCCGTGGCGCGGGCGCGGCGATCCGAGCGACCACCAGACCGACGCGCTCGTGACCGCCGCGGGCATGCGCGCCCATCTCGCGCGCCCTGACGCCTTCGCGCCAACCGGCCTCACCCCGCGCATCGCCGAAACGGAAGGCTGGACCTTCGGGATCGCCTAGCCGGCGAGCAGCGCCAGCAGCGCGAAACTCGCCAGCCAATGCTCGCCCATATAATCGCCGGCGACGTGCGGCAGCGCCGCCTCGAGATGGCGCTGGGCGCGCGCATCGAGATCGGGTCGGTCGACCAGCGGCGCGATCGTCCTGAGTGCCCAAGCCCGGCTCAGGTTCAGCCCGTCGAGGTGCGCGATCTTGCCGTCGGTTCGGTCGGACACCGTGACCGGCTCGAACCGGTCGAGGGTCGGCAGGAAGGCGTCGAACCAATCGCCGAACGACGCGCGGTCCATCGTCTTCGCCATCAGCATCGCCACGCTGAGCGCCGGCGAAAGGAACTCGTCGCCGCCCGGTTCCCACCCGCGATAATCGCGCTCGCGCCCGAATTTCTCCTGCGCCCACGCCGCGATGCTTGCCGCCAGTGCCGGATCGCGCGAATTTGCCCATTCGTGGGCCAGCGTCAGCGCGAAGGCCGTGTTGAAGTGCGTGCCGACCGTGATCGGATAGGTCAGCTTGTCGAGATAGGGCCCGAACCGCGCGGCAAAGGCGCGCGCCAGCGGCTCCAGCCGCGCGCCCCAGTCGCGGTCCTCATGCCGCGCCGCCTCATGATGAAGGTAAAGGAGCCACCCCCAGCCGTAAGGCCGCTCGAACCCCGCCGACAATGGCCGGTCGAGATACGCTAGCTCGACCGCAATTTTGTCTTCGGTGAAGGTCGTCTCGGCCAGCGCATCGATCGCCCCCGCCGCGTCGATGTCGGGGAACAGTCGCCGCAACGTGAGCAGCGTCCACCAGCCGTGAACGCAGCTGTGCCAATCGAAACTGCCGAAAAAGACGGGGTGTAGCACGCGGGGCGGCCGCGCGTCCGCGTCCTCCACCAGGACATGGTCCAGCTTGTGCGGATATTCCTTCGCGACATGGCCCATCGCGATGGTCGCGAAACGCTGCGCGATGGCGGCGTCGAGCTTCACCGGAAGGCCCCGACGTACAGGATCAGCACGTTCAGCGCGAACAGCGGCACCGCCGTCGGCGCCTGCGCCTTGATCACGCCATAGCTGTTGCGCAGGTCGAGCAGGGCCGCCGGCACCAGGTTGAAATTGGCCGCCATCGGCGACAGCAACGTCCCGCAAAAGCCGGTAAGCATACCCACCGCGCCAACCACCACGGGATCGGCGCCATATTGCTGGATCAGCACCGGCACGCCGATCGCGGCGACCATCACCGGGAAGGCGGCAAAGGCATTGCCCATGACGATGGTGAACAGCGCCATGCCCGCGCCGAACACCAGCACCGCGGCAAAGACGCTGTTGGCCGGGATGATTTCCTCGATCAGCCCGCCGACCGCCGTCCCAACCCCGGCGCTGGCGAAGACGACCCCGAGCGCGGCCAGCATCTGCGGGAGCACCGCTGCCCAGCCGATCGAATCGATCAGCCGCCGCCCCTCCTGGATCGGCGCCAGCACGGGCGGTCGAAGCCACGCGTAAATCACCGCCAGCGCAAGGATCACGCCAAGCGCCAAGAAGACGTAAGTTTCGCGCTTGTCCTCGATCCAGCCGGCATCACCCAGCCCGGTGTAATTGTAGGCCAGCGTTCCCACCAACGCGACGAACGGAATGACGAGCGCGGGGATGAACAGCCCGTTGCCCAGCCGCTCGCCCGAGGCCTTACGGTCGGTTTCGCTGGTGGTCGGCGGCTGGCTTCGCCCGATCAGCTTGAATCCGCCCAGCGCGGCGAGCGCGAGGACGATGAGGCCGTTGCCGAAATCGCCGATCGCATCGCCTGCCAGCAGGCTGGTCGCCATCAGGCCCCAGAACAGGCTGTTGCCGACCCACTTGCGGTTGCTGCGGTCGCCGATGCCGAGCAGCGCAAAGGCCGCGAACAACAGGCCTGCCAGCACGTAAAGGTGGTGCATCGCGATCATTTGCCCATCCCCGCGACGTGCCGGTCGAACAGCCACAGCCGCCCACCGTGAACGAGAAACGCGGCGATCGCCGACGGGATCGCCCACAGCGCCAGCTGCAACGGCGTCACCGCGATCCCGTAGGTCGCCATCACCTGCTGGATCAGCACGATCGACCCGATCGCCAGGAACACGTCCTCGCCGAAGAACAGGCCGACATTGTCGGTCGCGGCCGCCATCGCCTTGACCTCGTCCGCCTGCTCGTCGGTGAGGTCGCCCAGCTTCTTCTCCGCCGCCGCGACCGCCATCGGCGCGACGAGCGGCCGGACGGTCTGCGGGTGCCCGGCCGTCGAATGGAGCCCGATCGCGCTGATGATCTGGCGATAGGCGAGGTAGCCGATCAGCAGCTTGCCCGCGCTCGCGCCGCGGAGCCGGCGGATGAGGCTTGCCGCCCGTTCCTGCAGGCCGAAGCGCTCCAGGCTGCCGATCACCGGCAGCACGATCCAGACCACCGCGATCAGGCGGTTGTCGTTGAATGCCTTGCCGAAGCCGGCGATGACATCGGCCAGGCTCATGCCGGCGACGAGGCCGGTGACGAGCGCCGCGGCGGTCACCACCAGCATCGGGTTGAGGCGAAAGGCGAAGCCCACCACCACCAGCGCGACCCCGATCAAGGGCAGGTAATTCATTCTGGTCCCCCTCCAAATCCTCCGCCGCCCGGCGTCTCGACGATGAAACGATCGCCCGGCTGCATCGCGACCGACGCGCAGGCCGGATAATCCTCGACCGTTCCGTCCTTCCGGATCACGCGGTTGATGCCCGGCAGCGCATCGCCGCCGCCCATGATTCCGCGCGGGGCGATGGCGCGGCGGTTAGCGAGCATGTTGGCATGCATCGGCTCGAGAAAGGTGATCGCGCGGATGACGCCGTCGCCGCCGCGATGGGCCCCCGCGCCGCCCGACCCCGTCCGGATTGCGAACCGCTCCAGCCGCACCGGCAGCCGCGATTCAAGGATTTCGGGATCGGTCAGGCGGCTGTTGGTCATGTGCGTCTGCACCGCGCTCGTCCCGTCATGATCCGGCCCCGCGCCCGACCCGCCGCAGATCGTCTCGTAATATTGGTGCGCCGCGTTGCCGAAGGTAAAATTGTTCATCGTCCCCTGGCTGGGCGCAAGGCGGCCAGTGGCGGCGAACAGGCAGTCGGTGACGACCTGGCTGGTCTCGACATTGCCGGCGACCACCGCGGCGGGGAAGGACGGGTTGAGCATCGACCCGTCGGGAACGACCAAGGTGATCGGCCTCAGGCAGCCGTCATTCATCGGAATGATGTCGTCGATCAGCGTGCGCACGACGTAAAGCGACGCGGCGCGGACGATCGAAAAGGGCGCGTTGAAATTGTCGGCGAGTTGGGCGCTGGTCCCGGTAAAATCGAAGGTCGCCGATCGGCTGGCCCGGTCGATACGGATTGCGACCCTGACCTCCGCACCATTGTCCATCGGGTAGACGAAAGCGCCGTCCTCCAGCCGGTCGATCAGGCGGCGGACCGATTCCTCGGCGTTGGCGAGGCAATGGTCCATGTAGGCCGCCACGACCGCCGTCCCCTCCTCGCGCGCGACCTCCACCAGCCGCTCCGCGCCGCGCGTGCAGGCGGCGAGTTGGGCCTTCAGGTCGGCGATGTTGCGGTCGACGTTGCGCGCCGGGTGCGGACCGGCGGCGAACAGCGCGCGGGTCTCGGCCTCGCGGAAGCGGCCCTCGTCGACCAGCAGCGCATTATCGATCAGCACGCCTTCGTCGGCGATGGTCCGGCTGTCGGGCGGCATCGACCCGGGCGCGATCCCGCCGACGTCGGCATGGTGCCCGCGCGCCGCGACGAAGGCTTCGGGCGATGGGCCCTCGCCAGTGAACACCGGGACGATGACGGTGATGTCGGGCAGGTGCGTGCCGCCGCGATAGGGATCGTTGAGCAAATAGGCGTCGCCGCGCCGGATGCCGCGCCCGTCGCGGCCCTCGCCCCGTGCCGCGAGGATGGTGCGGATGCTTTCGCCCATCGAGCCGAGGTGCACTGGAATGTGGGGAGCGTTGGCGATGAGGGCGCCCGAGGCGTCGAACAGGGCGCAGCTGAAGTCCAGCCGTTCCTTAATGTTGACCGAGGTGGCGGTGGCCTGCAGCGCGACCCCCATCTCCTCCGCGATGGCCATGAAGAGGTTGTTGAAGATTTCGAGGCGGACGGGATCGACGTCGGTGCCCGCCGCCCGCTGGCGGTGGAGGGGGGTGGTGCGCGTGAGGATCATCGTGCCGTCCGCCTGCCGCGCCCCCGACCAGCCTTCGTCGACGAAGGTGGTCGACCCGGTTTCGTGCACAATGGCCGGTCCGGTCACACTGTGAGCACTAGATGGAAGGGCGTGGGGCGGCGGCTGGGCTGCGGCGCTTTTGCCTTCGATCACAAGGGCTTCGACAATCGGATCGACGTCCTCGTCGGCATAGCCGAAGCGGGTGCGGTGGAGCGCGTGGAAGGCGGCGCGCATCGCCGCCGGATCGGCCACCGCGAGCTCGAGCGTGCTGTCGCTGCCGGGCAGGCGGCAGCGCGCGCGGCGGAGGATGTCGGGCCGGTGATGGCCTTGCGCGGCGAGGGCGGCGCGAACCTCTTGCTCCAGCGCGGCGAGCGGGATGGCCAGATCCTCGGCCAGCGGCCGCCGCCAGCTCGCCTCGCGGATCGCCTTGACGTCGGCCAGCGAAATGCCGTGCGCGGACAGCAGGCCGGCGAGCGGGTGGAGGAGGATGCGCTCCATGCCGAGCGCGTCGGCCACCGCGCAGGCAAGCTGCCCGCCCGCCCCGCCGAACGCGACCAACGTGTAGCGGGTGACGTCGTGCCCGCGCGCGATCGAGATGCGGCGGATCGCGGCGGCCATATTGTCGACGGCGATGGCGAGGAAGCCGCGCGCGATGTCGTCCACCGCCATGGGCCGCGCCATGGCGGCGGCGACCTCCGCCAGCCGCGCGCGCGCGGCGGCGGGGTCGAGCGGCTGGTCGCCGCCGGGGCCGAACACCGACGGGAAATGCGCCGGGTCGATGCGCCCGAGCACGAGGTTGCAGTCGGTGACGGTGAGCGGCCCGCCGTTGCGGTAGCAGGCCGGGCCCGGATGCGCCCCGGCGCTGTCGGGACCGACGCGGAAGCGCAGGCCGTCGAAGCGGCAGATCGAGCCGCCGCCGGCGGCCACGGTATCGACCTGCATCATCGGCGCGCGGATTCGCGAGCCGGCGACGACGCTTTCCTCGGCCAGTTCGAAGGCGCCCGCATAATGGCTGACGTCGGTCGAGGTGCCGCCCATGTCGAAGCCGATGAGGCGCGTTTCGCCCAGCGCGGCGCCGGCCGCGACCATGCCGACCACCCCGCCGGCCGGCCCGGACAGGATGGCGTCCTTGCCGCGAAAGCCGCGCGCGTCGGTCAGCCCGCCGTTGGACTGGATGAACTGGAGGTCGGCCCCCTCACCCAGCCCCGCCGCGACCTGGTCGACGTAGCGGCGAAGGACCGGTGAGAGATAGGCGTCGACGACGGTCGTGTCGCCGCGCGGCACGAAGCGGATCAGGGGCGCGACCTCGTGGCTGACCGAGACCTGGCCGAACCCCATCGCGCGCGCGATGGCGGCGAGCCGCGCCTCATGGTCGCGGTGCTGCCAGCCGTGCATCAGCAGGATGGCGAGGCTGTCGATTCCCGCGGCGCGCAGCGCCTCGAGGTCGGCGCGGGCCGCCGTCTCGTCGAGCGAGGTGAGGACGGTGCCGTCCACCGCGACCCGTTCGTCCACCTCGACCACCCGGTCGTACAGCATGGAAGGAAGGACGATGGCCCGCGCGAAGATGTCGGGGCGCGCCTGCGTGCCGATGCGCAACGCGTCGGCGAAGCCGCGCGTGACGAGGAGCGCGGTGCGTTCGCCCTTGCGTTCCAGCAGGGCGTTGGTGGCGACGGTGGTGCCCATGCGGACCGCGCCCAGGGTGCCGCCCTCCTCGGCCAGCACGCGCCCGATCGCCTCGAGCGCGGCATCGGCGTAGCGGCCCGGGTTCTCGCTGAGCAGCTTGAGGATTCGCGTGGCGCCGGAATCGCTGCGCGCGATCACGTCGGTGAAGGTGCCGCCCCGGTCGATCGCGAAGGTCCATTGCCCCATGACCGCGCAGGCAAGCAGATGGGCGGCGCGCGCGCAATGGGGCTGGACGAAGGCCCCATGCCTGACGCAAAGCGGCGCCGGGCCGGCTTAGCACAGTGGTAGTGCAGCGGTTTTGTAAACCGAAGGTCGGGGGTTCAAATCCCTCA
>CAZKCD010000066.1:0-9624 GCA_964551235.1 uncultured Sphingomonas sp.
TCGCCTTCAACGCTTATTCCGAAGGCTGGGCGCTCTACGGCGAACAGATCGTCGACGAGCTGGGCGCCTATGACGCGTTCGAGGTTGGCCGGCTCGGCTATCTCCAGTCGCTCGCCTTCCGCGCGTGCCGCCTGGTCGTCGACACCGGCCTCCACGCCAAGCGCTGGAGCCGCGAGCAGGGCGTCCGCTTCTTCGTCGAGGAAAACGGCTCCAACCCGATGGAGGTCGCCTCCGAAGTCGACCGCTATTGCAGCTGGGCGGGCCAGGCCTGCGGCTACAAGGTCGGCCACAGCGAGATCGTCCGCCAGCGCGCCCTCGCCCAGGCCGCCCTCGGCCCGCGCTACGACTTCAAGGCCTTCAACGACGCGGTCGTTCTCGGCGGCAACGTCCCCATGGACGTCCTCGCCAAGAACGTCGCGGGCTATGTGGAGCAGGCGCGCGGCTGACGTCGCCGCTTAGTGCAGCGGCTTCAGTTCCCCGCCATAGCCCCAGTCGTTGGGCGTGCCCTCGGCCGGCTTCGCCTTGCCGTCCTCGTCGATCGTCCACGTCTCGGTGTGGCCGAAGCTCACCGAATAATCGAGGATGGTGACGACCTGCGAGCGCGCCACCATCACCGCCGAATGCTCGGGCGCCGGCGGCTCGAGCTGGCGCAGCGCCGGGCGCCGGTCGAGAAGAAGCTCCACCGCGCGCCGCCGCTGGGCGGGATCGTCTACTTCCTGCGCGCGCGCGGCGATCGACAGGCCGCGAATGCTGCGCGGGTCGATCACGTCGCGGCCGATGACGATGGCGACCCGGTTGTCGCGCTCGATGTTGGCCAGCTTCTGGCTGTGCCGGGACACCACGAAATAGAGATCGAGCCCGTCCTCGGCGAACCCGACCATCGAACAATGCGGCCAGCCGTCCGCGCGCGTGGTCGCCAGCGACATCAGGCGATTGTCCCGAAGGATCGTCGCGGCCTTGTCGATCATCCTCGCCTCCTGTGTCAGGGGAAGGCGCATCCTACCACCGAACGGGGGGCGGCGGCTATGGCATCGCCGCCAGGTCGGGTTCCACCCAGCCGCGCCGCGCCGCGACGCTGAACAGGCGCTCCTTCGACCAGAAGCGCGTCGGCCAGTCGCGCCGCCCCATCGGCGAATGCAGCAGGTCGTTGGCCAAGTCGTGCAGCGGCGCGTCGCGGTCGGCTTCGTCCAGGAACAGGCGGATCCCGCGCAGGTACGCTCGCGTGATCGTGTCGTGATAGCCCTGGGAATCGTCGTTCACCCCGCCGACGCTCTCGTTGTAGCGGCGGATCAGGCCCGGCAGGTCGCGGTCGAGGTCGATCTCGGGATGCTTCAGCAAAAGATACAGCGTCGCGGCGAGGTGCGCCTCGTGCGTCCATTCCGCCTTGGGAAGGTCGGCGTGAAGCAGCCCCTCGCCCACGCGGGCGACGGCGTCGTCGGTGTCGAAATGGCGAACGGGGAAAGCGGTCATCGGATCGGGCTTTCTCGTTGGAAGGCCCGATCCGTCAACGTCCGGGCCGTTCAGGCGGCGACTTTCGGCCCCGCTTGGCGCACGCCCTCTTCGACGTGCGGCGCGAACTCGGCGAAATTCTCGACGAACAGGTCGACCAGCTTTCCCGCCGTGCGATCATATTCGTCCTTGTCCGCCCAGGTGCTGCGCGGGTCGAGGATCGAATTGTCGACGCCCGGCACGGCGACCGGGACTTCGAAGCCGAAGTTCGGGTCCTTGCGGAACTCGACATTGTTCAGGCTGCCGTCGAGAGCCGCGTTCAGGAGCGCGCGGGTTTCCTTGATCGGCATGCGCTTGCCGACGCCATATTTGCCGCCGGTCCAGCCGGTGTTGACCAGCCAGCACTGCGCCCCGCCCTTGGCGATCCGCTCCTTGAGGAGGTTGCCGTAGACGCTCGGCGGACGCGGCATGAAGGCCGCGCCGAAGCAGGTCGAGAAGGTCGCGGTCGGCTCGGTCACGCCGATTTCCGTGCCGGCCACCTTGGCGGTGTAGCCCGACAGGAAGTGGTACATCGCCTGGTCCGGGGTCAGGCGCGAGATCGGCGGCAGCACGCCGAACGCGTCGGCGGTCAGGAAGATGATCGTCGACGGCGGCGGCCCGAGATTGTCCGCGCTCGTGTTCGGGATGAACTCGATCGGATAGGCGCCGCGCGTATTCTCGGTCTTGCTCGCGTCGGTGAAGTCGAGGTCGCGCGTCTCCGGGTCCATCGCCACGTTCTCGAGGATCGTGCCGAACATCTTGGTCGTCGCGTAAATCTCCGGCTCGCCCTCGGCGCTGAGGTTGATCATCTTGGCATAGCAGCCGCCTTCGAAGTTGAAGACCGCCGTGTCCGACCAGCCATGCTCGTCATCGCCAATCAGCGTGCGGCTGGCGTCGGCCGACAGCGTCGTCTTGCCGGTTCCCGACAGGCCGAAGAAGATCGCGCTCTTGCCGTCCTTGCCGATGTTGGCGCTGCAATGCATCGGCATCACGCCCTGCGCGGGGAGCAGGAAGTTCAGGAGGCCGAACACGCCCTTCTTCATCTCGCCCGAATATTCGGTGTTGCCGATCAGGATCATCTTCTCGGTGAAGTTGACCGCGATGACCGTGTCGCTGCGGCAGCCGTGGCGCGCCGGATCGGCCTTGAAGCTCGGCAGGTTGATGATCGTATATTCGGGGACATAGCCCGGCAGCTCGCTCGCGTCCGGACGCACCAGCAGAGTGCGCACGAACAGATTGTGCCACGCCATCTGGTTGATGACCCGCACGTTGACGCGATATTCCGGCTGGCTGCCGCCGTAGAGGTCGGCGACGAACAGTTCCTCCTGCCCCTTCAGCGCGGTCATGAAATCGGCCTTGAGCGTCGCCCAATGCTCGGGGCTCATCTCCTGGTTGATCGGGCCCCAGTTGATGGTGTCCTCGGTCGTCGCGTCGCGAACGACATATTTGTCCTTCACGCTGCGGCCGGTGAACTTGCCGGTGTCGACCAGCAACGCGCCGTCCTTGGTTAGCTGGCCTTCGCCACGGGCAACGGCCTGCTCGACCAGCGGCGCCGTCGTCAGGTTCCAGTGAAGGGTCGCACCGGTCTCGATACCCTGGTCCGCCAGCTTGAACGCCGGAACACGCTCGCCCACAATGATTCTCCCAAGAAATTCAATGGATCAGCCCGCCTTACGGACGGGACCGCATACGTATGCGAGCGCCTAACCATCGCGGCTCCGCAATGTCAAAGTTGTGAACGTTCCCAAGATTGTCGCCGTTTTCCGCTTTCCCCTTGTCGCGGGGCGCGCGAGCCATCACATCGATTAAGAAGGCCAGAACCGAGAGAGGACGATCGACGAATGCGAAGCGAAGCCGAAGTTGCCACCATGAACTGCCCGGTCTGCCGCGTCCCGCTGGCGATGAGCGACCGGCAGGGGATCGAGATCGACTATTGCCCGCAGTGCCGCGGCGTGTGGCTTGACCGCGGCGAGCTCGACAAGATCATCGAACGCTCGGTCGCCCCGGCACCGCAAGCCGCGCCGCCGCCGCCGCAAGCCCATGCGCCCGGCCACGCTGCACCGCCCTATCCGCAGCACCAGGGCTATTATCCCTACGGCAAGAAGAAGAAGCACTGGCTGCACGAAATCTTCGACTGACCGGCGCGACGGGCGGCCTTGTGCGGGCCGCCCCCGCCCATTAATCACCTCACGCCATGAGCCACGAGATCGCGCTCGTCGACGACGATCGCAACATCCTAACCTCGGTGTCCCTCGCGCTCCAGGCCGAGGGGTTCGTCACCCGAGTCTATTCGGACGGCGCGAGCGCGCTCAAGGCCTTCGCCGACAATCCCCCGGACCTTGGCGTGTTCGACATCAAGATGCCGCAGATGGACGGCATGGAGCTGCTCCGCCGCGTTCGCGAACTGGGCGGGACGGCCGGCGCGACGCCGGTCATCTTCCTCACCTCCAAGGACGACGAGCTCGACGAGGCCTTGGGCCTCGCGATGGGCGCCGACGATTATATCGCCAAGCCCTTCAGCCAGCGCCTGCTGATCGCCCGCATCCGCGCCATCCTGCGCCGCCGCGACCTCGAGCGCGGGCAGCTCCAGCAGGAAGCGGGCGAAGCCTCCGACCAGATGCTCGAACGCGGCCGCCTGACGATGGACCCGGCGCGCCACAAGGTGACGTGGGACGGCAAGGACGTCACGCTCACCGTCACCGAATTCCTGATCCTCGAGGCGCTCGCCCAGCGCCCCGGCGTGGTCAAGTCGCGCAACCAGCTGCTCGACGTCGCCTACCAGGATGACGTCTACGTCGACGATCGCACCATCGACAGCCACATCAAGCGCATCCGCCGCAAGTTCCGCAGCGCCGACGACGATTTCGACGGCATCGAGACCCTCTATGGCGTCGGCTACCGGTTTGGCGAGGAATGACGAGGCCGACCTGGCCCTGACCTGGTCGGGGCGCTGGACCCTGACCCACCGCATCCTCGCGGTGAACATCCTGACGCTCGCCATCTTCGCGCTGTCGATCCTCTACCTCGACGCCTACCGCAACCGCATCACGATCGAGCGCACCGACCGCCTCGCCAGCGAGACCGCGATCGCCGCCGAGGCGCTCAACCGCACCGCGCCGGGCGACCGCGGAAAGGCGCTGACCGAATTCGGCATCCCCAACCAGTCGCGGCTGCGCCTCTATGCGCCGGACGGACGCAAGACCGCCGACAGCTGGGCGTCGGGCCAGCCGACCTACCGCCTGCGCGACCCGGCGCAGGAAAAATGGAAGAAGGACGTCGCGCGCGCCCTCGACCGCGGGTTCAACGCCCTCGTTGGGGAAGCCCCGCCGCCCGATTTCCTCGAACCCGACACCGACCGCGCCCAGGCCTGGTCGCTGCTGCGCGCGGTCGGCGCCGAACCGGCGGTCGAAATCCGCAACGCGCCCGACCTCACCCCCGTGTTCGTCGGCGCCGCCCGCCTCGCCGACGGCTCGCGCCTCTTGGTCACCAAGAACGACCGCAACCTGACCCGCACCGTGCGAAGCCAGCGCGCCACGCTCGGTTTCGCGCTCGCCCTCGCGGCGATCCTCTCGATCCTACTCTCGCTGTTCCTCGCCCGCACCATCGTCCGTCCGCTGCGCCGGATCGCCGAGGCCGCGCACCGCGTCCGCCTCGGCCGCGCGCGCGAGGTGCGCGTGCCCCGCCTGCCCTCGCGCCGCGACGAAATCGGCCTGCTCGCCCGCTCGGTCAGCGACATGAGCCAGTCGCTGCGCACCCGCATCGACCATACCGAGGCCTTCGCCGCCGACGTGACGCACGAGCTCAAGAATCCGCTCGCCTCGCTGCGCAGCGCGGTCGACGGGCTCGACCGCGTCGAGAAGCCCGAGCATCGCGCCCAGCTCATCGACATCATCCGCCAGGACGTCATCCGCCTCGACCGCCTCGTCGGCGACATCGGCGAGGCCGCGCGCACCGATGCCGAGCTGGCCCGCGCCCGGTTCGAGCCGGTCGACCTCGGCAAGCTGATCGAGGGACTCGTCCACGTCTGGGAGGAACGGCGCGAGACCGGCAACGTCCGCATCGCCTTCGCCCGCCCGCGCGCCGAAAGTGCGACCGTGATGGGCGAACCCTCGCGCCTCGCCCGCGCCATCGACAATATCGTCGACAACGCGATCAGCTTCTCGCCGCCCGGCGCGCTGGTCGAGATTGCCGCGGTTCATGTCGGCGACCGTATCCTCGTGCGCATCGACGACGAAGGACCGGGCGTGCCGCAGGAATTGCGCGAATCCATCTTCAAGCGATTCCACTCGATCCGCCCGGAAGCGGAGACCTTCGGCCGTCACTCCGGCCTCGGCCTCGCCATCGCTCGCGCCATCGTCGAGGGGCATGACGGCACGATCGCCGTGACCGACCGCGACGACGCGCCTACCGGCGCGCGCTTCACGATCGACCTGCCCGCGGCGGAGCGGACCGAATGACCCGCCTCTCGTCCGAGAACATCCACGCCACCAGCGTCGCCGCGGGCGGCCGCGCGGTGCTCCTCGTCGGCCCTTCGGGATCGGGCAAGTCCGACCTTGCGCTGCGCCTCATCGACCGCGGCTTCACGCTCGTCAGCGACGACCGCACCCTGCTCCGCAAGGAAGGCGGGCGCCTTATCGCCTCGGCCCCCGCCACCATCGCCGGCAAGATCGAAATCCGCGGCCTCGGCATCCTCGCCATGGACCAGGCCGGCGACACGCCCGTGGCGCTGGTCGTCGATCTCACCGAAGACGGCGCCCGCCTGCCCGACGAGGGCGCCCGCCGCGCCTTCCTTGGCCTCGACGTGCCGCTCGTCTGCATGGATGCGCGCGCCGCCTCGGCCGCCGCCAAGGTCGTCCTCGCGCTCGACCGGCTGGGCCTCCAATGACCCTTCCCCGCCTCCTCCTCGTGACCGGCATGTCGGGCGCCGGCAAGTCGACCGTGCTCGACGCGCTCGAGGACATGGGCTGGGATTGCGTCGACAATCTCCCCGTGTCGCTGCTCGAGGAATTCGTCCACGGCGAGCAGGCGTCGGCCCGCACTTTGCCCGTCGCGGTCGGCATGGACGCGCGCAGTCGCGGCTTCGACGCAGCGGCGCTGCCCGGCATCATCCGCGCCGTCGAGGGCGTCCGCCCCGAAATCCTCTACCTCGATTGCGCCGGGGCCGAGCTCATTCGCCGCTACGACGAGACCCGCCGTCGCCACCCGCTCGCGCCCGACCGTCCCGCCGAGGACGGCATCGCCCGCGAGCGCGGCCTCACCGCCGCGCTTCGCCAGTCCGCCGACTCGATCCTCGACACCACCGATCTTACCCCCGCCGAGCTGCGCGACGAGCTTCGCCGCCGCTACGGCGAGGACCGCGACCAGCCGGTCGTCACCATCGCCTCCTTCGGCTTCGCCAAGGGCATCTCGCGCACCGCCGACCTCGTGTTCGACATGCGCTTCGTCCCCAACCCCCACTGGATCCCCGAATTGCGCCCCCTCACCGGGCTCGACGACCCGGTCCAGGCCTATTGCGCGGCCGACCCCGGCTGGGCGGTGATGATGGATTCGACCGAGGCTCTTCTCGCGACCCTGATTCCCCGCTATTGGGCGGCGGGCAAAACCTACCTCACCGTGGCATTTGGCTGCACCGGTGGAAGGCATCGCTCGGTGGCTGCGGCGGCCGAGATGGCGAAGAGGTTGCACAGTGCAGGCATTCCGGCGAGCATCCGTCACCGCGATCTCGCTTCTGCGCCGAGCGACAGTGTCGAAGATCTCCGCCCAGGGGGGGCGGGCAGCGTGTCGGGTGATTGAATGATCGGACTAGTGTTGGTGACCCACGGCCGGCTGGCGGCGGAGTTCATCACGGCTTTGGAGCATGTGGTCGGCCCGCAGACGGGGGTCGAGGGCATCTGTATCGATGCCGACGACGACATGGAGGCGCGCCGCGCCGACATCGCCGCGGCCATCGCCAAGGTCAACGAGGGCGAAGGCGTCATCATCCTCACCGACCTCTTCGGCGGCACGCCCAGCAACCTCGCCATCAGCCTGATGAAGAGCGCCGACATCGAGGTCATCGCCGGCGTCAACCTGCCGATGCTGATCCGCCTCGAGGGCGCCCGGAAGGTCATGGGCGTGCGCGCCGCGGTCGCCGCCGCGCGCGAGGCGGGCCGCAAGTACATCTCCGTCGCCTCCGAAATCCTCGGCGAGGCCGCTGCTTGAGCGCGCTTTCGCGCACCGTCCTGGTGACCAACCGGCGCGGCCTCCATGCCCGCGCCAGCGCCAAGTTCGTCAACACCGTCCACGACCTTCCCTGCCACGTCGAGGTGGAGAAGGACGGCAACAAAGTCACCGGCACCTCGATCATGGGCCTGATGATGCTCGGCGCGGCGATGGGCGATTCGATCACCATTTCCTGCTCGGGCGACGGCGCCGAAGACGGCCTCGCCCTGCTCGTCGCCCTCGTCGAAGACAAGTTCGGCGAGGAGTGACGCGCTTGGGCAAGCCGGGGGCTTGCCGAGCACGGCACTAAGCGACCAAAGCGAAACCCGATGCCCCGCGAAATCACCTCCTTCTCCAACGAGACCGTGAAGCGCATCCGCGCGCTTCGCGACAAGAAGGCGCGCAGGGCCGAGGGCCTGTTCCTCGCCGAGGGGCTCCGTATCCTCGCCGAGGCGCGCGACAGCGGCTTCCTGCCCGACATCATCGCCTATGCCGGCAACCAGCGCCTCCATCCCCTCGCCGCCGAGATCGCCGCCGAGGCCGAGGCGCGCGGCGCCGACGTCATCGAGACCACGCCCGACATCCTTTCGAAGATGAGCGGCAAGGACAATCCGCAGGCCATCCTCGGCGCCTACCGCCAACCCGACACGTCGCTCGACCGCCTCGATCGCGCCGCCGCCCCGATGTGGCTGGTGGTCCAAGCGATGCGCGATCCCGGCAACATCGGCACCGTGCTGCGCACCGGCGACGCGGTCGGCGCGGGCGGCCTCATTCTCGTCGACGATTGTGCCGACCCGTTTAGCGTCGAGGCCGTCCGCGCCTCGATGGGCGCGCTCTTCACCCAGTCCATCGCCACCGCGCGCTGGGACGAGTTCGTGGCCTGGCTGCGCGCCGGCCACGGCCAGCTCGTCGGCACCAGCCTGCGCACCGATACCGACTATCTCGACGCGGCCTACGACCAGCCCTGCTTCTTGCTCATCGGCAACGAGAGCCAGGGCCTGCCCGCCGCCTACGAGGACGAATGCGACCTCCTCGTCAAAATGCCGATGCTCGGCCGCGCCGACAGCCTCAACGCCGCGGTGGCCGCCGCGGTCATGGCCTACCAGGTCCGCGCAAGCTGGCGGAACCGCTGACCCCCTGATAGGGTTGTTCCACCATGAGAACGACCGCCTGGCTGGTGCCGCTCGCTTTGAGTCTTGCCGCGTGCACGACCATGGATCCCTATTACGACGGCGGCTATCCGCCCCAGGGCCCGTACGGCGAGCCCGGCCCGGCGCCTTACCCGCCCCAGCCTTACCCGCCCCAGCCCTATCCCCCGGCGCCCTATCCCGACACGCGCGGCGACTATCGCGCCATCGGCACCGAGCCTTTCTGGGACCTGGAGATCGGCCGCGACCTCGTCTTCACCGACCGCGGCAACAATATCTCGGTGACTCAGCCCGCGCCGCGCCCGATCGTCGGCACCGCCGGCAACATCTACCGGACCCCGCGGATCGAGGTGAACATCAACAATATCCGCTGCTCCGACGGGATGAGCGACCGCACCTATCCCGACACCGTCACCGTCTATGTCGACGGCCGGATGTACAAGGGCTGCGGCGCGCCCACGTCCTTCTATTCGCAGGTCGACGAACGAGGAAATCCGATGCCGCCGCCGGTCACCACGCCCGCCATGGGTCCGCCGCTCGACAAGACCCGCTGGCGGGTCGTCTCGATCAACCGGCGCCCGGTGCCGCGCGACGGCGATTATTCGATGCAGTTCGCCGACGGGCGGATGAGCGGCGCGCTCGGCTGCAACCGCCTCAGCGCGGGCTACACGCAGGACGGCGCGCGGCTCAACGTCGGCGCGATCCTCGCCACGCGCATGGCCTGCCCGAACATGAGCTGGGAGACGGAGGGGTCCGCCGTCCTCGCCCGCCCGGTGACCATCCGCAT
>CAZKCD010000067.1:0-9341 GCA_964551235.1 uncultured Sphingomonas sp.
AGTATATCCCGGGCGGGCCGAAGCGGTTCGTGGACGCCCACCCGTTCCGCAAGCGCATGAGCGAGCTTCACATCGGCGATACGCTGAAGACCGCCAGCCGGACGGTGACGATCGAGGATATCGAGCATTTCGCCCATTTCACCGGCGACACCTTCTACGCCCACATGGACGAGGAAGCGGCCAAGGCCTCGCCGATCTTCGAGGGGCGGGTGGCGCACGGCTACCTCATCCTGAGCTTCGCCGCGGGCCTGTTCGTCGATCCCGATCCGGGGCCCGTGCTGGCCAATACGGGGCTGGAGAATCTGCGCTTTCTGACCCCGCTCTACCCGGGGGATTCGTTGCGGGTGGAGCTGACGGTGCGCTCGAAGAGCCTCAAGAGCGAGGAGACGGGCGTGGTGCGCTGGGCGGTCGAGATCTTCAACCAAAAGGACGAGCTGGTCGCGACTTACGACCTGCTGACCGAGAACGTGCCCTAAGAAGCGGCCGGCGGCGCCCGAAACGAGAAAGGCCCGGCGGTTTCCCGCCGGGCCTTTTCGTTTGCGTTGTCCGCGTTCGGCTTAGAGGCCGGCGATCGCCTGGTCGACGAGGGCCTTGTCGGCCTTGGCGTCGTGCTTGGCGGCGATCAGCTTCGCCGCGGCCGCGGTGGCCGCCTTGGCGGTGGTGGCGCGAAGCTCGTCGATGGCGGCGCGCTCTTCCGCCGCGATCTTGGCCTCGGCCATCGCCTGGCGACGCTCGACCAGCGCCTTGGCGTCTTCCTCGGCCTTGGCGACGATGCCCTGCGCGTCGGTCTCGGCGCGCTTCAGCATCGCCTTGGTTTCCTTGCCCGCCGCCTTGATCTTGGCCTCATACTCGGCCTTGAGCGCCTCGGCTTCCTTGCGGACGGCCTCGGCCTCGGCGAGCTGCTCGCGGATCTCGGCGATCTTGCCGTCGAGGCCCTTGCCGATCACTGACGGGACCTTCTTCCAGAGCGCCAGGACGATCACGACGACCATCGCCAGCGCGACCCACATCGACGCGTCGAGGTTGAGCGCGGTCGGCTCGGCGTGAACTTCGCCGGGCACTTCGGTTCCGGTGGTCGGCTCAGCCATGGGCCAGCTCCTGCTTGACCGCGGCGCGGGCCGCGGCGGCGTCGACGTTGAGGCCCGCGACCTTGGCGACCAGCGCCTCGGTGGCTTCGGCGGCCACCGCCTCGATCTCCGCCAGCGCCTTGGCGCGAGCATCGGCGATAGTGGCGGTCGCCTTGTCGATCTTGGTCGCGATCGCCTTGTCGGCCTTGGCGACGTGCGCCTCGGTCGACTTGGCGGCGGCGGCCTTGGCGTCCGCCGTGACCCTCATCGCTTCGGCACGGGCCTTGTCCATGTCGGCGCGATACTTTTCTTCCAGCGCATCGGCCGCCTCGCGCGCCCCTTCGGCGGTCTTGAGGTCGTCGGCGATCTTGTCGTTACGACGATCGACGGTGCCGATCGCCTTCGGCAGGATGCCGAGGCCGACAACGACGAACAACGTCCCGAAGAACACCGCCAGCCAGAAGATCTGGGACGCGTAGATTTCCGTGATCTGGTCGAATTGAGGCACGGGGTTAAGCCTTTCGCCTTAGCCTTTCGGGCTTACGACTTGAGGTAGAGCAGGATGGCGATGAGGAACGACAGCAGGCCGAGAAGCTCGGCGGCCGCGAAGCCGATCAGCAGGCGGGTGAACTGGCCGTCGGCCGCCGCCGGGTTGCGCAGCGCGCCGTTGAGGAACGAACCGAAGACGTTGCCCACGCCCAGCGCCGCCATGCCGGCACCGATAGCAGCAAGACCGGCACCGATGACCGAAGCAGACTGAAGATCCATGATGAAAACTCCCTTGGAAAAAGCGTTTAGTGAAGATTGATCGCGTCGTTGAGATACACACTCGCCAGCAGCGCGAAGACATAAGCCTGGATGGCGCACACCAGCAGTTCGAGCAAAGTGATGCCGATCATCAGAATGAAGGACGGAAGGACGATCAGCGGGGTCAGCGCCGCGCTCTCGAGGTTGATGCCCGAGATGACGAAGCCCGCCAGCACCTTCATCAGGATGTGGCCCGCGGTCATCGCGACGAACAGTCGCAGGCCGAGGCTGAACGGGCGCATCAGGAAGCTGACGAGCTCGATCGGGAAGAGGAAGGCCGCCATGTACCACGGCACGCCGGCCGGAATGAACAGGCTGAAGAAGTGCAGGCCGTGCTTCCAGAAGCCGACGACGAGCACCATGCCGAAGGTCAGGAGCGCGAGCACGCCGGTGACGGTAAGGTGGCTGGTCAGCGTGAAGGCGTGAAGCCCCGCCAGCGAGGTCGGCATCATGCCGAGCAGGTTCGCGACGAGGATGAACATGAAGAGCGTGAAGATGTAGGGCAGATACTGCTTGCCCTTGGGGCCGATCGACTGGTCGACCATGCCGCTGATCGCGCCGGTGACGCTTTCGACCGCCATCTGCCAGCGGCCGGGCACCAGGTCGCGCTTGAGGCCGCCCATCATGAAGATGGTGACCGCCAGCAGCGTGAACGCCATCCACAGCGCGCTGTTGGTGAACGGGATCGGGTAACCCGCGATATTCCACGTCTGGCCGAACAGGGGTTCGACCAGGAACTGGTGCATCGGATCGACTTTGCCGCCTTCGGCTGCCACTGTCTCGTTCCTCTTACGTGCCGCGGCCCTATTGGCGCGGCGCGGCCATCTTCAGGATGCTGTAGAACGCCGCCACCACGCCGATCACCAGCCCGGCGATAAGGCCGGTGGTCTCGGCGCCGAACAACCGGCCCGCGAGCCAGCCGAGCAGCGTCCCGCCGAACACGCCGCCGAGCAGGAGGGACAAGACGCGGCTGCCCGCTTTCTCGTCCTGGTCCGGCTGGCCGGGCGTGCCGACACGCGCCGCTTCCCGTTCCTGTGCGCGGCGAAGTCGCTCATCGAGCGATTCGATTCGTGCATCCTCGGGAAGCTTTGCGCCCTCGTCGATCTCGTCGGCCATGTGTCCTCTCCCTCATATGTGCGCCAGCGCCGTCGGGGCGGGCGCGAAAGGCAAGGAACATGGCGGCGTCGAGCCCGCCAAGGCGCGGCCCCTTTATGAAGGGGGGCGTGGATAGTCAACCGCCGATGGGGCGGGCGAACGGGGTTTTTGCCCGTTCAGCCGCCGCAATAATCGGGGCGCGGCGCGGACTCGCCGGGATCGCGCCGACGCCAGGTTCCGTCCTGCAGCAGGTAGACCTCACCCGGCGCGACGCGCGCCAGCAATTCGCAGCCCGCGGTGATGCCGACATCCTCGGGCGCCACCGACTTCTGCCGGGCGAGATTGGTGTAAAGCGCGCGGCGCTTGATGTTCACGGCAACCACCGCCTGGCGAAGCGCCGGGGCCGGCGCCACCGCGAAGCCGAGATAACCGTCGTAGCGCTCGCCGACCTGCCCAGCGACGCGCGCCGAGGCGACCGCCGGGCTCGACTGCGCCACCGACGGACCGGCGGCAAGCGCCACGACCGCGAGCGCGACGACGAGACGCATCAGCGCTGCCCGCCCGACGGGGGCTGCTGCTGCGGGAAGACGTCGGGATTGTCGCGGATCAGTTGGTCGACGTCGCGCTGGAGGCGGACCAGCACTTCCTGCTCGATCTTGACGTTGAGGTTGATCTCGATCGGCTTGTCGGGCGTCTTGACGCTGATGCAGCTGCTGGCGAGCGGCACCAGCGCCAGCGCGGCGGCGGTGCGCCCGATGGTGCGCGTGCGGATGGTCATGGGCGGTCCTCCTTGGGGGGCGTGGCGGAAACGGTCACCTCGTCGGCGACCGGGGTCTGGGTTTGCTGCGACGTTTCCTCGCGGCGGCGCACTTCGGTGACGACGCCGGGAATCTCGTCGAGCGGGACGGGCAGCACGTCGCGGATCACGGGGCGCGGGTCGCGCACCGACTTGGCGGTGGCGATCAGCGAGCGGAAGGGCCCCTTGATCGACACGTTGAACTTGAACGGGATTTTGCGGACGAGGTTCTTCACGAACCGCTGCGTGCTGTTGTTGTTCGCGATACCCACCTCGTCGATCGTGATCCGGGTGGCGAATTCGCCGGCCAGGTCGCCGTCGAGGCGGATGACCATGTCGTTGAACCTGAGGCTGCGCAGCGCATCAAAAGCGATCCCGCCGAACAGGCCGAGGTTGGCCTTGTTGATTGCGCCTTCGTAGCTGAGCGTCCCGCCGGGCGGGCGGCTTTGCAGGCGGCCGCCGACGATCCGGCCGCCCTCGTCGTCAAAGATCATCGGCAGCGCGCCGTCGAAAATGCCGGTGGCCTGCAGGTCGGGGAAGTTCATCGACCCGACGAAGGCGTTGGCGTCGAGCCCGTCGACGGTGAAGGTCAGGCGCTTGGGGCTGTCCTTGGCGAAGTTGAGGATCGTCTCCTCGAGGATCAGGCGCCCGCCCATGAACGGCCATTCGCCGCGCTCGATCTTGACCAGCTGGCCCGGCAGGATCTGGTAACGGATCTCACCGTTGACGACCTCGATACCCGGGTTGACCATGTCGACGCTCAGCACCTGCCCCGGCGCGGTCTCAAGCCCCAGAAGGTCGGTGAAGCGGATCGTCGTCGACAGGCCTTCGACCGGGCCGAATGTTGCGGCCAGGTCCATGTCGCGCGTGGTGAATTCGCCGGTCGAGGTGACCGAGCCGTCGCCGCGCCAGGCGATGCGCCCCTGCCCACTGACCGACCCGTTGACGAGCGCGATGACGCCCTGGCTGAGGCGCGTGATCTGCTCGGGCTGGAGGCCGCCGACCGCGAAGGCGAGGCCGGGGACGTCGAGCACCGCCTCGCCCGTGCCGCTCGACAGGCGGTGACGGATGGCGACGTTGGTGACGGCGGCGCCGTTGACGGGCGTCTTCAGCGTGGCGTCGGCGCGGACCTGGTCGTCGGCGAGGCGGAACACGAGGTTGTCGGTGACGAGCGGGTAAAAGCGCGGCTCGGGATCGCGGTCGAACACGGTGGCCGACCCGTCGATGGCCAGCACGCCGCGGCGGAAATCCCAGCGCCCGGCGGCCTTGTCGAGCCCGACGGGCACGTTTCCGATGAGGACGTCGGCGTCCCCGAAACGGCCGCCCGCGCCGCCGCCGCCCAGGCGTCCCTCGATGGATGCGGCCTCGACCCGCACCGGCGCGCGCGGATTGCCGAACCGGGCGGCAAGGCGGCGGGCGTCGAAACGATCGCTGCCGCTGAAGCGGGCCTGAGCGGCGGTCAGCGCGAAGGGCGAGCGGCCGAGGCTGCCATTGAGGCGCAGGTTGCGGGTCTGGGCGCCGATCCGCACCGGGCCCGCGCCGCGCTTGGCAAGGATGGCGCCGGCCGTCGGGCAGATCGGGATGCGGGCGTTGCGCAGGCGCAGGCCACCGGTCTGGAGCGTCGCGAAACCGGCGTCGATGCAGCCGCGGCCGAAGGCGAAGCCGCCGCCCGGCCCGCCGATGCGCCCGTCGATCGGGATCCTCAGCCCGGTCACGCGCCCGCCGGCGAGCGGGCCGTCCATCACCGCCACGGTGGTGACGCGGGTCGAGCCGTCGCCGGCGCCCGTGAAGGTTACCGGCGCGAGCGCGAGGCGGGCGCCGCCAGCACTGTACGGCTGGATGCGGGCAGTGCCGCTCATCGGTCCGCCGCCGCGCGGCTGGCTCAAGGCGATCTCGGCGGTGGGCAGGCCGCCGCCGCGCGTGGCGATATTGCCGTCGACGCGCAGCCGCCCGTCGGGCCAGTAATAGGTAATGCCGTCGCCGCCCGCGATGGTGATGACGGCGCCCGCCGGGCTGACCGCGTCGGCGGTCTTCACGCGCACGCCCCCACCCCCGCGCAGGTTGACGAGCGACAATTGCCCCTTGGCATCGAACCCGCCCGCCGTGCGCCGGAGCGCGGCGGCGATCTGCGCCCCGATCGGGCCGAGCGGCGTGCCGCGGGCGCTGTCGAGCGGCCCGGCGAGGCCGTTGATCAGCGAGGGCGCGAGCGCGGCATTGGTGGCGGCATAATCGGCGACGAGCGAGAGATTGCCCTGCCCCGCCCACAGCCGGTAACGGCCGTCGAGCGCGGTGCGGTCGGCCAGGATGGTGGCGAGGCGCGCCTTCTGCGCGGTCAGCTTGACCGTGCCCTGCGCGTCCTTGGCGTCGCCTTTGAAGCTGAGGCTGGCGACGAGATTGGCGAGGCCGTTGACGCCGGCGACGAGCGTCGTGGCGGTCAGCTTGCCACGGCCGTCGAACGTGTCGAACGCCTCGGTGAAGCGGCTGTCGAGCTCGATCCGCGGGGCGGCGATGGCGAGGCGGCTTTTCGGGCAGGCGAAATCGCGCGCGGCGACCGGGCCGATGACGCGCGGGCGGCGGGCGTCGATCGCCAGCTTGACGGTCGCCTCCATGCCGGACAGCGCACAGGCCCCGACGTCGAGGCGCGGACCGACCGCCGCGAGCTGGCCGCGGAAGCCGCCCGACAAATTGCCGCTGCCGGCCGCCGCGAAGCCGAGCGGGCCGTAGGGAGTCTTGAGCGAGAGCTGGGCGTCGGCAAGGTCGACGGTCATGTCGGGCAGCGTGAAAGGCTTGCCGCTGGGCGGGGGCAGCAACTTGTCGATGTCGCCGAACGTGACCTTGCCGCTGTCGAGCAGTTCGGCGCGGGCGCGCACGCCGCGCGCGACGATCCGGTAGACCTGGATGCTGCCGTCCCAGCGGATGCGCATCTGGATCTTGGCGTAGCGGGCGGTGAGGTCGGGCCGCGCGGGATCGCCGAGGGTGACGTCGCGAATGACCTGGTTATGGAGGCCGATGCTCTCGATCGTGTAGGTGGCGCGGACCCCGCGCCGCTCAAGCTCCTGCTGGATGAAGCGCTCGGCGATCGGGCGGCGCTCGATCCACGCGACGACCAGCAACGCAAGGACGGCCCCGAGCAGAAGCAGCGCGACGAACAGGATCGGGCGCCGCCGCCGGAAGGCGATGGCGACGGGCGTTTCGCCCTCCTCCCCAGCTACGCGACGCCCGGATACCATTCGTTGCTAAACCTTCCGCCTTCCAAGCCGTTCCGTCGGCGGCACGAGAGGCGATTGCAAGTGGCTTTGCACTTTCCTAGCGTCGGCGGGCTCGGTCCCTACTCCTCGCGGAGGACGTCCTGGCCGATTCCGTTTCCGATTCTTCCGGTCATCGCGCCCGCCTGCGCGCGCGCCTGTTCGAGGGGGGCGAGGGTGCGCTGCTCGATCACGAGCTGGTCGAATATCTGCTCGCGCTCGCCATTCCGCGGCGCGACACCAAGGCGCAGGCCAAGGCGCTGATCGCGCGCTTCGGCGGAATCGGGCCCTTGCTGTCGGCCGACGCCGCGACGCTGCGCCGCGAGGGATTGTCCGACGGCGTGGTCGGTGCCCTCAAGATCGCCGAGGCGACCGCGCTGCGGCTGCTCGAGACACGGATCGAGGGGCGACCGGTCCTGTCGAGCTGGGACGCGCTGGGCGATTATTTGCAGGCGGCGATGGCGCATTCGCCGGTCGAGCAGGTGCGCGTGCTGTTCCTCAACGCCAAGAATTTGCTGATCGCCAACGAGGCGATGTGGACCGGCAGCGTCGACGAGGTGGCGGTGCATGTCCGCGAAGTGATGGCGCGCGCGATCCAGCTGGGCGCGACCGCGATCATCCTCGTCCACAACCATCCGTCGGGCGACCCGTCGCCAAGCAGCCAGGACATCCGCCTGACCCGCGACTTGGTCGAGGCGGGACGGCACATGAAAATCACCGTCCACGACCATTTCATCGTCGGCGCGCAGGGGCGCACCAGCCTGAAGGCGTCGGGCCTGCTCTAGGCGGCGGCGAACGTGATGCGGTTGCCGGTCGCGCGGAGGATCCGCTCTTCGTAGATTTTCGCCATGCCTTCGTGCGCGCGGCGCGCCGCCTCGCTCGCCGCCATCGCGGCGCGGCTGCGTTCGACCTGCTGGCGGTAGAAAAGATAGTTGAGGTCCATGGCCGGGTCTCCTGCTTGGCAGGGCCGGGCATGCCCGATTCGCATGAACCGCTGATGACAGATTGGCCGTGGACGCGACGAGCGGACTCGCCCCGTCGATCAACGGCCCGTCACGGCTTGGGATCGAGCGCCGCCCACGCGTCCTTGGTGCTGGCGCGGACCGTGAACGGCACCGGCACTTCGCCGGCGATGTCAAAGCGCAGGACCAGGATCACCGTCTCGCCGTCGCGCAGCGGGCGCTGGAGATCGCCTACCCACAAATGCCAGTCGCTGCCCGGGCGGATATCGACCGGCACGTCGGCGGGCAGCGCGAGCGTCTGCTTGACGAGCATGTCGGGCTTAGGCTCGCGTACGATCCGGTGAAGGTCGACGTCGCGGGCACAGTCGCAGCGCACGCCGATCAGCGTGTCGGCGCGCCCGATACTGGTCAGCCGCGCATAGCCCCCGGCGGCCGATTCCTTAGTGGGGTTGGGTTCGGCATCGACCATCGCCCGCTCGATCCGCACGCTTTCACTGGGCGGCGGCTGCATGCCCCCTAGCATGAGAGCCGCGATCAACAGCATCGCCTTGCGCATGGGCCGTCTCCTCCACTCCGGGTCGTCATAGCGGACGTCGCCCGCCGTTGCACGCGCGGCCTTGCCCTGCTAGCCGCCCGCGCCATGGTTCCTCGCTATTCCCGTCCCGCCATGTCGGCCATCTGGTCGGCCGAAAACCGCTACAAGATCTGGTGGGCGATCGAAGTCGTCGCCGCCGAGGCGATGGGCAAGATCGGCATGATCCCGGCCGACGACGCCGCGACCATCCGCAAGGCCTATGACGCCGACGTGCTGGGCGCCATCGACGTGCCCGCGATCGACGCGATCGAGGCGGTGACCAAGCATGACGTGATCGCCTTCCTGACCTGGGCGGGCGAGAAGCTGGGGCCGGAGCGGCGCTGGCTGCACCAGGGCATGACGAGCTCCGACGTGCTCGACACCAGCCTTGCGGTCCAGCTGAAGCAGAGCGCGGACCTCCTGCTCGAAGATCTCGACCAGCTGCTCGACGTGCTCAAGCGTCGCGCGATCGAGCACAAGATGACGCCGACCATCGGCCGCAGCCACGGCATCCATGCCGAGCCGGTGACGTTCGGCCTCAAGCTGGCGCAGGCCTATGCCGAGTTCGACCGCAACCGCACGCGCCTGCTCGCCGCGCGCGACGACATCGCCACCTGCGCGATTTCGGGCGCGGTCGGCACCTTCGCCAACATCGATCCGGCGATCGAGGAGCATGTCGCGAAGGAACTCGGCCTCACCCCCGAGCCGACCAGCACGCAGATCATCCCGCGCGACCGCCACGCCGCCTTCTTCGCGACGCTGGGCGTGATCGCCAGCTCGATCGAGCGGCTCGCG
>CAZKCD010000068.1:0-9196 GCA_964551235.1 uncultured Sphingomonas sp.
GCGCCAAGGTCGACATCGACGACGAGGGCCTGATCAAGATCAGCTCGTCCGACCTCACCCAGATCGAGGCCGCGCGCCAGTGGATCCTGGGCATCGTGGCGGAACCGGAAGTCGGCGCCATCTACACCGGCAAGGTCGCCAACATCGTCGATTTCGGCGCGTTCGTGACGTTCATGCCGGGCAAGGACGGCCTCGTCCACGTCTCGGAAATCAAGAACGAGCGCGTGGAAAAGGTGTCCGACGTCCTGACCGAAGGCCAGGAAGTGAAGGTCAAGCTGCTGGAAGTCGACCAGCGCGGCAAGGTTCGCCTGTCGATGCGCGTCGTCGACCAGGAAACCGGCGCCGAGCTGGAAGACACGCGCCCGCCGCGCGAACCGCGCGAAGACCGCGGCCCGCGTGGCGACCGCGGCGATCGCGGCCCGCGCCGTGACCGTGGCGACCGCGGTGACCGTGGCCCGCGCCGTGACCGTGACGATCGCGGCCCGCGCGGCGATCGTGGCCCGCGCCGCGAGCGCGACGGCGGCAACGACGACGGCCCCGCGCCCGAGTTCGCGCCGGCGTTCCTGACGGGCAAGGACGACGACTAAGTCGCCGCGCCTTTCGGCATGAAACGGGGGCTCCGCAGCGATGCGGGGCCCCTTTTCGTTGCGGGACCGTCATGCTGAACCTAGATTGGCGATGTCGTTCAGCTTGATGCCAGCGTCCCGACGACAAAGGCGACGGCGGCAAATGAACCGAAGCGACCAAGGGGCGTTATGCGGCTGAGTAGTTACAGGGTGGATACGCGCAGCCTTATCGAACGGGTTCCGTTCGCCATCCCGGCCTGGCTGGGATTGCTGATCGTTGTCGTGGCAAGCGCGGCGGCGTGGGCGGTACGCTTTGCGCTCGACGCGCACTTGCCGCCCGGCTTTCCGTTCCTGACTTTTTTCCCGGTCATCATCATCGTCGCCTTCTTCCTCGGCGCGCGGCTGGGCGCGGTGACGGCGGTCGTTTGCGGACTGTTGAGCTGGTACAGCTTCGTGCCGCCGATCGAGAGCTTCAAGCTGACCACCAACTCGGCGATCGCGATGGGATTCTATGCCTTCATCACAACGACCGAAATCCTGCTGGTCAGCTGGCTGCAGCGCGCCCCCCGCCGCGCGGGGGCCGAGCGCGAGCCCAATGCCGCGCTGGCGGAGACGCGCGAGCTGCTCTTCCGCGAGCTTCAGCACCGCGTCGGCAACAACCTGCAGATGGTCGCCAGCCTGATCGCGCTGCAGCGGCGCAACGTGACCGACACGCAGGCGCGCGCCGCGCTGGACGAGGCGTCGCGCCGGCTTGGCACGATCGGCCGGATCAGCCGCCAGCTCTACGAAACGAGCGGCGACGGGCGACCGCTCGAGAGCTTCCTGCGCGAGCTGATTACCGATGTCATCGAGGCCAATGGCCGAAGCGACGTCGATCACCGGATCGAAGCGGCGAGCGATGCCGGGGCCATGCCGATCTCGCCGGACGCGGCGGTGCCGCTGGCGCTGATCGTCGCCGAGACGGTCGCCAATTCGATCGAGCACGGCTTTCGCGACCGCGGCGAAGCGTTGATCGACATCAGCCTGCACCGCCCCAAGCCCGACTGGGTCGCGCTGGAGGTGGCGGACAACGGCCATGGTCTGCCCGAGGGCTTCTCGCTCGACCGGTCAAACAGCCTCGGGCTGCAGATCGCCGCGACGCTGGCGCGCCAGCTGGGCGGGACCTACGAGCTGGCCAACGATCCGGCGGGACGCGGCGCGATCGCCCGCCTGTCCTTTCCGCTGGCCGCGTGAAGGCTTGACGGATGCGCCGCGAGCCGCAATCAGGGTCGGCGATGACCGCGAACCGCCCCTCGACGATTCTGGCTGCCACCTGGTGGCGCTCGTCCGTCCGTGCGGGCGCGCGATGGCGCGGCTGGTGATCGCCTGAGACCACCAACCTCGAACGACCATCCCAAGGCCCGCCCACCCGGCGGGCTTTTTTATTGCGCTGAAGGACCCGAGAGAATGACCATCCAGACCGCCGTCCTGGCCACGCCCGACGCCGCCGCGCCGGCCATCGTCGACCAGCCGGTCCCCAACCCGATGCCGGGCCTGCTCAACGGGCAGGACCTGAACGAGGACGACAGCCGGCACCTGTTCGAGCGGCTGGTGCTCGGCCGGCTGGAGCCCGCGGAGATCGCCGGGATGCTGATCGCGCTTCGGGTGAAGGGCGAGACTCCGGCCGAGATGATCGGCGCGGCCAAGGCGCTGTTCAGCGCGGCGACGCCGTTCGACCGGCCCGATTACCTGTTCGCCGACTGCTGCGGCACGGGCGGCGACGGGTCGGGGCTGATCAACGTGTCGACCGCCAGCGCGTTCGTCGCGGCGGCGTGCGGCCTGCCGGTCGCCAAGCACGGCAACCGCTCGGTCAGCTCGCAATGCGGGTCGGCCGACGTGCTGGAGGCGTTGGGCGCGAAGCTGGAGATGGAGCCGGCGACGGCGCGGCGGCTGCTCGACGAGACCGGTTTCTGCTTCCTGTTCGCCCCCGCCTATCACCCCGGCATGAAGCATGCCGCGCTGGTCCGGCGGCAATTGTCGGTGCGCACGGTGATGAACTTGCTGGGGCCGTGCATCAACCCGGCGCGGCCGCGGGTGCAATTGCTGGGCGTCGCCGACCCGCTGATGCTGACGCGGATCGCCAAGGTGCTGATCGCGATGGGCGTCGAGCAGGCGCTGGTGGTGCACGGGTCGGGGCTGGACGAGGTGGCGCTGCACGGGCCGACGCGCGCCATCCGGATCCACGACGGCGGCACCGAGGAAATCGAGTTTACGCCCGAGCAGGCGGGGCTGACGCGCGTGCCGCTGCGCCAGGTGCAGGGCGGCGGGGTCGAGGAGAATGCGGCGCGGTTCCGCGCGCTGCTGGCGGGCGAGGCGCCGGAAGCGGACGAGGATATCGTCGTGCTGAACAGCGCCGCGCTGCTGCTGGCGGCGGGCAAGGCCGGCGACCTGCGCGACGGCGCGGCCCAGGCGCGCGAGGCGCTGAAATCGGGCGCGGCGGCCAAGGTGCTCAAGGCCTATGTCGAGGCGAGCCATGGGTGATCTGGGACGGCTCGGCGCGATCGTCGCGGCCAAGAGGGTCGAATTGGGCGAACGGCTGGGCAATACGCCGATCGACGCCCTGCGGGCCAAGGCCGCGCCGACGACGCGCAGCCTGAAGGCCGCGCTCGACCGGCCGGGCGGGCGCTTCATCTTCGAGTTCAAGCGCGCCAGCCCGTCGGAGGGGGCGCTGGATGCCGACGCCGATCCGGCGGTCATCGCGCGCGCCTACACCGGCGCGGCGGACGCGATGAGCGTGCTGGTCGATCCGCATTTCCAGGGGAGTTATGCCGACCTCGTCGCGGCCCGCGCGGCGTTCGACGGGCCGATCCTAGCCAAGGATTTCGTGATCGATCCGCGGCAGGTGCCCGAGGCGCGCGGCCATGGAGCGGATGCGGTGCTGGTGATTCTCGCGGTGCTGGATGATGCTGCCGCGCAAGCGGTGATCGACGAGGCGGCGCGCTTCGGCATGGACGTGCTGGTCGAGGTGCATGACGAGGCCGAGATGCGCCGCGCCGTGGCGCTGGGCGCGCCGCTGATCGGGATCAACAACCGCGACCTCACGACCTTCCGGACCGACCTGGCGACGACCGAGCGGCTGGCGGCGCTGGCCGGCGACGCGACCCTGGTGTCGGAGTCCGGGATCGTCACGCGCGCCGACATTGACCGGCTGGCGCCGTACGTCGACGCCTTCCTGATCGGGTCGACGCCGATGCGCGATGCCGACCCGCGCGGCGCGGCGCGGGCGCTGGCCTTCGGGCGGGTGAAATTGTGCGGGTTGCGCACCGTGGCCGACCTCAAGGCCGCGGCACCAGCGGCCTATGCCGGGCTGGTGATGGCCGACGACAGCCCGCGCGGGCTGAGTATTGCCGAGGCGGAAGCGCTGGCGGCGACCGTCGCCGGGCAGCCGGTGCCGCCGATCGTCGGCGTGTTTCGCGACGCGCCGCTGGCGCATCTGCTGGAGGCCGCGCGGCGGGTGCGGATGACGGCGATGCAGCTGCACGGCACGATGGAGCCCGGCACGCTGGAGGCGCTGCGCGGCGCCTTCGGCGGCGAAATCTGGCTGGCGGAGAGCGCGGGCGGGCCGCGCGCCGAGGGCGCCGACCGGATCGTCTTCGACCAGGGTCGCGGCGGCACCGGGCAATTGTTCGACTGGTCGTCGCTCGACGGCCGGGCCGAGCTTCCCGACGCGCTGGTCGCCGGCGGGATCGGCATCGGGCAGGCGGTCGCCGCCCGGGCGCTGGGCGCGCACGCGATCGACGTCGGGTCGGCGATGGACGCCGCGCCCGGCACCAAGGACCATGACAAGATGGCGGCGCTGTTCGACGCGCTCCGCCCCACGAGCAAGGAAAGAGTGACGACATGCGCCTAGACGGACGTTTTGGCGATTTCGGCGGCTGCTACGTCCCCGAGATCCTGCTGCCCGCGCTCGAGCAACTGGAGGGCGCCTTCCTCGACGCCGAGGAGGATGCCGCCTTTCGCGCCGAGCTCGACGCGCTGCTGACCGACTATGCGGGACGGCCGACGCCGCTGACGCGCTGCGCCAACCTCGGCCGCGGGCGGCTCTACCTCAAGCGCGAGGATTTGCTGCACGGCGGTGCGCACAAGACCAACCAGGTGCTCGCGCAGGGCCTGCTTGCCAAGCGGATGGGCAAGAAGCGCCTGATCGCGGAGACGGGCGCGGGCCAGCATGGCGTGGCGACCGCGATGGTCGGCGCCCTGTTCGGGCTGGAGACCGAAATCTACATGGGCGCCGACGACGTCGAGCGGCAGGCGCTGAACGTCCACCGCATGCGGCTGATGGGCGCGACCGTCGTGCCGGTGACGGCGGGCGACCGGACGCTGAAGGACGCGGTCAACGAGGCGCTACGCGACTGGGCGGCGAGCTTCGAGGACACGCATTACTTGCTTGGCACGGCGGCGGGCCCCCACCCCTTCCCGCTCATGGTGCGCCAGTTCCAGCGGGTGATCGGCCGCGAGGCGCGGGCGCAGATCCTGGAGATCGAGGGTCGCCTGCCCGACGCGGTCGTCGCCTGCGTCGGTGGCGGGAGCAACGCCATCGGCCTGTTCACCGATTTCGTGCCCGATGACGAGGTGCGGCTGGTGGGCGTCGAGGCGGCCGGCAAGGGGCTGCACGGGCGCGAGCATGGCGCGACGCTGCAGCGCGGCACGCGTGGCATCCTGCACGGGGCGGAGACCCTGATCCTGCAGGACCGCAACGGGCAGGTCAGCGACAGTTGGTCGATCAGCGCGGGGCTAGACTATCCCGCGGTCGGGCCGGAGCATGCGCATTTGCAGGCGAGCGGGCGCGCGACCTACGTCGGCGCGACCGACACCACTGCGTTCGACGCCTTCAAGGCGCTGGCGCGGCACGAGGGCATCATCCCGGCGCTGGAGAGCGCGCACGCGGTCGCCTACGCGCTCGAGCTGATCGAGCGGGAGCCGGACGCGCTGGTCGTGGTCGGCCTGTCGGGCCGCGGCGACAAGGACATGGGGCAGGTGCAGCGCCTGCTGGAAGCCGAAGACATGCTGGAGGCCGCCGAATGAGCCGTTACGACGCGATAATCGCGCGCTGCCGCGCCGAGGGGCGGATCGCCTTCGGCGGGTTCCTGATGCTGGGCCATCCCTCGATCGCCGAGACCCCCGCCTTCCTCGACGCGCTGGTCGACGGCGGGGCCGACATGCTCGAGCTGGGCATCCCCTTCTCCGACCCCGTCGCCGACGGGCCGGTGATCGCCCGCGCGGGCAAGGAAGCGCTGGAGGCCGGGGTGACGCCCGACGACTGCCTGAATTTGCTCGCCGACTTCCGCGCGCGGCATCCCGACGTGCCGGTCGGCATCCTGACCTACGCCAATATCGTCATGGCGCGCGGGCGCACGCGCTTCGCGCGCGAGCTGGCGAAGGCGGGTGTGGACAGCCTGCTGGTCGCCGACGTGCCCTCCTTCGAGGTGCGGCCCTGGGCGGCGGACCTGGTCACCGAGGGTATCGACCCGGTGCTGATCGCCGCGCCCAACACGAGCGAGGCGGCGCTGGGGACGGTCGCGGCGGTGGGGCGCGGCTACACCTATTGCGTCGCACGTAACGGCGTCACCGGCACCAACGTCGCTCCGACGTTGTCGCATGGCGCGCTGTTCGCGGACCTGAAGCGCCTCGGCGCGCCGCCCCCGGTGCTGGGCTTCGGCCTGAGCGAACCCGACCATGTCCGCGCGGCGGCCGAGGCCGGGGCGGCGGGCGCGATCAGCGGGTCGGCGATCGTCAAGCGCGTGCCGGACGGGCCGGGCGCGGTGCGCGACTTCGTCGCCGCGATGGTGCGGGCGACCCACTACCAAGCGGCACTAACCTAGGCTAAGTTTTCCCCTCGGGACTCGCACTTTCTTGGGGGAAATATGCGCCGGATCATCGTAACGCTCGGGGTCGGCATGACGCTTGCGCTGGCCGCACCGGCCATGGCGGCGGGCAATGGCTCGAAAGTCTATTCGCCGAGCGCGCTGGCCAAGGCGGCCGCCACGCTGAAGCCGGGCGACTGGGTGTGGGGCGGGACGATCAGCCCGCAGGGCCCGGTGCTGGTCTACGTCGACCTCGACCGGCAGGTGGCGAGCGTCTACCGCAACGGCATCCGCATCGCGGTGACGACGATCTCGTCGGGCAAGCCGGGGCACGAGACGCCGACCGGCGTGTTCACCATCCTCCAGAAGAACAAGGAGCATTACAGCTCCACCTACGACAATGCGCCGATGCCCAACATGCAGCGGCTCACCTGGAAGGGCGTGGCGCTGCACGCCGGGAACCTGCCGGGCTATCCGGCCAGCCACGGCTGCGTGCGCCTGCCGCTGAAGTTCAGCGAGATCCTGTTCGGCACGACCTCGATGGGGGGAACGGTGGTGATCGCGGGAAGCCGCGGGCAGCCGTTCAAACGGCCGCCGGCGGGCGTGCTGACCCCGGCGCGGATCGGCGGCAGCGGGGCGGTCCAGCTGCCGCTTGGCACGGCGCAGGATTACAGCTGGCATCCCGATCTGGCGCCGGAAGGCCCGGTCTCGATCGTCGTCTCGACCGCCGACCAGGCCGTCGTCATCATGCGCAACGGCACCGAGATCGGGCGGGCGCGGGCGGCCATCCCGCAGGCGGAGACCGAGAATCAGGTGCTGACCCTGACGCGCGACACCATGGGCCGCAACGAGTGGATCCAGGTCGGCGTCAGCAACCTGCCGGCCGAGGAATCGGCGATCGTCAGCACGCAGCATGTCGAGAAGATGAAGCTGCCCGCCGGATTCGTGCAGAAGATGCGCGAGCTGATGACGCCGGGCACGACCGTGCTGATCACCAGCGCCAGCGTGACGAGCGATTCGACGGGATCGCAGACCACCGTCATCGCCTCCGACGGCGACCCGCCCGCGCAATAGGCCGGTCATTGCCGGGCAAGGTGCGGCGGCCTATAGGGTCGCCATGCCCGCGGCCCTCCTCCGCCTCCTGACGGCGCTCGCCGTAATGTGGATGCCCTTCGGCATGGCGCCGGCGCTGGCCGCCGCGCCCGCGCCGACCGGCCATCACGCGATGGCGGCCGACGAGGACTGCCATGGCAAACCGGCGAGCAAGGACGATGCCGACCGCGCGCAGGCGCTGTGCGCGGCGATGTGCACCGTGCTGCCCGCCGAGCCGGCCCCGGCGGTCGCCGAGCCCGTCGCGGTCGTCCTGCCCGCGGCGGTGCCGTTGGCGAGCGCGCTGAACGGAATCCTGCTCGAGATTGCGACGCCCCCGCCGCGCCTCGGCTGATCCTGTCACCAACGACCAGGTTCAACCGAAGGATAATATTATGAAGAAGATTCTGACGGGCGCGATGGCGCTCCTCCTCGCCGCGCCGACGTTCGCGCAGGCGACCGCGCCGGCCGCCGACCCGCATGCCGGTCACGCCCAGCACCAGGGCATGGACCACAGCAAGATGGACCATGGCAAAATGGACCATAGCAAGCATGCCGAGCACAAGGCGGGCCACGACTGCGCCAAGTGCTGCGAAGATGCCAAGGCCTCAGGCAAGCCGATGGACTGCGGGATGGACAAGCCGGCGGCGAAGGCCGCGGCGACGCCGGACGCGCACCAGCATTAAGGGCCGGCGGGCGCGGCATCGCCTACGGTGCCGCGCCCTCCCCCCTCTTCCGATGCAACGACACGGCCGGGCGCCCGTTGAGGGCGCGGGAGCACGCATGAACGACAAGATCCATCTTAATCGCCGCGCCTTTCTCGGCAGCGGTATCGCCTTGGCTGGTGCCGCCGGGCTCGTCCCCGCCTGGGCGCGGTCGACCAGCCACGGGCTGGCCACCAAGGACATGACGACGCTGTCGGGCGAAGACATCCGCCTGACGATCGGCCACGCCGACCTGCGCGTGAACGGCAAGGCGGGGCACGCCATCGCGGTCAACGGCACGGTCCCCGCGCCGCTGATCCGGCTGAAGGAGGGGCAGAACGTCCGCCTCCACGTCACCAACCATTTGGACGAGGACACGTCGATTCACTGGCACGGCCTGCTGGTGCCGTTCCAGATGGACGGGGTGCCGGGGGTCAGTTTCCCGGGGATCAAGCCGGGCGAGACCTTCACCTATGAATTTCCGATCCTCCATTCGGGCACTTACTGGTACCACAGCCACAGCGGGCTGCAGGAGCAGATGGGCCATTACGGGCCGATCGTGATCGACCCTGCCGGTCCCGACCCGATCGAAGCGGAGCGCGAGCATGTGCTGGTGCTGTCAGACTACAGCTTCGTCCACCCGCACCGCATCTTCGCGCGGCTGAAGCAGGACGGCGGCTATTACAATCGCAACAAGAGTTCGCTGACGACGCCCAGCCCGCTGAGCGACGCCGACAAGACAATGTTCGCGCAGATGCGGATGGACCCGACCGACATTTCGGACGTGACGGGCGCGGTGCTGACCTACCTCATCAACGGACACGGGCCGGCCGACAACTGGACGGGTATCGTCACGCCCGGCCAGCGGACCCGGCTGCGCCTGATCAACGCCGCCGCGCAGACCATTTTCAACTTCCGCATCCCCGGCCTGAAGCTGCTTGTCGTCGCCACCGACGGCGTGCCGGTGCGGCCGGTCGAGGTCGACGAGCTGCAG
>CAZKCD010000069.1:0-9147 GCA_964551235.1 uncultured Sphingomonas sp.
AGCGCGTGTCGAGGCGAATGTCGCCGGCGATCAGCTCGCTCGACGCATTGCCCGAGGCGCGGCGAATGAGGGCGCGCAGGCGGGCGATCAGCTCCTCGGTCTGGAACGGCTTGGCCAGATAATCGTCGGCACCGGCGTCGAGGCCGGCGACCTTGTCGGACCAGCTGTCCCGCGCGGTGAGCACGAGCACCGGCATCTTGCGCCCGTCCTTGCGCCAGCGGTCGAGAACGGTGAGCCCGTCGACTTCGGGCAGGCCGAGGTCGAGGACGACGGCGTCATAGGTCTCGGTGGAGCCGAGATAATGGCCGTCCTCGCCGTCGGTGGCGAGATCGACGGCATAGCCGGCGCCTTCGAGGGTCGAGCGCAGCTGGCGACCGAGATTGGGTTCGTCTTCGACGATGAGGACGCGCATGAAGTGATTTCCCCTAAGAAACGTTTCGCGACGCTAACACCTGAGGGCGCCGAACGGTTGCCTTGGCCGCAAAGCTGGGGAAGCGGGCCGAAAAGTCAATCCGGCCACGCAATGATCGTTACTGGCGCGACCGGCCGACGATGCGGCCGGTGGCCGCGTCGACATCGACCCAGATCACCCGGCCATCGCGCACGAACTTGAGGCGGTAAGTCTCGCCGCGAAACTCGGGGCCGAGATAGTCGGCGCCGCCCATGAACGGCATCACGCGCCGCTCGATCATCGGCAGCGGGATGGCGCGGCCCTCGCGCGTGGCCTGGAACGCACGATCCTGGTCGCGCGGCGGGTCGGCCAGCGCGGGCGTGGTGACGGTGCCGGCCGCGATGGCGACGGCGAGAAGGGTACGGAACAGGCGCATGGCAAATCTCTCTAACGGCCCGATCTTTACGCCTAGACCATTGAATGACTTATGAATGGTGATGAGCGCCCCCGTTCATCCGCGTCAGCAAGCTTGCCATCGCTATCGCGGGTTTTGAGCGGCAGGGAAAGCGCTTTTCGCCTTGCAAACCGGGCGCGAAAGGCATCCGATGGTCGGGCCGGGATCACGAGTCCCGATGTCGAGAAGGGTGATCACATGCGGAAGACCTTGTTCGTAGCCACCGTCATCCTGGGCCTGTCGGCGGGGATCGCCGCCGCGAAGCCCGCCAGTTCGCTGCGCGATCTCGTCGGCGCGCGCGGATCGTCGGGCGAAATGGAACTGACCAACCGTGGTTTCACCGCCGGCAAGAGCACCACTGCGCAGGGCGGCCGGGTGGTCTTCTGGGGCAATGCCTCGGACGGGACGTGCGTAAAGGTGCTGACGAAGGACGGTCGCTATGCCTCGATCGTCGATGCCCCGCCCGCTTCCTGCGGCCTGCGCAAGCCCGCGGGCGGCGCCAAGCAGCCGATCGGCGATTTGATCAACAAGACCGGCGTGGCGGTGTTCGACATCATGCGCAGCCGCGGCTTCGCCGGCGTCGACACGTTCAACGGCGGAAACGACCTCATCTCCATCTACTGGAACCGCGCGACGCGGCAGTGCGTGCAGGTCATCACCAGTAACAACCGGGTGGTCGCGGCCACCGACATCGGCACGCATCCCAAGTGCCGATGATCGTCGGCTGAGCGGAACGGTTTCCCATCGCGCCAAGCTCGGCTAGGGCGCGGCGCGATGGCACCCCCAATTCTCTCGTTTGAAAAGCTCGGCCTCGTCCAGGGCGAAGGCTGGCTGTTTCGCGACCTCGACATCTTCGTCGGGCCGCGCGACCGGCTGGCGCTGATCGGCCGCAACGGCGCGGGCAAGACGACGCTGCTCAAGTGCCTCGCGGGGACGGTCGATACCGACCAGGGCACGCGCAAGATCGTGCCGGGCACGCGCGTCGTGCTGCTGGAGCAGGACCCCGACATGGGCGCCCACGCGACGCTGGAGGACTGGGTGCTGGCCGGCGAGGACGCGCCGCAGCCGCACGAGGCGGCGGCGATCGCCGACCAGATCGGCATCGACCTCGGCCGCGACGTCAAGACGGCATCGGGCGGTGAGCGGCGCCGCGCCGCGATCGTCCGCGCCCTGGCGGTCGAGCCGGACGTGCTGCTGCTCGACGAGCCGACCAACCACCTCGACCTCGGCGCGATCGACTGGCTGGAGGACTGGCTGAACCGCTTCAAGGGCGCGTTCATCGTCATCAGCCACGACCGCACCTTCCTCACCCGGCTGACCAAGAGCTGCCTGTGGCTCGACCGCGGGACGATCCGACGCGCCGAGATCGGCTTCGGCGGCTTCGACGCCTGGACCGACAAGGTGTTCGAGGAAGAGCAGCGCGCGGCGGAGAAGCTGGACGCCAAGCTGGCGATCGAGCTGCACTGGCTGCAGCGCGGCGTCACCGCCCGCCGGCGGCGCAACCAGGGACGGCTGGCCAAGCTCAACGAGATGCGCGCCCAGCGGGCGGCGATGCTGGGGCCGGCCGGGGCGGCCAAGCTGGCGCTGGCCAAGGACGACACCAAGACCAAGACGGTGATCGACGCCGAGCATGTCACCAAGAGCTTCGGCGAGCGGGCGATCATCAAGGATTTCTCGCTGCGCATCCAGCGCGGCGACCGGATCGGGCTGGTCGGCGCGAACGGCGCGGGCAAGACGACGCTGCTGCGCCTGCTGACCAAGGAGATTGCGCCGGACAGCGGCACGGTGAGCCATGCCAAGACGCTGTCGGGGATCGTCATCGACCAGCAGCGCCGGCTGATGGACCCGGCCAAGCGCGTGCGCGACGTGCTGGCCGAGGGCGGCGACTGGATCGAGGTGCGCGGCGTCAAGAAGCACATCAAGGGCTATCTCAAGGAATTCCTGTTCGCGCCCGAACTGACCGAAGCGCCGATCGCCTCGCTGTCGGGCGGGGAGCGTTCGCGCCTCCTGCTGGCGCGTGAGTTCGCGCGGGAATCGAACCTGCTGGTGCTCGACGAGCCGACAAACGACCTCGATCTCGAGACGCTCGACCTGCTGCAGGAAGTGATCGCGGATTACGAGGGGACAGTGCTGATCGTCAGCCACGACCGCGACTTCCTCGACAAGACGGTGACGGTGACGCTCGGCCTCGACGGGTCGGGAACGGTCGATATCGTCGCCGGCGGCTACGAGGACTGGGCGGCGCGCAAGAAAGCGGTAAAGGCGGCAAAGCCCAAGGCGAGCGCGGCTCCCGCGGCCGCCGCGGCCAAGGCGACGAAGCCGACCGTCAAGCTCAGCTACAAGGACCAGCGCGATCTCGACCGCCTGCCGGGCGAGGTGGCGCGGATCGACGGCGAGTTGATGGAGATCGAGGAATTGCTGCACGATCCCGACCTCTACGCGCGCGACCCCAGGCGCTTTGCCGAACTGACCGACAAGGCGGCGGCCCTGCGCGCCGAGAAGGACGCGGCGGAGGAGCGCTGGCTGGAAGTGGCGGCGATGGCCGAGGAGCTGGGCACGGCGCCGTGACGATTGCCGCGCTGGTCGGCCATGCGGGGCCCGTCGCGCTGTTCCTCGGCGCCGCGATCGAGGGCGAGACCTTCGCCATGCTCGGCGGAATGATCGCGCATCGCGGCCTGCTGCCGCTGCCGGTGGCGTGGGGCGCGGTGCTGCTCGGCACCTTGCTTGCGGACCAGGGATTTTTCTTCGCGGGACGGCGGCTGCGCGACCGCCCCTTCGTGCGGCGCATCCGGGCGCGCACGGCCTTCGCCAAGGCGCAGGCGCATTTCGAGCGGCACCCGACATTGTTCGTGCTGCTGTTCCGTTTCCTCTACGGGCTGCGCGCGGCGAGCCCGGTGATGATAGGGATGAGCGGCTTTCCGCCGGCGCGGTTCGCGGTCCTGAACCTCGCGGCGGCGATCGTGTGGAGCCTGCTGTTCGTCGGCATCGGCTATGCCTTCGGGATGGGGCTGGAGCAGGCGATTGGCCGGATCGCCGACCACCGCGACTGGTTGCCGTGGCTGCTGGTGCCGGTCGCGGCCGGGATCGCGTTCCGGCTGCTGCGACGCCGCGCCTAGCGGCGGCTAGCGAGGAAGAGCAGGACGGCGCCGACCCCGGCCAAGGCCGCGCCGCGCCAGGCCCACGGCCGCTGGTCGATCATGAAGCTGCTCTCCGGCCACGGCACGAGCCCCAGTCCCTGGCCGATCCACAGCAGCCCCATGACGATGGCGGCGAGCCCCAGAATATTGAGCGCGGTCTTCATCCTCGCGACCTCCCGCGCCCCGGTCAGGCGCTCAAGCGATATTGCTTCATCAGGTCGTAAAGCGTTGGGCGGCTGATTCCGAGCAGTTTCGCGGCGCCCGAGATATTGTTCTCGGTGCGGGCGAGGGCGATGCGGATGGCGCGGCGGTCGGCGACCTCGCGCGCGGCGCGCAGGTTGATCGGCAGGCTGTCGGCATCGGGCTCGCTGCCCCCGGGCAGGTCGAGGTCGGCCGCGGTGACCAGCTTGCCGTCGGCCATGATGACCGCGCGTTTCACCCGGTTTTCGAGCTCGCGCACGTTGCCCGGCCAGGGATGGGCGTCGATCGCCTCGGCCGCGTCGGGGGCGAGGCCGCCGACCTTGGGGTTGAGGTCGCGCGCGAAGCGGTTGACGAAATGCCGCGCCAGCAGCACCGCATCGCCCGGGCGCTCGGCGAGGCTGGGGATCGGCACGACGATCTCGGCGAGGCGGTAATAGAGGTCCTCGCGGAACCGCCCGTCCTTCTGCATCGCGTCCAGGTCCTGGTGGGTCGCGCAGACGATGCGCGTGTCCACCGCGATCGGGCTGCGGCCGCCGATCCGCTCGATCACGCGTTCCTGGAGGAAGCGCAGCAGCTTGACCTGCAGGGGCAGGGGGATGTCGCCCACTTCGTCGAGGAAGAGGGTGCCGCCCTGTGCCTGTTCGATCTTGCCCTCGGTCGTCTTGACCGCGCCGGTGAAGGCGCCGCGCTCGTAGCCGAACAGCTCGGCCTCGAGCAGGTTTTCGGGGATGGCGGCACAGTTGATGGCGACGAACGCGCCCTTGGCGCGCGGCGATTTTTCATGGACCGCGCGGGCCAGCAATTCCTTGCCGGTGCCACTCGCGCCCAGCAGCATGACCGAGACGTCGGCACCGGCGACGCGCTCGACGAGGTTGGCGACCTTCTGCATTTCCGGCGCGGCGGTGACGATCGAGCCCAGCACCGTGCCGTCGGTGCCCTGCACCTCCAGCCGGCGGTTCTCCGCCTCGATTGCGTGGAGATGGAAGGCGCGGGCAACGATCAGGCCCAGCTGGTCGATGTCGACCGGCTTCCGGTAGAAATCGTAGGCGCCGAGCGCGATGGCCTTCAGCGCGCTTTCCCGCGCCCCGTGGCCGGAGGCGACGATGACTTTCGTGTCGGGCTTGAGCGCCAGGATGTCGGTGAGCGTCGCGAACCCTTGGGTCGTTCCATCCGGATCGGGCGGCAGGCCGAGGTCGAGCGTAACCACGTCGGGTTCGTGCAGGCGCAGCATTTCCAGCGCCTGCGCGCGGCTGGTGGCGGCGACCACCTGGTAGCCGTCATAGGCCCATTTCAGCTGGCGCTGCAGGCCTTCGTCGTCCTCGACCACGAGCAGGATGGGGAGCGTATCGCTCATGCCTGTTTCCTCAGATGTTCTTCCTCGGCCGGGGCGACGGCGAGGTGGATGGTGAACTTGCTGCCCTTGCCGGGCCGGCTGTCGACGGTCAGGCGGCCGCCCATCGACTGCACGATGGCGCGCGCTTCGTAGGCGCCGATGCCGAAGCCGCCGTCCTTGGTCGAGGCGAAGGGCTCGAACAGCCGCGTGGCCATGAAATCGGCGTCCATGCCGTGGCCCTTGTCGACGATGGCGATGGTCGCGCTGGTCGCGTCGCCGCCCATGCGGACCTGCACCGGGTCGGCCGGCTGGCTGGCGTCGATCGCGTTCTGGACGAGGTGGCCGATCGCCTGCTCCAGCAGCAACGGGTCGGCCATCGCCAGCTGGTCGCCGTCGCCCAGCAGCTCGATGTCGTGCCGCGCGCGCTTGCCGGCGATGGCGCCGGCGACCAGCGAGCGAAGCGCCACCGGTTCCAGCCGCGCGGGCCGCTGTTCGGAGGTCGGGCCAAGGCGGGCCAGGAGGTCGTTCATCTTGCCGACCGAGCTTTTCAGCGTGGCGACCATGTCGGCGCGGAATTCGGGATTGTCGGCGTGGCGCTCGGCGTTGCGGCTCAGGAGCGACAATTGGCTGACGAGGTTCTTCACGTCGTGGAGGATGAAGGCGAAGCGGCGGTTGAACTCGTCGAAGCGCTGGGCGCGGCCGAGCGCGGCCGAGCCGAGCGATTCGGCGAGCGTCGAGGCGGCCTGGCGGCCCGCCGTGCGCAGCAGGTCGAAATCTTCCCAGTCGAGCGGACGGCGGAGCGCCGGTGCCGCCAGCAGGACGAGGCCGACCAGGCGGCCGTCGTGGATCAGGGGCACGCCTGCCCAGGCGGTGACGTCGTCCTGGAGCCAGACGGGAAGCGGCGTGCGCTGCTCCGCGGCCGGATCACCACGCCGCAGCGCGTCGAAGGCGAGGATGCGCTTGTCCTGTTCAACCTCGCGCCAGCGCAGCAGGTCGAGGGCGTCGGGCGTGAACTCCGCCCCGGTCCAGTTCCAGCTCGCGGCGGGCACGACCTGGCCCTGGTCGTCGCGCACCAGCAACAGGCCACCCGGCGCCTCGACGATGTCGGCGAAGGCCTTGATGAGCCGCTCGCCGAGTGGAGCGACATCCTGGCCCGTCCTGCCGAGCGTCTCGGCGAACCGCAGCCATTCGGCACGATAGTCGTAGCGATGCTCGAAGAAATGCTTGGCGAGCATGACCCGCGCCCAAGCGCGGGCGCGCGGGGATGGGAGCAGCACCATCGCCGCCACCACCATCAGCGCGAGCATCGTGGCCAGCAGCGGGCGGGTCCAGTCGATCCCGGACCGGCCGAGCGCGGTGGCGAGGATCGCCATGACCGCAAAATAGGCGCAGATGGCGAGCAGGCTGAGCGACTGGAAGGTGGCGTCGCGCGACAGGCGGATGCGCCAGCCGTCGGCATGGCCCGCGCCGATCGCGAACAACGGCGCGGTGAGCGCGACGAGGATCCCGCGCCAGTCGCCGAGGTGGCCGGCGGCGTCGGGGTCGAGATAGCGCAGGGTGTAGAGATTGAGGTCGTAGCCCCAGGTTGCGACCAGCGCGAGCATCGCCATGCCGATCGCGCTCCGGCTGGGCGCGTCGGCCTGGCCGTAAAGGTTGTGGACGAGCACGAGGAGGCCGGCCGCGGCGGTCATGCGCAGCAGGATGCCGGTCGCTTCCAGCGCGGGCTCCGGCCCGGTCAGCAGCGGGGTGAGTTCGAGGATGATCTCGAGGCCGAGGACGGCGGCGATCGCGCCGTAGACGAGGCGCACGCCGCGCTGCCGCTCGACCGCTTCGCGGCCGCCCGAGAGGCTGTGGAGCAGGCCCAGCCAGACGAGGTTGCGGAAGGTCTCGGCAAGGCCGGCGAGGGTGGACCCGGGGCCCATCGCGCTGAGCCACGCCCAGCAGCCGGTGATGGCGAAGCCGGCGAGCAACAGGCGCTGCGCCGGAAGGCGGACGCCACTACGCAGCCGCCACAGGATGAGGGCGAAGAAGGCGGCCGACGCCAGCGCGAAGCCGCCGAAGGCGAGCCCGCTGGCTGACACCATGCCTGTCAATTCTCCCGACATACGGGTGACTGTCGGATAATTTTACAAACAAAGAGTGAAGATGGTCGCCACGGCGGATTAATGCCGCTTATCGGCGAGCCGAAGCCCCGCTGCGCCCGTCCGGTTCGCCGGGAGCCTCGGAGACGTCTAGGATGGCCGCTTCCTCAAGCGATAGATGGTGGCGTGCAATGGCGTGGATGATCGGGCGTGCGGCGGCAATGGCGAACCCGGAGGCCGCGCGCGCGAAGGCTCTTGAGAAATTGCAGGGCCTCAGCCTGATCGACGATCCCGAAGGCGTGGTCGTGCCGATCCTGCTCGACGCGATCCTGATCGTCGAAAGTTATCGCGGCGCCCGCCACCAGATCACTTTTCTCCCGGAGCTGACTGAAAGCGTCGACGCGATGCTGCGCGAGCTGAACCTTACGGAAAAGGCCGCGGCCTGGGCGGCCGAGTAAGCGCTAAGGCGCGTAAGACAGGGCGATGCAGGCAAGGAAGATGCCCAGTCCGGCCCCATAAAGCGCGGGAACAAGCCGCAGCGCCAGGCGCGAACTGTCGGCGGGCGGTTTCACGCCCTGCGCGATCTGGACGATGTCGGTCTTCGCCTGCAGCGCAAGCACGCCGGACAGGGCGACCAAGGCGGCGGTCACCCCCATCTGCCAAGGCGCGATGCGCTGGCCGAACACCGTTTCGCCGAGCGTCAGGATGCCCCCAAGGGTGCCGACGCTGACCGAGGTCATGCTCTTGAAATAGTCATACGCAAGCACCGGCTCGCTCAGCGTCGCGGGAACCCAGCGGGTCGGGTCCGGATGGCCTTGGTTTCCGGGCGTCGGGATGGGCAACTCGTCCATCGCCCTAGCCCTTCTTCAGGATATCCATCGCCAGCAGGGTCATGGCCTCGGTCGCGGTGGCGATGACGGTGTCGGCCTCGGGCGCCCAGAAGGGCGAGTGCAGCGAGGGCAGCTTGGCGCTGTCGCCGCCCGCCGCCTGCCAATGCGCCATCGGCGTCCCGCCGACCCAGAAGATCAGGCTCTCGACCGTTTTGTCGGCGAGGTAGTAGCGGCTGAAATCCTCGCCCCCCATGACCGGCGGCGCCTTCAGGGCCCGCTGCTCCCCGAAGCGGTCGGCGAACAGCGCCAGCGCGCGGTTGGAGAGCGCCTCGGTATTGAAGGTCGCGGGGGTGAACTCGCCCTCGCGGATGGTGACGACCGGCATCTTGTCCTCGGGCATGCCCGAGGCGATCGCCTCGCCGCGCGCGATCCGGCGGATGCCGTCGAGCAGCGCCTTGCGCACCTCGGGGCGATAGCTGCGGACGGTCAGCTGCAGCTTGGCCTCGTCGGAAATGATGTTGTGCTTGGCCCCGGCCTGGAAGCTGCCGACGGTGACGACCGCAGGGTCGAGCGGGCTGTTCTCCCGGCTGACGAGCGTCTGCAGCGCCATGACGATCTTGGACGCCAGCACGATCGGGTCGCGCGTGGTGTGCGGGTAGGCGCCGTGACCGCCGACGCCCTTCACGCTAATGTCGACGCTGTCGACGTTGGCGAGGGCAT
>CAZKCD010000070.1:0-8984 GCA_964551235.1 uncultured Sphingomonas sp.
CGACGGCCAGCAATCGGTTCCAATTCCAGACGCGGAAGACCAACACCGCCAGCATCAGCGTGGTGATGATCATCGTCCCGACGACCGAAATACCGTAGGCCGATGCGAGGCGCGTGGACTCTCCAAATCCGAGCACGAGAAGGATCACCATGACGAGCAGCGACCAGTTGACGGCGGGGATGTAGATCTGCCCCTCCGCGGCGGCGCTGGTGTAGAGCGTCCGGAGTCGCGGCAGAAGGCCGAGCTGGACCGCCTGATGGGTTACCGAAAATGCCCCTGAGATCACCGCCTGGCTGGCGATGATGGTCGCCGCCGTCGCGATTAGGACAAGCGGGAGGCGGGCCCAGTCCGGCGCCATCAGGTAGAAGGGGTTCGCGACCGCGGACGGATCATTAAGCAACAGCGCCCCCTGCCCCAGGTAATTGATGATGAGGCACGGGTAGGCGACCGTCAGCCACGACCAGCCGACCGCCTTCCGCCCGAAATGCCCCATGTCTGCGTAGAGCGTCTCGGCGCCGGTGACCGCAAGGAATACCGACCCCATGGCGAGGAAAGCGGTGCCCGGGTCGGCAACGAAGAAGCGCGCCGCCCAAAGCGGATTGAGCGCGCCCAGAATCTCGGGCCGCGCAACGATATTGACCACGCCCAGCGTCGCGAGCGTGAGAAAATAGATAAGGACGATCGGCCCGAACACGCGGCCCACCTTCGCGGTTCCGCGCGACTGGACGAGGAAAAGGCCAACCAGGATGAGGATGGCGATCGGCAGGACAAGCGGCGCCAAGCGCGCTTCCACCAGCGTCAGCCCCTCAACCGCCGACAAGACCGAGATTGCGGGCGTAATCATCGCATCGCCGTAGAAGAGGCAGGTCGCCAACACGCCGAGCGTAACGATCGCTCCGGTCCATTTCCCGCCGGGAAGGCTGCGAACGATGAGGGCAAGAAGGGCAAGGCTCCCCCCCTCCCCGCGATTGTCGGCACGCATCGCGACCGCGACATACTTGACCGTGACGATGAGCATCAACGACCAGAAAATGAGGCTGATGACACCGAAGATGTGCAACGCGTTCGGCGCCATCGGGTGCGGGCCGATGAAACTCTCCTTCAGCGCATAGAGGGGCGACGTCCCGATATCGCCGAACACGACTCCGATCGCGCCGAGCATCAGCACGGGCAGCGGTTCACGGGTGACGGGCGTGGCGGCTGAGGTCGTATCGGATGGCAAAATGATCGTGTTCATGGCTTCGCAGTTGCCGAACTTCACCATTAAGATTCTATATGATTGGCGTAATGGGCCCATAAAGATGGGCAGTGTTTCGTGCGACGCCCCCCTCGACACCCTCGGATCGACGGCCCATTGTCGTGCCATGACCACGACCTTGGAAGATGCCGCGCTGAGAGAGCGCCCGTTGCTTCGGCCGATTGCGGAGTCGCTTGCTCTCCTCGCGCTTGCGACCGTCGTCGGTCAGCTTCTCGTCAGCCGATGGGGCAACGGTCCAGTCGACCTGCTTTATCTCCCGGCGGTGATGTACGCCGCTGGTCTTTATGGGCTGTGGCCGGGACTGCTCGCCACGGCGGGTTCCGCGCTGGCGTACAACTACTTCTTCACGCAGCCGTACCACACCTTCCGGGTTACGAGCGGCGAGGATCTGGTGACCATCGGCTTGCTGACCCTCGTCGCCTTGGTCACCTCGCAACTCGCATCACGCATGCGCAGCGAGGCGCGAGCGGCGCGGGCGAGCGCTGATCGCAACGCCGCCATCGCGGGGTTTTCGCGACGCCTGATGCAATGCGCCGATGACCGGCAGGTCGCCCGCGCTGCATGCCGCGACCTCGCACGCCTGTTCGATGCGCAGTGCGTGCTTCTTCGCGCCGATGGCGACAATCCCGATGTCTCGGCGAGCGCGCCCGAACATGCCGCATTGACCCCCACGGACATGGCGGCGGCCAGCTGGACGCTCGAAGGCGGAAGACCTTCTGGCCGCGGAACGCCGGGGGCGATCGGCGGGGAATGGAGCTTCTTCCCGGTGTGGACCGAGGCGGGCGTGATCGCCGCGATTGGCCTCGCAAGAGAGGATGGGCGGCCCGTCGCCCTCGCAGGCGACTCGGCGTTGCTCGACAGCCTTCTCGACCAGCTCGCCTTGGCACTCGACCGCAGCCGTCTCGAGGACGAGGCGGTAACTGCCAGCGAGAAGGCCGAACGCAACCGCATCCGGTCCTCGCTGCTTGCCACGGTCAGCCGTGACATCGAGCCCGTTCTGGACGGCATGGCCAGCGCCCTCGACAAGGCGCGCCGTGCAGGCGGCGATCGGGAAGCGCTTGGCGACGTCGGGGCGCAAGTGGCGCGGCTGCGGGCGTATCTGGGCAACCTCATCGACGTCGGCGGCGAGTCGGAGGACACGCCGGTCGAAGCGCATGGGGTGCGGATCGACCTCGCGCGTCGCCTGGTCACCCGCGATGGACAGGAGGTCCGCCTCACGCCGAAGGAATATCGGGTCCTTGCCGAACTCGCCAAATATCCCGATCGGGTGCTCGGCCACGGCCACCTGCTGCGCGCGGCATGGGGGCCGGCGCAGGAAAAACAGGTCGATTACCTGCGGGTGGCCGTCCGCGGCCTGCGCCAGAAGCTCGAGGCGGACCCCGCGGCGCCGCGACTCATCCTGAACGAACCCGCGGTCGGTTACCGGCTCAAGGCATGAGCGCGGCGAAGGCCCGGCGCCAATTGGCGGGAATTGGCACCGGTCGCCGGCTGGCGCGGTCGACGATGACGTGCGTGAAGTGGCCTTCCGCCGCCGCGCTCGCCGCGCCCTTGGCAAACACCCCGAGGCGATAGGTGACACTGCTGGTTCCCAATCGTTCGATGCCCAGCAACACGTGGACTTCCCCGGGATATTCGAGCGGCGCGAAGTAGCGGCAGCCGGTCTCGACCACCAAGCCGATCGGGTCGCCGACTGCCACGTCGAGCAGGCCCTGCCCGATCAGCCATTCGTTCACTGCCGTATCGAACCAGGCATAATAGACCGTATTGTTCACGTGGCCGTAGGCGTCGTTATCGGCCCAGCGCGTGCTGATAGTGGTCGCGTACGCGTAGGCATCGCGGCCGCGGGGCGGATCGCGCTGGCTCACCACGCCGCCTCATAGAGCCGCCGCGCGTCGGCCTCGTCGATGGGGCACGGATTGTTCACAAGCAGCCGCTGCTGCTTCATCGCCTCGCTGGCGAGCATCGGAATGTCGTTCTCGCCGATGCCATGGTCGCGCAGCCGCAGCGCCAGTCCGCTCCCCAGCGCCAACTCGTCCAATCGGTCGATCAGCCGCGCGCATCGCGCCTGGCTACCCTGCCCCGCGCATGCCGGATCGACGATCTCGGCCAGTTCGGCGTAATATTCCCGCGCGGCCACGCTATTATGCTGCAAGACCGGGCGAAGCATCAGCGCATTGCTGAGGCCGTGTGGCAGGTGGTGCAGGCCACCCAGCGGGTAGGCCAAGGCATGCACCCCAGCGACCGGCGCGTTGGCGAACGCCAATCCTGCCAGATGCGCGCCAAGCAACATTGCCGAGCGCGCATCGAGATCGTCGGGATGCTCGCAGGCCGTCAACAAGTTGGCGGACAGCAGGCGGAGCGCCTCGCGGGCGTAGAGGTCGCTGATCGGATTCTTCGCGCGCGCCGACGTATACGCCTCGACCGCATGGACCATCGCGTCGGTCCCAGTCGCAGCCGTCAGGAGGCGCGGCATTCCTACCGTCAGGCGGGCGTCCAGTGCCGCCCATTCCGCGATCAAGGCCGGCGCGTTGACGCCGCGCTTCTCGCCGCCCTCACAGGTGATCACCGCAACGGGCGTCGCCTCGCTGCCCGTGCCCGCCGTCGTCGGGACCAGCGCCAAAGGCAGTCCCTGCCCCGTGGCCAGCCCGACGCCCCAGATCGCATCGAGTTCGTCCCCCGATCCGAGCAAATAGGCCGCCAGCTTCGCGACATCCATCGGGCTACCGCCTCCGAACCCCACCACATGGGTGACGCCGGCGATCCGCCCCGCTTCGACGGCGGCGAGTAGGGTCTCTTTCGAGGGGTCCGCTTCGACCGCATCGAACACAACGACCACGCGCCCGCTCGCTTCGAAGGCGTTTCGGCACTCGTCGGCGAGGCCGAGGCGCAGCACGTCGGCGTCGCTGACGAACAGGCACGCGCCTTCGGGCATGAGCGCTGGCAGGTCGGCGGCGGAGCCGGGACCGCTTAGCAGCGCGGGACCCGGGTGGAAGGTAAAGGATTGCATCGCCCGCGACCCTAGGCCGTCAGGCGTCGCGATTCCAGATGAGGTCGCGCTCGAGCCGGCCCATCAAGGCGCGCGCCGGGCTTTGCGGGATCACGTCCGCCAACTGACCCTCGTCCAGCCGCTTGACGCGGGCGTACAGTTCCGAACTGGCGGCGATCAGCTGGCGCGCCGCGGGCGGCAACTGGTCGACGACCAGCGGATCGCTGTCATTGGCCTTGCCGAGATGACGTTCGGGACGGCTGCCGTCGACCGCGCGCAATTCGCCGCTTTCGATGGCGCGCTGGGTCAGCAGCCAAGCGACGATGTGCATGATGCGGGTCGTCACCTTCAGCGATTCGCACGCAAACCCCACGCGCGCGAACGGCTCCAATTCCTTCTGCTCGTCGCGACCGGCCTCATCGAAATAGGCGCGCGCCTCGTCGGCGAGGATCATCGCCTCGGTGTAGAGCGCGTCGACGAGCCGCGGCGTAATCCGCGCTTCGGGTGCAAGAGGATCGAACGATTCGTCCATGTCGCCGATGTTGCCAAAATCCATCGCCCCTGGGAACGCCCGCCGTGCATCCGTGGCTCCATGCCGGTCCGACGCGAGTCCCGCGGCGGGACGCTTCGTCAGGCGATGATGTCGGGCACGATGCGGTCGCTCAGAATCGCGATCTCATCTTTCAGAAGCAATTTGCGCTTCTTCAGGCGGGCGATTTCCAGCTGATCGGCAACGCCATCACTGCGCAGCTGCTCGATCTGGTCGTCGAGTCGGCGATGCTCGGCCTTGAGCAATTCCAGCACCGCGCGCGGATCGTCGTCGTTCATCGTCTCATGCACTTACCGAAGGGTAATCGGCGCGTCACCACCCGGCGTCAACGACCGCCCGCCAAATGCGTGCGGCCAGCCGAAGGGGTGGGATGAAGACAATCGCGGGAAAACGTGATTTACTCCGGATCGTCATCCACCAACGCAAGGAAAGGAATGACTCCGATGAATCAGGCTCAGGCTGAGTCCCTCGAACAGAAGCACGCCGCGCTGGAAGCGCTCATCAACGAAGAAGAACACCGCCCCCACCCCGACGACATCCTCCTGCATCAGCTGAAGAAGGAAAAGTTGCGGTTGAAGGACGAGCTGACCGGCCACTTCCACTAGGGAAGGCCGGTTTTTTCATGTCCGCATGAAGGGCTGACGGGCGGGCCGACGCCCGCCCCGCTAGCTCCCGATCCGAGAAACGCCGATCAGTCGTCGCGCGAGACGCGCTCGATCCGCTCGTGCTTTTCCTGCGCTTCGAGAGTCATGGTCGCGATCGGGCGCGCCTCGAGCCGGGCCAGCGCAATCGGTTCGCCGGTCACTTCGCAATAGCCATATTCGCCCTCGTAGAGACGGCGGATGGCGCTATCGATCTTGGAGATGAGCTTGCGCTGCCGGTCCCGCGTGCGAAGCTCGATCGACCAGTCGGTCTCGCTCGACGCGCGGTCGGCCATGTCGGGTTCCCGCAGCGAATCGACCTGCAGCTGCGCCATGGTGGCGCGGGATTCCTCGACGATCGCTTCCTTCCACGCCTTCAGCTTACCGAGAAAGTAGGCCTGGTGGAGCGGATTCATGAACTCTTCCGCGTCCGAGGGACGATAATCCTCGGGCAGAACGATTTCGTCGAAGCGTCCGTGAATGTCCTTGAGTGCGGTAGCCATGGTCCAATCCCTCCCCGTCACACGCGTCGCCCTTCGCTTTGCAGCGACCGGGCCACCGGTCACTGCCGGAGGCGATTAACTAGACTTTCCCGTCACTTGACGGGTCCGTCGGCAATCCCCACGCGGCCTATAGGTAAAGGCCGCGGGCTTAACAAGAACTGACTGGCAGGCATGCCAATTTATCACCCGTTGTTGCCAAATGAGCGCAGCATTGCCCTTGCGGGACGGCATGCCCCATAGCAACGGGCATGCGAATCCTCCTGACCAATGACGATGGCATCGACGCGCGCGGCCTTGCCTTGCTGGAGCGGGTCGCCGCGCGGCTTGGCGATGACTTGTGGGTGGTCGCCCCGTCGGAAGAGCAATCGGGCACCGGCCACAGCCTGACGCTGACCCAGCCGATCCGGCTGCGCCGCCACGGCGACCAGCGCTTTTCGGTCAGCGGCACGCCCACCGACGCGGTGATGATGGCGCTTGCCCATCTGATGAAGGATAATCCGCCCGACCTCATCCTGTCCGGCATCAATCGCGGCGCGAACTTGGCCGAGGACGCGACTTATTCGGGAACGGTGTCGGCGGCGATGGAAGGCGCGCTGGCCGGCGTTCCCTCGATCGCGTTGAGCCAAGCCTATGCCCGCCAAGGGATGGGCGCAACCGTCCCCTTTGCCGCGGCCGAGCAATGGGCCGAGAAAGTCATCGCGACGCTGATGACGCAGACGATGGCGCCGGGAACGCTCGTCAACGTCAATTTCCCCGCGATCGACCCCGCCGAGGTCAAGGGCATCCGTGTCTGCCGGCAAGGCTTTCGCGATTACGGCCGACTAAGGATCGTCGAGCGTGCCGACCCGCGTGGCTTTCCCTATTACTGGTTCGGGCTGGCGGCGACGGTCGAGACGGCCGGCCATCGCACCGACCTTGAAGCGGTGGCCGACGGATTCGTCAGCGTGACCCCGCTCCACCTCGATCTTACGCACGAACCGTCGCTGGCATCGCTCGGACCATTGTTCGACTGAGATGCCCGACACCTCGTCCCTGTTCGCCGCCCTGCGACGGATCGGCTTGTCGGCCGATCCGCGTTTCGATCGACGGGTGGTCGTCGTGGTCGCCGTCTCCGTCATCGCCGGCCTCGCCGAGCTCCTGTCGATCGGCGCGGTCGCCCCTCTGGTCGCTGCGGCGATCGACGGCGATGCGAGGGTCGCCGGCCTGCCGGATTGGGGCGTGACAACCTGGGCGGTGGTGTTCGGCGTGTTGGTCGCCGTTGCCGCGGTACTTCGCATGGCGTTGTCTATGATGGCGCAGCGGCAGGTGCTGGAAATGTCCCATCGCATCGGTGTCGCGGTCCATGCGCGCGTCTTGGCCCAGCCCTATCGCTGGCATGTCGAGCGCCACAGCAGCGCGCTGGTCGCCGCGCTCAACAGCGTGGACACGCTGCTCTACGGCGTCGGCTGGCCCGTCATGCAGGCCGCTTCCTCCGTACTGGTCGGCGGGTCCATCCTCCTGCTTCTTTCCAGCGTGTCAGTCGTGGCCACGGCGGCGTCCGTCGTCGTACTCGGACTGCTCTACTTCGCGCTGTCGCGGCTGTTCACCCGCGCGCTTGCCCGCCACGGCGCCGTACTGACCCGCCATTACGAGCGTCAGGTTCGCATCCTGCAGGACAGCAGTGGCGCGATCCGCGACCTTCTCGTCGACGGACGGCAGGATGCCTTCGTCGAGGCCTTCGCCGCGAGCAGCCGCGCCATCGTCAATGCACGGCGCGGCACCGATGTCCTAGCCAACGCCCCGCGGTTCCTGATCGAGGCGGTCGGCGCGATCGCCCTTGCTGGCATCGTGGTCCTGGTCAGCGACCGGGCTGGCGGCCTCACCGCCATTCTGCCCGTCCTGGCCCTCTTCGCCCTCGCGTTCGTCCGGCTGCTTCCCCTGGCCCACCAGCTCTATCGCGGATGGACGAGCATGCGCGGCGCGGCGAGCGTGATCGGCGATGTCGATGCCCTGCTTCGCCTGCCGATGCCCCGTGCCATCAACCCCATTCCGGTGCCGATCGAACGCGCGATCGCCCTCGAAGACGTGACCTTCGCCTATGGGGACGGCTCATCCGTGCTCCAAGGCGTGAACCTGCGGATCCCCAAGGGCGAGTGGATCGGCCTCACCGGCCCGAGCGGTGGAGGCAAAAGCACGCTCGGCGATCTCGTCATCGGCCTGATCGAGCCTTCCAGCGGAAAGGTGACGATCGACGCGGCCACCCTCGACGCGGCGCGCCTGCCGGCCTGGCAAGCGCACGTGGCGCCCGTGTCGCAGTCGGTGTTTCTCGCCGACGCGTCGATTGCGGAGAACATCGCCTTCGCGAGCCAGGGAGCGATCGACCGCCCGCGTCTCGACGAGGTCCTGCGCCTCGCCGCGCTCGATGGATGGGTCGACACCCATCCGGGCCGGCTCGACGAGCCCGTCGGCGAACGCGGGATCCGCGTGTCGGGCGGTCAGCGTCAGCGGATCGGGATCGCGCGGGCTCTCTACAAGGATGCCGACGTCTTGGTGTTGGACGAGGCGACCAACGCGCTCGACCGCGCGACGGAGATACGGATTTTGGAGGCAATCCGGGAAGCCCGTCCCGGCCTAACGGTACTGCTCATTTCGCACCGCGACGCCGCCCTCGCCGCCTGCGACCGGGTCTACCGGGTAGAAGACGGACGAGTGACGGCGCTCTAGGGACGATTTATTCGGCGTCCTCGGCGTCGGGGGCAACCATCAGCGCCTCGGCCACTTCCTCGGTTTTGCCGCGGATGGCGTTCTCCAGCCGCTGCGCCACCTCGGGATGCTCCTTGAGGTAGGTCTTGGCGTTCTCGCGGCCCTGGCCGATGCGGATCGAGTCGTAGCTGAACCACGCCCCCGACTTCTCGACCATGCCGGCCTTCACGCCGAGATCGAGGATTTCGCCGACCTTGCTGACGCCCTCGCCGTACATGATGTCGAATTCGACCTGCTTGAACGGCGGCGCCACCTTGTTCTTGACCACCTTCACGCGGGTCGTGTTGCCGACGATATCGTCGCG
>CAZKCD010000071.1:0-8901 GCA_964551235.1 uncultured Sphingomonas sp.
GAAAATCATCGACAGGCTGCGCTGGGCGAGGTTGCCGAAGCTGTTCGCGAGTTCGGCGTTGCAGCGGGTGACGATCGCTTCCTCACTGTAACTGCCGTCCTGGCCGAAGCTAATTTCACGCAGCAGAAAGTAACGCAGCTGGTCGACGCCGAAGCGCTGCGCCAGCGCCATCGGGTCAACGACGTTGCCGGCGCTCTTCGACATCTTCTCGCCGCCGCGGGCGAGCAGGAAGCCGTGACCAAATACCTGCTTTGGCAGCGGCAGGCTCGCCGACATCAGGAAGGCGGGCCAGTAGACCGTGTGGAAACGGACGATGTCCTTGCCAATGAGGTGCAGGTTGGCCGGCCAGAACCGGCCCCAATCCCCGTCGCGATCCGGAAAGCCGACGCCGGTCATGTAGGTCGTCAGCGCGTCGACCCAGACGTACATGACGTGGTCGGGCGATCCGGGCACGGGCACGCCCCAGTCGAAACTGGTGCGCGAGACGCTGAGATCCTTGAGGCCGCCTTCGACAAAACGGATCACTTCGTTGCGGCGGCTTTCGGGGCGAATGAAGTCCGGCTGGTCGCGATAGAGCGCCAGCAGCGCATCCTGATACTTGGACAGGCGGAAAAACCAGGTTTCCTCCTTGGTCCATTCGACCGGCGTTCCCTGCGGCGAGAGCTTTGCGCCCCCTTCCCCGTCGACCAGTTCGCTCTCGTCGTAGAACGCCTCGTCGCGCACCGAATACCAGCCTTCGTAGCGATCGAGATATAGGTCGCCATTGGCGGCCATCGCTTCCCACAAGGCGATGCTGGCGGCCTTGTGGCGGTCGCTCGTGGTGCGTTCGAAGGCATCATAGGAAATGTTGAGATCGTCGCACATCTGACGGAAATAGCTCGACATTTCGTCGGCGAATTCCTGGGTGTCGCGACCTGCCGCGCGGGCGGTCTGCACCATTTTGAGGCCATGTTCGTCGGTGCCCGTGACCAAGCGGACGTCGAAGCCCTGCGCGCGCTTGAAGCGCGCAATCGCGTCGGCGGCGATGGCCTCGTAGGCGTGGCCGATGTGCGGCCGCCCGTTGGGATAGGAAATAGCGGTGGTGAGATAGAAGGGTTCGCCCATGGCGCGCCCCTAGCCGTGCTGGCCCTTGGGGGCAATGGAGGCAAGGATGGTGCCCATCCGAAAAGCGGTGACCGCCGGGTCCATCGACAGCCGTGGCGCGAGGCGGCTCGTCTCGCGCGCCTGCGTGTAGGCGTCGAGCGCGGCGAGCCGCCGCGGCCCGTCGAGCTTGCGCGCCTCTTCGGCAATCCACGTCGGGACCAGGTCAAGGAAGGCGGCGTAGCGATCCGCCGCGGCCTTGCCGGCCAGCGACTGCGACCATTTCGACCGCCGGATGTTGTCGGGGTCGCCCTCGCGCATGATCGCCAGCGCTTCGGCCCGGATCGGGGCGAGATCGAGCGCGGCGAAATCGAGCGCACGGCCGACCGAGCCTTGCGCCGCATCGACCAGAGCCGCACGTTTGTCCGCAGCGGTTTCGGGGGCAAGCTCGGCAAGCACCGACGCCATGACGTCATCGGCAAGTAGTGGAAATTCCAGGACTCGGCAGCGCGAGCGGATCGTGGGTAGCAAGCGCCCGGGCACGTGGCTGACCAGCAGGAAGAGGCACTTGGCGGGCGGTTCCTCGAGCATCTTGAGGAGCGCGTTGGCGGCCGAGGCCTCGAGATCGTCGGCAGCATCGATGACGACGATGCGCCAGTCGCTCATGGCGGCGGTTACCGCGAACAGGTCGCCGAGCGCGCGCACTTGGTCGACACTGATGTTGCGGGCCAGCGCGCTCCCCGTCTTGTTCAGGATCCGCTCGAGCCACTTGAAGTCGGGATGACTGTCGGCGGCGAGCAACCGGGCGATCCGATGGTCGGGGTCGACGTCAAGGCCGGGTTCGGCGGGCATCGGTCCCGCCGCTTCCGCCAGCAGGCGCCGGGCGGCGGTCCGGGCGAAGGTCGCCTTGCCGACGCCTTTGGGTCCGGTCAGCAGCCAGGCATGATGCATCTGGCCGCTACGCCAGGCAGCGAGGAAATCGCCAATTGCTTCATCATGCCCGCGGATCATGGCAAGAGGTCGCCGAGGGCGTAAAGAAGGCGCGCGGTGACAGTCGGTGCCGTGCCCGTCGCATCGACCAGCCGCACCCGCTGCGGCTCACGCTCGGCCATCGTCCGGAATCCGGCGTCGACGGCGGCATGATAAGAGGGCGGCCGCGAACCGATGCGGTCGCCGGCGTTGCCGTCACGCACGCGGGCGCGGGCGCCGGCTTCGGCCTCCGGAAGCTGGAGGACGAGGGTGCGGTCGGGCAGGAAATCGAGACTGCCGAAGCGATGGAGGTCACGCACCGCGTCGATCCCCAATCCCCCGGCAGCGCCTTGATAGGCAAGGCTGCTGTCGAGGAAACGGTCGCTCAATACCCAGTCACCGCGTTCGAGCGCGGGCAGGATCGTCTTGTCGACATGGTCGGAACGGGCGGCGGCGAACAACAATGCCTCGGCGCGGGCGTTCCAGCGCGTTTCCTCCCCCTCGAGCAGCAGGCGACGGATGGCTTCGGCCCCGGGGCTCCCGCCCGGTTCGCGCGTGACCACGACCGACAGCCCGCGCCCGCGCAACGCGTCGGCCAGGGCGGTCAGTTGGGTCGACTTGCCGACCCCTTCCCCGCCCTCGAGACTGATGAAGCGCCCGCGCGCCATGACGTCAGGCCAGGCCGATCAGCTGCGCCAGCCCGATCCACGCGCGGCGGAAGAAGCCGGCCTCGGCGACATCCTCGCCAGCGACCAGCGGCATCACCTGTTCGCCCGAATCGGCAGTGGTGACGACGAGGTCGGCGACGTGATCGCCCTTCTTGATCGGCGCCTTGAGCGGACCGTTGTAGCGTATCTTGGTGCCGGTGACCTTGGACAGGACGCCCGCCGGGATCGTGACCGCGATGTTGGACGGAGCGACCAGCGGCACGCTGCCGCTCGAGCCGAGCTGGACCTTCGCCTCGCCAAGGGTCGCGCCCTTCTGGAAAAGCGGCTTGGTCTGCCAGGCGTTGAAACCCCATTGCATCAGCTTCACCGATTCTTCGATCCGGCCGGTGAAACTGTCGATTCCGGCGACGACCATGATCAGGCGACGCCCGTTCTGGCTGGCCGAGCCGGTGAAGCCGTACCCCGCCTCATCGGTGTGGCCGGTCTTGAGCCCGTCGGCGCCCGCGACACGACCGAGCAGCGGGTTGCGGTTGGCCTGCGTGATCGCCTGGCCCGACCCCATGGTCTTGCCCCAGGTGAAGCTCGGCTGGCCGTAGAATTTCTTGTAGAGCCCGGGGTGGTTCTCGATTTCCGCCCGGGCCAGGGTGGCGAGGTCGCGCGCGGTGACGTAGGTCCGTCCCTCGTCGGGCCAGCCGTTCGAATTGCCAAAATGGCTGCCGGTCAGGCCAAGCTGCTTGGCGTGATCGTTCATGACGTTGGCGAACGCTTCCTCGGTACCGGCAATGCATTCGGCGAGTACGACCGAGGCATCATTGCCCGAGAGGGTGACGATGCCGTGCAACAGGTTTTCGACGCTGACCTGCTCGTTCGGGGACAGGAACATGGTCGAGCCCGCCTGCGGCCCGTGCCATTTCTGCCAGGTTTCCGGCTTCACGGTGCACATCTTCTCGAGCGTAAGGTCGCCCTTCTTGATCAGTTCGAACGCGACGTTGGTCGTCATCATCTTGGCCATCGAGGCCGGCGGCATGCGCTGGTCGGCATTCTTCTGGTAAAGGATGGCGCCCGACGACAGGTCGATCAGGTACGCGACCTTTGCCGCGCTCTCATACGGCGGGGCGGCCGCCGGCGCGGCGCTGGTGAGCAGAAGGGCGGACGTAGCGGCAAGCAGGCTGGCACGAAGCACGGTCGGGACGACTCCACGAAAGATGTTGAACGGCGACCCTAGGAGGGTGCGAAAGGCTTGTCAGCGCCCGATGATGCCATCGGCCAGCAGGGTGACGGACAACGCATAGAAATTCGAGCAATTGTAATCGAGCACGGCCCGATAATTGTCGGTGACGAGGTAGGCGGTGGCATTGGGTCCGTCCGGCTCGATCAGCGTCGCCAAGTCGGTCGGGCGGAGCGAGCGGTCGAGAGGGACTATCCCGCGTGCGCGCCACTCGCTGTACGGGAGCGGACGACTGTGCCGCGCATGGACCCGCGGGCATTTGGGCGCGGTCACCAGGCTGCGAACCGACGCCCGATCGAGCGCCGCCGGCACCCGAACCGGGACGCCCCACAGCATCCCGCCGCGCCAGCCGGCCTTCTGGAGATAGTTGCCGATGGACGCCAGGCCGTCGAGCGAACTGTTCCATATATCGGCATTACCGTCTCCGTCCCCGTCGACGCGCAGGCGAAGGATGTTGGTCGGCATGAATTGCGGGTGGCCCATGGCCCCTGCCCAGCTGCCGCGCAGGCGCGACCGCGGAACGCCCTGGTCGATGAGCTTCATCGCCGCGATGAATTCGGCCTCGAACAGGTCGCGGCGACGACCTTCGTAGGCCAGCGTCGCGAGTGCGTCGAAGATGTCGAAATTGCCCTTGATCCGGCCGTAGCTGGTTTCCTTGCCCCAGATGGCGAGCATGATTGACGCCGGGACGCCCGTGCGCTGCTCGACCCGCGACAGGTCGGACCACAGTTCGCGATACTTCGCCTGGCCGCGGTTGATGAGGTCGCTGGTGACATGGCTACGGCGGTAGGGCGCGAAGGGCGGCGTCGAATTCGGATTGCCGATGTTGCCGGGTTGCGCGCGGTCAAGCCGCATGACCGTCTGGTTGAGCGAGAGATACGGCACGACGGCGGCGATCGTCGCCTCGCGGACCCCAGCCGCGCGGGCATGCGCCGCCAGTACCTGTTTGTAACCCTCGAACCCCGGAACGGCCGCGGGTGCCATGCGGTGAATGACGACCGGTCCCGTCGTGGTGGACGGCGCGGAGACGGTCGTCGCCGCCGGCTCGGGCGTGTTGGGCAGCGGGGCGAGCGGATCGCGCACCTGGGTCGAGGCGGTGCCCGACAGGGCGACCAACGCCGACACCGTCATTACGCGAACCACTGACACCCGACCCGTCTCCTTCATTGCTCGACGCTAGCAACCGCCAGCGTCCGCGCCCACCCTGTTCGTCGCGCATGCCGCACGTTCCATCACCTTGACGTTGCATGGATGAACGCTGGCTGGAGCGCGCTGCCTCTTTCCCCGCCCGCAGACGATGCTAGAGGGAGCGGCAGCGGAGAGGTGGCCGAGTGGTTTAAGGCTCTGGTCTTGAAAACCAGCGTGCGGGCAACTGCACCGTGGGTTCGAATCCCACCCTCTCCGCCAGCCTTTACACGCTATCCGTCTGTCGGTTCGTCGGTTGGTCGATGCGACGCGCGGCGCCCGTCCCGCCGTTCGTCGGTTGGTCGAGCCGCCCTCGCGCCGCCCGCCCCAAGCCCCTACGCGTATTAGTGTTGTAATACAGGGGTCATCCATGAACGCGTCGACTTTCCTCCGCTCCGCCAGTCTTGCCAGCCTCGCGTTGGCCGTGCCGGGAATCGCCACCGCCGCGGAAAGCGCGAACGACAGCGTGGCGGTCGTCACCGCCGGGGCGACGGGCTATGACGCGGCCTTCTTCACGCAGTTCGCGCCGCGCAACGCGCTCGACATCGCCACCCGCGTTCCCGGTTTCCAGATCGAGGAAAGCAACAACGAGGTGCGCGGGTTCGCCGGCGCTGCCGGAAACATCGTCTTCAACGGCCAGCGTCCGAGCTCGAAAGCCGAATCGCTGGTCGCGATCCTCGCCCGGATCCCGGCCAATCGGGTGAAGCGCGTCGAGATCGGTCCGGGCACCGCGTTCGGCGCCGACTATGCCGGCAAGAGCCAGGTCCTCAACATCATTCTCACCGAGGAAGGCGGCGTCGACGGAACGGTAACCGGCAGCCTGACGCGCCAGTGGACCGGCCCGGTCGTTCCCAACCTGGAGGCAAGCGCGATCATCAAGCGCGGCACCAGCAGCTTCACACTGGCCGCCGGAACCCAGAACAACGACCGCTTCGACGAGGGGACCGACCGCATCGTCGACCTTGCCGATGGCGAACTCGTCGAAAAGCGGCGCAAGCTCAACCACTACCGGCCGCGCAGCCCTTACGTCTCGCTCGGCTGGGCGAAGGAGGATGCGAAGGACAAGTCGATCCACCTCAGCGGGCGCTTCCAGCGCCAGAGTGAGGATTTCGTCCAGATCAACCGCGTCTATCCTACCGGCGGCGCGGAACGGGACGACCGCCTCTACCTGACGATGAAATCGCCGGGCTACGAGTTGAGCGGCGACATCACGCGGCCGCTGGCGGGCGGCGCGATCAAGTTTCTCGCGCTGACCAACCGCCGCCACCGCGAGACGCTCGACACCTCGCTGGTCCGCGACGACGGGGAAACGATCGGCGGCTTCGAGCAGGCGACCGACAGCCAGCGCAACGAGACGATCGGCAAGATCAGCTGGACCCGTGCCAACCTCGGCGGTTTTGCGGTCGAACTGGCGGCCGAGGCCGCGCTCAACACGCTCGACTATGGTCTCGACCTCTACCTGCTCGGGCCGGACGGCGCGCGCGACCGGCTCGACCTGCCGCTCGATGACGCGACGGTGAAGGAAAAGCGCGCCGAATTTTCGATCAAGGCCGGCCGGCAGCTGTCGAAGGGCGTTCGGCTGGACGCCGGGCTCAACTACGAGATATCCGACCTCACCGTGCGCGGGGACACGAGCGCCGACCGCTCGCTACGCTTCCTCAAGCCCAGCCTGACGCTGGACATCAAGCCCGGCGGCGGCTGGCATGCCCAGCTGATCGCGCGGCGGACCGTCGCGCAGCTCGACTTCTTCGACTTCATCTCGTCGGCCGAGCTCAGCAACGACCGCGTCAACGGCGGCAATGCCAATCTCCAGCCGCAACGCGCTTGGGAATTCCGGGCCAGCATCGACCATCCCCTATTCAAGACGGGCCTCGTCAAGCTGGACGCCGGTTACGACCGCATCAGCCTGTTGCAGGATCGCGTGCTGATCTGCGACGAGAGCGATCCCACGTCCTGCTTCGACGCGCCGGGCAATATCGGGACCGGCCAGCGCTGGTTCGCCAGCCTCGCGATCGATGCCCCGCTGGAACGCTTCGGCCTCAAGGGCACGCGCCTCAGGTTCAACGGCCTCGTCCAGAATACCAAGGTGAACGACCCCATCTCCGGCGAGCAGCGCGGCTTCAGCGGCTTTTATCCCGACTGGCAATGGAACGTCGAACTGCGCCGCGACGCGGGCAAATGGGCTTACGGCTTCGCCCTGTTCGATCGTGACCAGTTCAGTTTCTACCGCGCCAACGAGGTCGATTCGAACAAGAACGACGGGATTTTCGGCACGGTTTTCGTCGAGTACCGGCCGAGCCAGCGGACGACCGTGACCATGAACGTCGAAAATCTGTTCGACACGCGCGGTCTGCGCAGCCGCGACTTCACCTTCCCGAACCGCTCGTTTCCTGGCCCCGACGTCAACGAATTCCGCGAGCGTAACTCGCACGTCGGGGTGACCCTGGCGCTCAAGCGCAGCTTCGGCGGTGCCGGCGGCGGCAAGGCGGCGGCCAACCCGGCCTAGCACCGTCACTCATTCGTCGCTAAAGGGCCGCCATTCAATCGATTTGCGGGAGCATGGCGACGTGGGTGAGCCGGTCATCAAGGCCTTCAACTGGGAAGATCCGTTCGGGCTGGACGACCAGCTGACCGACGAGGAACGGATGGTCCGCGACACGGCGGAGAATTACGCCCAGGCGCAGCTCCAGCCGCGGGTGACCGAGGCCTATCTCAACGAGAATTTCGACCGCGAGATCATGCGCGAAATGGGCCAGCTCGGCCTGCTCGGCGCGACCGTCTCGCCGGAATATGGCGGCGCGGGCTTGGGCTATGTCAGCTACGGCCTCATCGCCCGGGCGGTCGAACGGGTCGACAGCGGCTATCGCTCGGCCTGCTCGGTCCAGTCCTCGCTCGTGATGCACCCGATCAATGCCTACGGGTCGGAAGAGCAGAAGAAGAAGTATCTTCCGGGCCTCGCCTCGGGCGAACTGGTCGGCTGCTTCGGCCTGACCGAACCGGACGCCGGTTCCGACCCCGGCGGCATGCGCACGCGCGCCGAGAAGATCGACGGCGGCTACCGCCTCAAGGGCGCGAAGATGTGGATCACCAACTCGCCGATCGCCGACGTTTTCGTCGTCTGGGCGAAGTCGGAAGCGCACGACAACAAGATCCGCGGCTTCGTGCTCGAGAAGGGCATGAAGGGCCTGTCGGCACCGAAGATCAAGGAGAAGCTGTCGCTTCGCGCCTCGATCACCGGGGAAATCGTGATGGACGGCGTCGAGGTCGGCGAGGATGCGCTGCTGCCGAACGTCGAGGGCCTTAAGGGGCCGTTCGGCTGCCTAAACCGCGCGCGCTATGGGATCGGCTGGGGCTCGATGGGCGCCGCCGAGGCCTGCTTCGCCGCCGCCCGCCAGTACACGCTCGACCGCCACCAGTTCGGTCGGCCGCTGGCCGCCACCCAGCTGGTCCAGCTCAAGCTGGCCAACATGGTCACCGACATCACGCTTGGCCTGCAGGCCGCGCTCCGGGTCGGTCGCCGGATGGAGGCGGGCGAGCTCATTCCCGAGACGGTCAGCCTCATCAAGCGCAACAACTGCGGAAAGGCGCTGGAAATCGCCCGCATCGCCCGCGACATGCACGGCGGTAACGGCATCAGCGCCGAATATCAGGTGATGCGCCACGCCGCGAACCTTGAGACGGTCAACACCTACGAGGGCACGCACGACGTGCACGCGCTGATCCTGGGCCGGGCGATTACCGGACTTTCGGCTTTCTAGCCCCTGCCCTCCC
>CAZKCD010000072.1:0-8735 GCA_964551235.1 uncultured Sphingomonas sp.
GCGGTAATAATAGTCCGACGTGTCGTAATAATAAGGCTGGTAGGCCACCGGCACGTAGCTGCTGCGGTAGGTAACCGGCCACGGATCGCCGACATTGTAGCCGCCGAACAGGGGCAGCAACTGGTTGACGAGGCCGTTGTCGCGGTCGACACGATAGACGTAACCGTAATCGTCGTCGTAGCGGTAGTAATAGTCGTTCGTGTCGACGTAGCGGGTGCCGTAGACGGCGGGAACGGCGGCGAAGGACGAAGTTGCAAGACGGTCACCCAAACGGATGCGCTGCGCCGCCTTCATATCGCGCATCGGGCGCATGTCGTAGCGGCCGGTCAGGTGCGGCAAGCCCTTCGGGGTGAAAGCCGCGCGGCGCTCGATCCGGTTCTCGGCGCGGGCGAGGCGACGGTCGAAACGGTCATCGTTGCGCTCGATGCGCTGAGCGAGCGCGCGACGTTCAAGATTGTCGCCGCGACGGTCGAGGCGCTGGATGGAGCGGTTCAGCTCGCGGCGCTCGGCGCGCTTCGCCTTTTCGACGCGCTGGACGCGTTCGGCGCTACGTTCGAGACGCTCGGCGCGCTCGATGCGCGGGCGGTCGGCACGGTCGACGCGCTGACGCTCGACGCGCTCAGCGCGCTGAATTTTCGGTCGCTCGGCGCGTTCGAAGCGCTGCATCTGTGGGCGTTCGGAACGTTCGATGCGCTGGCGCTCCGGACGCGGGGCGCGTTCGACGCGCTGCATCTGCGCACGTTGAGCGCGTTCGATGCGCTGCACTTGCGGACGTTCGGCGCGCTGTTCGCGCTGCGGCTGCTGGACGCGCTCGGCGCGGGCGCCGCCGCCATTAAAGCGATCGGCCTTGTCGGGGCGCGCGGCCGCCGGGCTGGTCAGCGCGAGGCCGGCGACGCCGGCAATGAGGAACAACTTGCGGGTCATGGATGACCTCCTTCGAAACATTCAACACAATCGTCGAAGAGAACGCGCGACCCTAGCAATCGGGCCTGCCGCCAAGCTGAATAGCAAAGGAAATCAATGCGGTTCGTCCCGTTTGCGGCGCGGCACGACGTTAAGCTTATCGCGCGTTCAGGTTGCCGGGTGAACCGCCCCCTTTCCTTTTGGCGGAGCCGCGCTAGCAATCGCGCATGGCGAAACGATCGACCGCGACCATCCCGACCTACAAACGCACGCGCGGCGGGGGCAGCAGCGGGATCGCCCGCAAGCTCATCAAGCTGGTCGTGTGGCTGTTCCTCTTGTCGATCCTGTGGGTGATCGTGCTGCGCTTCGTGCCGCCGCCGATCACCGCGACGATGGTCGGCGACCTCGTCGGCGGGCGCGTCGTGGACAAGGACTGGATGAGCCTCGACGACATGGACCGCGACATGGTGCGCGCGGCGATTGCGGCGGAGGACAGCAAGTTCTGCCAGCATTCGGGCTTCGACTGGGACGCGATCCAGGACGCCGCGAAGCGTAACGCCTCGGGCGGGCGCATCCGCGGTGGGTCGACGATCAGCCAGCAGACGGCGAAGAACGTCTTCCTGTGGCAGGGTGGCGGTTACTTCCGCAAAGGGCTGGAGGCCTATTTCACCTTCCTGACCGAGCATCTGTGGGGCAAGCGCCGGATCATGGAAGTCTATCTCAACGTCGCGGAGACCGGGATCGGCACCTACGGCGTCAACGCCGGGTCGATGCGCTATTTCGGGCATGACGCGAGCGCGATGAGCGCGATGGAGGCGGCGCGGATCGCCGCCGTCCTGCCGCTGCCCAAGAAGCGCGGCGCGATTGCGCCCAAGGGCTTCACGCGCCGCTACGGCAATTCGATCAGCGCGCGGATCGGCGTAGTGGCCCGCGACGGGCTGGACGCCTGCGTCTATGCCGGGACCAAGGCGCCGCCGCAAAAGGCGCCGCCCAAGGTGAAGAAGCCCGCCGTGGTGCCGGGCGACGAATATGAGACGACGACCCCTCCCCCGCCCGCGCCCACGGTGGACGACACCGCGCTCGAGGCGCCTATCGAGGGCACGACCGAGCCGCCGGTCCCGGGCGAGACCCTGCCCGGGGCCGCGCCGGACGCAAGCGTACCGCCGCCTGAGGCGACCGCACCGGAGCCGGTCGGGAACGCGGGTTAGCCGACGAGCGCGAGCTTGGGCGGAGCGGTGAGGTCGACCTGGTCCTCGCCCAGCAGCCGTTCGAGGCGCATGGCGAGATCGGCGTCGAGGTCGAAATCCTTGCCGAGGCACAGGCGCGCGGTGCGCGCGTCGCTGACGGGCACGGTCGCGTAGACGATGCCGTTGCCGCCGCGTGCGCCGGCGAGCTCGGCCGCGACGGCGGCGGTGAGCGCCGGATCGTTGATCGCCAGGTGCATCTGCAGCCGAGTGCGGCGCGCGAGCCCGTCGAGGCTCTGGAAGCGTTTGACGGTCACCCGCGGGGTTTCGTCGCCGGGGCGGCGGTCGAGCTCGACCGTCAGCAGGCCGCACTGGCCCGACTTGGCGGCCTGTTCGAGATCGGCCGAAGGCTCGTCGTCGAACACGGTCGCTTCATATTGCCCCGAGGGGTCGGAGATGGTCGCCATCATGTAGCGGCGGCCCTTGGCGCTGGTCCGCCAGCGGACGCTTTCGACGAGCCCGGCCATCATCGCGCCCGCGCGGCCATCGGCGCCGGGGCCGACGTCCGACAGGTCCGCGAAGTTGCGGACCTTGTGCGCGGCCAGCAGGTGGCGCTGCGCGTCGACCGGATGGGCGGAGAAATAGAAGCCGAAAGCCTCGCGCTCGGCCGCCATGCGCTCCGCCAGCGTCCAGCGGGCGTCGGTCGGCAGGCGGATCGGCGCGACGTCAGCGCTGCCGCCGCCGCCGAACAGGCCGTGCTGGCCGCTGGTGCGCTGGTCGTGGGCGGAGGCGGCGTGGGCGAGGATCGTCTCGGCCGCGGCGTGGATGGTGGGCCGGTCGTCGTTGAGGCTGTCGAAGGCGCCCGCGGCGGCGAGGCTTTCGAGCTGGCGGCGGTTGAGGATCTTGGGATCGATGCGGGCGGCGAAATCCTCGAGGCTCGTGAAGGGGCCGTTGGCCTTGCGCTCGTCGACGAGGCTTTCCATCGCCTTTTCGCCCACGCCCTTGAGCGCGCCGAGCGCGTAGCGGACGGCATCGCCTTCGACGCTGAAGGCGGCCTCCGACGCGTTGACGTCAGGCGGCAGGCAGGACAGGCCGGCCCGGCGGATATCCTCGACGAACAGCGACAGCTTGTCGGTCTGGTGGATATCAAAGCTCATCGAGGCGGCGAAGAATTCGGCCGGGTGATGCGCCTTGAGCCAGGCGGTGTGGTAGGCGACCAGCGCGTAGGCGGCGGCGTGGCTCTTGTTGAAGCCGTAACCGGCGAACTTGTCGATCAAGTCGAACAGCTCGTTCGCCTTGCGCTCGGGAATGCCGCGCTCGCCCGCGCCGGAGACGAAGCGCGAACGCTGGGCATCCATCTCCGCCTGGATCTTCTTGCCCATCGCGCGGCGCAGCAGGTCGGCGTCGCCGAGGCTGTAGCCGGCGAGGACCTGCGCGGCCTGCATCACCTGTTCCTGGTAGACGAAGATGCCATAGGTTTCCTTGAGCACGTCTTCGAGGAGCGGGTGCGGATAGGCCAGCTCGGCGCGCCCGTTCTTGCGGTCGCCGAACAAGGGGATGTTGTCCATCGGGCCCGGGCGGTAGAGCGAGACGAGCGCGATGATGTCGCCGAAGTTGGTCGGGCGGACCTGCGCCAGCGTGCGGCGCATGCCTTCGGATTCCAGCTGGAAGACGCCGACGGTGTCGCCCTTCTGGAGCAGGTCGTAGACCGCCGGATCGTCCCAGGTGAGCGCGGCGAAATCGACCTCGATGCCCTTGAGCCTGAGAAGGCGCTGGCCCTCCTTGAGGACGGACAGGGTTTTGAGGCCGAGGAAGTCGAACTTCACGAGACCCGCCGCCTCGACATATTTCATGTCGAACTGCGTCACCGGCATGTCCGAGCGCGGGTCGCGGTAGAGCGGGACGAGCTGGTCGAGCGGGCGGTCGCCGATGACGACGCCGGCGGCGTGGGTCGAGCTGTGGCGCGGCAAGCCTTCGAGCTTCATCGCGAGGTCGAACAGGCGTTTGACGTCGGCGTCGCCCTTCACCTCGGCGGCGAGTTCGCTGACACCGTTCAAGGCTCGCTCCAGCGTCCACGGATCGGTCGGGTGGTTGGGGACAAGCTTGGCGAGGCGGTCGACCTGGCCGTAGCTCATCTGCAGGACGCGACCGGTGTCCTTGAGGACGGCGCGGGCCTTGAGGCGCCCGAAGGTGATGATCTGCGCGACCTTGTCGCGGCCGTATTTCGACTGGACGTAGGAAATCACCTTGTCGCGGTGGGTTTCGCAGAAGTCGATGTCGAAGTCGGGCATCGAGACGCGTTCCGGGTTGAGGAAGCGTTCGAACAGCAGGTTCAATTCGATCGGGTCGAGGTCGGTGATGGTCAGCGCCCAGGCGACCGCCGAGCCCGCGCCCGACCCGCGGCCCGGGCCAACCGGAATGTCGTTGGCCTTGGCCCACTGGATGAAGTCGGCGACGATCAGAAAGTAGCCGGAGAAGCCCATGCGGGCGATGACGTCGAGCTCGAAATCGAGGCGTTCGCGGTAGCGGGCGAGATCTTCGTCGCCGCGGCCTTCGAGGCGACGCGCGAGCCCTTCGTGCGCCTGGCGACGCAGCGTCTCGTCCTCGTCGTCGCTGAGGCGCGGGAGGATCGGGCGGCGCTTGGGCGCGGTGACGGCGCAGCGCCGGGCGATGACCGAAGTGTTGGCCAGCGCCTCGGGCAGGTCGGCGAACAGGCTTTCCATGTCCGCGGCGGGCTTCAGCCAGGCGTGCGGCGAGCTGGTCTGGCGATCGGCGCTATCGATGTAAGCCGACTGGGCGATGCACAGCATGGCATCATGCGCGGCATGGAAGCTGGGCTCGGCATATTGCGCGGGGTTGGTGGCGACGAGCGGCAGGTCATGCTCGTAGGCGAGGTCGATGAGGCCGTGCTCGGCGGCTTCCTCGACGGGATCGTTGCGGCGGATGAGCTCCACGTAGAGGCGGCCGGGAAAGAAGGCTTCGAGCCGCCCGGCGTAGAGCGCAGCCTTCTCGCGGCGGCCCTCGGCAAGCAGGCGGGCAAGCGCGCCTTCGCGGCCCGATGTGAGGGCGATGAGGCCGGGCGTGTCCCGCAGCGCGTCGAACGGGACGTGCGGCTCCTCGGTCAGAGGGCGGTCAAGATGGGCGGCGCTGACGAGGCGGCAGAGTGCGTCGTAGCCGGCGCTGTCCTGCGCGAGGAGGACGAGCGTGTCGATCGTGCCCGCCGGGCCGATGTCGGCGGGCCGGGCCACGCCCAGCGTGGTTCCGACGATCGGCTGCACGCCTTCGCCGAGGCAGGCTTCGCCGAACGCCATGGCGGCGTAAAGGCCGTTGCGATCGGTGAGGCCGATGGCGGGGAAGCCAAGCTTGGCCGCCTGCTTGGCGATCGCCTTGGGCTCCATCGCCCCTTCGAGCATGGTGAAGGAGGAAAAGACGCGAAGGGGAACATAGGGGCCGGACATCGCCACAGACTATGGGCGCGGTGGACGCGAGTCGCTAGGCCCCGGCCCGCGCTTATCCCCAACAAAATCGGTTAGGGCGTCTGCCAGCCCATCAGGGTGGCGATGTCCTTGCGATACCAGCGGTAGGCCTGGATGACGCAAGGGCGGCTGGTGCAGCGGTCGCGGTCGGCGATGTACTGGCGGCCAAGGTTGGTCAGGCGCTGGCGCTGGTCGGGGCTCGCTTCGTCTAGCGCGCGGGCGTAGTCGGCGGCGAGGCGACGATCGAGCGCGGCGACTTCCGGATCGCGGCAGATCTGCGCCTCGACCCGCGAGAGGGGGCCGGTGCAGTCGAAGCTGGGCCGCGCGGTGACCTCCGGCGCGGGGGCGAGATCGTCGCCGACGACGACCGTGTTGTCGCTGACGTTCGTCGTCGCGTTGTCCGGTTCGGGCGCGGGCGCCGGCTCCGGTTCATTCTCGACGACCGGATCGGGGCGCTCGACGCCTTCGGCCTGCGACAGGTCGTCGGGCAACTTGTCCTGATCGGGCGACCCGCAGGCCGCGAGCAGGAGCGCGGCGGCGAACGGGAGCGCACGCCTCATTGAAGGACGCCGTCGTGGAGGCGGACGACGCGGTCCATCCGGGCGGCGAGCCGCTCGTTGTGGGTGGCGACGAGCGCGGCGCTCCCCTCCCCGCGCACGAGTTCGAGGAACTCGGCGAGAACGCGGTCCGCCGTGGCTTCGTCGAGGTTGCCGGTGGGTTCGTCGGCCAGGACAAGCGGCGGGCGATTGGCGAGCGCGCGGGCGACGGCGACCCGCTGCTGCTCACCGCCCGAGAGCTTGGACGGGCGATGCTCGAGGCGCTGGCCGAGGCCAAGCGCGGTCAGGAGGTCGGTGGCGCGGGTCCGCGCGGCGTCGGGTTCGGCGCCATGGATGATCTGCGGCAGGAGCACGTTCTCGAGCGCGTCGAAGTCGGGCAGCAAATGGTGAAACTGGTAGACGAAACCGAGCGTGTCGCGGCGCACGCGGGTGCGGCCGTCGTCGTCGAGCTTGGCCACTTCTTCGCCGGCGATCCGGATCGAACCTTCGAAGCCGCCCTCGAGGAGGCCGACCGCCTGGAGCAGCGTCGATTTACCCGACCCCGACGGGCCCAAGAGCGCGACGATCTCGCCCGGGGCGATCGCCAAATTGACGCCGCGCAGGACGTGGATGGTCGAGGCGCCTTGCGTGAAGCTGCGCTTGAGGTCGGTGGTCTGGAGGACGGGCTCACTCATAGCGAAGCACCTGCACCGGGTCGGTCGAGGCGGCCTTGCGGGCCGGATAGATGGTCGAGAGGAACGACAGCAGCAGCGCGACGATGACGATCACGGCGACCTCGACCGGGTCGGTCTTGGCCGGCATCTCGGTCAGGAAGCGCACCGACGGATCCCACAGGTTCGCGCCGGTCGCCCACTGGAAAGCGGTCGTGATCGGCCCGCGGAAGAAGAGGATGATCGCCCCGAGCGCCAGGCCGGCGAGCACGCCGAGGCTGCCGATGATGGTGCCGACGGTCATGTAAATCTTCATAAGGCCGTTTCGGCTGGCGCCCATGGTGCGGAGGATGGCGATGTCGCGAGTCTTGGCGCGGACCAGCATGATCAGCGACGAAAGGATGTTGAACACCGCCACAAGGATGATCAGCGAGAGAACGAAGAACATCGCCACGCGCTCAATCTCCAAGGCTTCGAACAGCGATGCGTTCATCTGTTTCCAGCTGATGATGGCGCCCTGCGGCGCGACCACCGGCTGAAGCGGCGCCATGATCTGATCGACCTTGTCGGGATCGTCGGTCTGCACCTCGATCATCGCGACCTGGTCGCCGAGCATCAGCAGGGTCTGCGCGTCCTGCATCGGCATGACGACGAATTGGCTGTCGAAGTCGTAAATGCCGACCTCGAAGACCGCGCCGACGGTGTAGGTGACGATGCGCGGCACGGTGCCGATCGGGGTCGAGCGGCCTTCGGGGCTGATCAGCGAGATTTCCGAGCCCGGCGCGGCGCCGAGGCGCTCGGCAAGGCGCACGCCAATGGCGACGCGACCGCTGCCCGGCGTGATCGAGCGCATGTCGCCGGCGCGAACATTCTCGTTGAGCGTCTTGTTGCCGATGATGTCGTCCACCGTCTGGCCGCGCACAAGCACGCCCTCGACGCGGCCGTTCGCGCTCGCCATCAGCGGCTGTTCAATCAGCGGCTTGGCCGAGACGACGCCCGGGGTGGCCCGCGCCTGCCGCGCGATCGGCTCCCAATCGGCGAGGCGGCCTTCATAGCCCTGGATGATGGCGTGGCCGTTGAGGTTGACGCTCTTGTCGAACAGCTCGGCGCGAAAGCCGTTCATGACGCTCATCACGACGATCAGCGCCGCGACGCCGAGCGCAACGGCAACGAGGCTGATGGTGGCGACCATGAAAATGAAGCGCTCGCCCTTGCCCGGAAGCAGGTAGCGCTTGGCGATCATGCGTTCGTAACGGTTGAGGATCATGCGAGGCGCTGAATAGCCGCGTCGATGGAAAGTTCCTCTTTTTCGCCGGTCTTGCGATTCTTGAGCTCGACGACGCCATTGGCGAGGCCGCGCGGGCCGATGATCAGCTGCCACGGCAGGCCCATCAAATCCATCGAGCCCAGCTTGACGCCGCCGCGCTCGTCGCGGTCGTCGTAAAGCACCTCGACCCCCGCCGCGGTCAGGCGCGCGTAAATGTCCTCGGCGGCCTTGATCGACGCTTCGTCGTCGCCGCGCATGGTGACGAGGCCGACCTTCCACGGGGCGACCGCTTCGGGCCAGACGATGCCGTGATCGTCGTGACTCGCCTCGATGATCGCGCCGACGAGGCGGCTGACGCCGATGCCGTAGCTTCCCATTTCGGGAGTCACCATCGCGCCGTCCTGGCCGGAGACCTTGAGGCCCATCGACTGGCTGTATTTGGTGCCGAAGTAAAAGATGTGCCCGACCTCGATCCCGCGGCCGGTGCGGCGGCGATCCTCGGGCACCGTCGACCAGCGATCCTCGTCATGGGTTTCGTCGGTGGCCGAATAGGTTGCGCTGACTTGGTCGAACAACTTCTGGAGGCCGTCGGCGTCGCCGTAGCGCAGGTCGGATTGCGCCCAGTCAAATTCCTCGAACGCCGCGTCGTAGAAGACTTCGCTCTCGCCGGTCGGCGCAAGGACGATGAATTCGTGGCT
>CAZKCD010000073.1:0-8696 GCA_964551235.1 uncultured Sphingomonas sp.
CGGTCCTCGCCTTCCTTCCGGGCGTCGCGGAGATCGAGCGGACCGCTGCCGCGCTAGGCACGCTGCCCGACGACGTCATCCTCCACCGCCTCCACGGCCAGGTCGATCCGGCCGCGCAACGGTCGGCGCTCGCCCCGGCGCCCGAGGGCAAACGCAAGCTCATCCTGGCGACCAGCATCGCGGAGACGAGCGTCACCGCTTATGGTGTTCGCAGTGTGATCGATAGCGGTCTCGCTCGCCGTCCCCGCTACGATCGCGGCGCCGGGCTCACCCGCCTCGTCACCGAACGCGCCAGCCAGGCCGCGGTCACCCAGCGCGCCGGACGTGCCGCCCGCCAAGGGCCGGGCGTCGCCATCCGCTTGTGGGAGGAGGCGGCTACCGCTTCCCTCCCCCCGCACGATCCGCCCGAGATCCTCGAGGCCGACCTGTCGAGCCTGCTGCTGACCTGCCTGTTGTGGGGCGAGGCCGATCCGACGCGCCTTCCCTTCCTCGATCCACCCCCGGCCGCCGCGCTGGCCGAGGCGCGTGAGCGGCTGATGCGGCTGGGCGCGCTCGACGAGGAGGGCGCGCTGACCCCGCATGGCCGCGCCATCGCCGGCTGGCCGATGGAGCCGCGCCTCGCGCACATGATGCTTGCCGCCGCCGACCTCGGCATCGCCCGCGCAGCGGCCGACGTCGCCGCCCTGCTCACGGAGCGCGGGATCGGCGGCAACGATCCTGATCTCGAGCTTCGTCACCGTCGCTGGCGCACTGAAAAGGGGCCACGCGCGGAGGGCGCCCGGTCGATGGCGCGACGTTGGGCCGAGCGGGCCGGCGGAGCCGGCGGCGGCGGGGGACACGGTCTCGCCCGCGCGATCGCCCTCGCCTTTCCTGACCGCCTCGCCCGCCGCCGCGACGCCTCGGGCGAGCAATGGCAGTCGGTCGGCGGTCGCGGCTTCCGGCTCGACCCCGCAAGTCCTCTGGCCAGCAGCGAATGGCTCGCCATCGCCGAGGTCGCGGGGGCCGCGTCCGGCGCGCGGATCATGAGCGCCGCCGCGATCGACTGGGCCGACATCGAGGCGCTGTACGCCGAACGCATCGTCGATTTCCGCGAAGCCAGGTTCGATCCCGCCAGCAAGCGCATCGTCGCAACCAGGGGGCGTCGTCTGGGCAGCTTCACGCTCACCGCGGCCCCCGACCCCAAGCCCGATGCGGCGACGGTCGAAGCCGGACTGGTCGATGCGATCCGTCGTTACGGCCTCGCCATCCTGCCCTGGAGCGAGAATGCCGCCGCCCTGCGCTACCGGGCCGCCTTCGCCCGCCTGTCCGACGACACGATACCCGACCTCGGCGACTCGGCGCTTCTCGCGTCCCTCGACGATTGGCTGGCCCCGATGCTCGCCGGGCGCCGCGAACTCGACCTGCCGGGCGGCGCGCTGGCGCAGGCGATGGACGGCTTGCTCGGCTACGACGCGCGGCGCAAGGTCGACCAGCTCGCCCCTACGCATTTCCATTCGCCCGCGGGCTCGGCGCACCCGATCGACTACGGCGCACCCGGCGGGCCCACCGTCGAGGTCCGCGCGCAGGCGCTCTACGGCCTCAGGGATCATCCCTCGGTCGCCGGCGGTCGCGTCCCGCTGACACTGGCAATCACCAGCCCGGCGCATCGTCCCATCCAGACCACCAAGGACCTGCCCGCCTTCTGGGCGGGCAGCTGGCGCGACGTCGCCAAGGAGATGCGCGGGCGCTACCCCAAGCATCCCTGGCCCGACGATCCCGCCTCGGCCCCGCCCACTTTGAAGACCAAGCGCGCATCGGGCTCTTGATTTGGCGCGCGTGTCGGGTCAGAGGCCAATCCATGACCATCGCCCGCATCATCGAGGAACAGCGCAAGACCACCCAGTCGGGCAAGGCCAAGGCCGGCCGCTGGAGCCTCGAGTTCGAACGCACCGAGGCGCAGCGCCCCGACCCGCTGACCGGCTGGGCCGGATCGGGCGACACGAAGACGCAGGTGCGGCTGGTATTCGATACCAAGGAAGACGCGCTGGCCTATGCGGCGCGCAACGGGCTGGAAACGCACGTCGTGCCGGCCGGCCCGGTCAAGCTCAAGATCCAGGCGTACGCGGACAATTTCCGCTAGGGCCTAACCCGTCCCGCGTTCGGCGATAAACGCCTTCATCATCGGCTGCAGGTTGCTGTTGTAGCTGGCGATGATGTTGCGCGGGCCGGCAATGTCGAAATGGCTGAGCAGGGTCTTACCGTCCCAGAAATGCAGCGCGAACCCCGGCGCGTCGCCGATGATCAACGCGCGCCCATCGGGATGAAGCGGATCGACGTCGTCGAGATCGAGCGCCACCTGCGGCGCCGTCGAGGACGCCACCACCAGCCTTTTCCCGGCAAAGCCGGTCGCGATCGGCCGGTGGACGTGCCCGCACAGGATGGCAACGACCTGCTTCGCCGGACGCAGCACCGCCTCGACCCGTTGCACCCATTCCTCGTGCGAAAGCGCGCTCATCCACGCGATCCCCGTGTCGACCGGCGGGTGATGCATCACGACGACCGTGGGCACCTCCTTCTTCTCGCGCAACCGGTTGCGGAGCCACTTGGCCCGTTGCTCGCAGACCATCCCGCCATGGCGCCCGGGGTCGAGCGTGTCGACGACCAGGAAGCGCAGCCCACCCTGCTCATGCTCATACTGGATGAAACCATTCTCGTCGGTCGGCACCTCGGGCAGGACCTTGAGGAACCCTGCGCGGCTGTCGTGATTGCCGACCGCCCAGACGATCGGCCCCTGCCAGCGCTTCACCAGCGCTTCCATGTGGCGATACGCCCGGTCGTCATCGGGATTCTCGACCAGGTCCCCGCTCACGACCAGCAGGTCGGGCTTGCCCGCCATGTCGTTCAGCTGGTCGATGACCATGTTGACCCGGCGGACGTTGAGTTCGTGCGGGTTGTCCCGATCGAAGCCGATGTGGAGATCGGTAATCTGGGCAATCAGCATCGCGGTGCCGCCCATGGCATTGAAAGCACGTGTTCCCCCGGTTGCGTCGCGCCGGACAGCATCGCGCCATGCGCGGGCGGCGTCAACGCAATTGACTAGCCGCGTTCCAGCGACCATATCGCCGCCGCGCCATATGCATGGCCCCTTCGTCTAGCGGTTAGGACGCGGCCCTCTCACGGCTGAAACACGGGTTCGATTCCCGTAGGGGTCACCAATATTGGGAATGTGCGGGGCACATCTCGAAGATTGGTGACATCACGCAGCTTGTCCGGGGGACAAGCGAGGAATGGTGACAATATTCGGAATGTGCGGGGCACATTTCGACTATCCGAGGACGGCGCCTTTTATCGCCCCATCAGCCACTCGACGATGTTCGACGCCGCGGTTTCGGCATCGATGGTCGTCGTGTCGATGCGAATCTCGGGATCCTCGGGGGCCTCGTAAGGGCTGTCGATTCCGGTAAAATTCTTCAGCGCGCCGGCCCGCGCCTTCGCATACAGGCCCTTCTCATCGCGCGCTTCCGCCTCGGCGAGCGGCGTATCCACGAAGATCTCGACGAACTCGCCCTTGGGCAGCATGGCGCGGACCATGTCGCGCTCGGCGCGGAAAGGCGAAATGAAGGCGGTGAGCACGATCAGGCCCGCGTCGGCCATCAGCTTGGCCACCTCGCCCACCCGTCGGATATTCTCGACCCGGTCAGCGTCGGTGAAGCCGAGATCCTTGTTGAGCCCATGCCGCACATTGTCGCCGTCGAGCAGGAAGGTGTGTCGCCCTATGGCGTGCAGCTTCTTTTCGACAAGGTTGGCGATGGTCGACTTGCCGGCGCCCGACAGGCCGGTGAACCACAAGACCTTGGGCTTCTGGCCCTTCAAGCGCGCGTGCGCGTCGCGCGAGATGTCGAGCGCCTGCCAGTGAATGTTCTGCGCCCGGCGCAACGCGAAATGGATCATGCCGGCCGCCACGGTCGCATTGGTCAGCTTGTCGATCAGGATGAAACCGCCAAGCGTGCGATTGGCGGCATAGGCCTCGAAGGTGATCGGTCGGTCGGAATAGACTTCCGCGACGCCGATATCGTTGAGCTCCAGTGTCTTGGCCGCCAGCCTCTCGAACGTGTTGACGTTGACCGCATATTTGGGCGGCTGGACCGTCGCCGAGACCGTCTGCGTGGCCAACTTAAGCCAGTAGGCGCGGCCCGGCAAAAGCGCCTCCTCGTCCATCCAGACGATCGACGCCTCGAACTGGTCGGCCACCGACGGCGGATCGTCGGCCGAGGCCACGACGTCGCCGCGCGAGCAGTCGACCTCGTCGGCGAAGGTCAGCGTCACCGACTGGCCGGTCGGCGCGGACGCGACGTCCCTGTCGCCGACGAGCACGCGGGCGATGGTCGTCGTCTTGCCCGACGGCAGAATGCGCACGCGTTCGCCCGTCGCGGCAGTGCCGGCGGAAATCAGCCCGCTGACGCCGCGGAACTGGCTGTCGGGCCGGATCGCACCCTGCACGGGCAGACGCAGCGCCTGGCCCTCGCCGCGGTCGGCCTCGACCGTGTCCAGCCATTCGGCGAGCGTCGGTCCGTCGTACCAGCCCATCGTGGCCGACCGCGCCACGACATGGTCCCCGCGCACGCCGGACAAGGGGATGGCGGTGACATTGGCGATCCCGATGTCGGCCGCGACCGCGGCAAAGTCGGTCGCGTGGCGGCGGAAGACCGCCTCGTCGTCCCCCGCCATGTCCATCTTGGTCACCGCGAGCGCGACATCCCGGATACCGAGGAGATGGCACAAGAAGGCGTGCCGCCGCGTCTGGGTCAGCACCCCGCGGGTCGCGTCGAGCAGGATGACGGCGGCATCGGCGGTCGAGGCGCCGGTCACCATGTTGCGCGTATATTGCTCGTGGCCCGGGCAGTCGGCGACGATGAAGTTGCGGTTCGGACTGGAAAAGTAGCGGTAGGCGACGTCGATCGTGATGCCCTGCTCGCGCTCGGCAGTGAGGCCATCGACCAGCAGGGCGTAGTCGGTCGCGCCGGCCCGCGTGCCGACGTTGCGCGAGTCCGCTTCCAGCGTTGCGAGCTGGTCGTCCGGCACTTGGCCGAGATCGTACAGCAGGCGGCCAATGAGCGTCGACTTGCCGTCGTCGACGCTGCCGCAGGTAATGAAGCGCAGCAACGAGCGGCCCATCAAAAATAACCCTCGCGCTTCTTGCGCTCCATCGCCCCGGCGCTGTCATGATCAATGGCGCGGCCCTGCCGTTCGGACGAGCGGCTGGCGCGCATTTCGGCGATGATCGCGTCGAGGTCCGCCGCCTCGCTCTCGACCGCGCCCGTCAGCGGGTAGCAGCCCAGCGTGCGGAACCGGACCCGGCGCATCATCGGCTCTTCGCCGGGACGCAGGCGGAAGCGCTCGTCATCGACCATCAGCAGGAGGCCGTCGCGCTCGACCACCGGACGCTCCGCCGCGAAATAGAGCGGCACGACCGGGATATTTTCGCGGGCGATGTAGCTCCACACGTCGAGTTCGGTCCAGTTGGACAGCGGAAAGGCGCGGATGCTCTCGCCCGGGTTTCGGCGCGCGTTGTAGCAATTCCACAGTTCGGGCCGCTGCTTCCTGGGATCCCATTCGTGGCTGGCCGAGCGGAAGGAAAAGATGCGCTCCTTGGCTCGGCTCTTCTCCTCGTCGCGCCGCGCGCCGCCGAAGGCCGCGTCATATTTTCCGGCGTCGAGCGCTTGGCGAAGCCCTTGGGTCTTCCAAACGTCGGTGTGCAGGCTTCCATGGTCGAACGGATTGATCCCGCGCATCGCGGCGTCGGGATTGGTGTGCACGAGCAGGCGCACACCCGGCATCGCCGCCACCGCGTCGCGATGCGCGTACATGGCGCGAAATTTCCAGGTCGTGTCGATGTGTAGCAGCGGGAAGGGCAGCGGTCCCGGCGCGAACGCCTTTCGCGCCAGGTGCAGCATCGCCGCGCTGTCCTTGCCGATCGAATAGAGCATGACCGGACGCTCGGTCTCGGCGACCACTTCGCGGATGATATGGATGCTCTCCGCTTCGAGCCGGTCGAGATGGTCGAGCACGGAGATCGCTCAGCCGTGTTCCGCGAGGTAGCGCATCAGCTCGGCAAGCGTCGATTCCATCTGGTCCTGCATCTGGCCGACCAGTTCGTTCTCGCGCATGCCTTCATGGTCGAGCGGCTTCGAATAGCTGTCGGAAAAGGCCTTGAGATCGTCCTTGTCGAACACCCCTTTGGCGACCAGCTTGGCAAGGATCACCAGAAGGCCGTTGGTGTTGGCGATGTTGCCCGCCACCAAGGCCTCGTCGACCATCGAGAGGGCTTGATCATTGTCGTCGCTCATGGCGACCTTCATGGCCGATCAGGCGCGCGATGCAAAGGCGGCAAGCGCGCTCCACGCTTCATATTTCGCGTCGAACCCGAGCGTGTAGGCGGGACTGGAGGACGGCAGGTCGAGTAGCGTAACCCCAGGCACGTCGCCCAGCGCCTTCCGGCCGATCCGTGCGGCCACCTTGCCGTTGAAGCCGATTGCGCGGAGCGCAGGGTGGGTGCGAACGAAATCGCGCAGCGGGTTGGCCTCGACCGAGCGGAGCGCGCCGTCGAGGCTCCCGCGCCGACGCGCAGTGGCGACGACGTCCCACAACGCAATGCCGCGATCGGCGAGTGCGGCTAACCGCGCCTCGTACGGCAGGTCCGCCAGTCCCGACCCGATCGCCGCGCCGAGCAGCCGCCAGAACTGGTTGGAGGGATGCGCATAATATTGCCCTTCCCGAAGCGACCGCTCGCCCGGCAGGCTCCCCAGCAACAGCAACGTCGGATCGACCGATCCGGCGGGCGCGAAGCAGGCCTTGGTCGGATCGGGCATCGGTCGGTGGCCTCCTTTGCCTTTGCCCCGGGCCTCGCTAAGACCGCTCGGGTGATTGACGCGTCCGACCTCCGCATTGCCCTGTTTTCCGGCAACTACAATTACGTGCGCGATGGCGCGAACCAGGCCTTGAACCGCCTGGTCGGCTATTTGTTGCGGCAAGGGGCCCAAGTCCGGGTCTATTCCCCCGTGGTCGACAGGCCGGCGTTTCCGGCGACTGGGGACCTCGTCAACGTGCCCAGCTTCGCCGTGCCGCGGCGCCCGGAATATCGCGTGCCGAAGCGCCTCAAGGGGCCCGCGCAGGACGATCTTGAACGATTCGCGCCGAACATCGTCCATCTTTCCAGCCCCGACATCGTCGCCCATCGCGCGCTGACCTGGGCCCGCGCGCGCGACATCCCGGCGGTCGCCTCGGTGCACACCCGCTTCGAGACCTATCTTCAATATTACGGCCTGCAATGGGCGGAGCCGGCGGTGCGCGGAATCCTGCGGCGCTTCTACAACCGCTGCGACGCGATCGTCGCGCCCGCCGAATCCACCGCGGCGGTGCTGCGCGCCCAACGGATGAACCGCGACATCTCCATCTGGAGCCGCGGCGTCGACACCGACCAGTTCAATCCCGGCCGCCGCGACCTCGACTGGCGGCGCGCACTCGGCATCGGCGACGAGGAGATGGTCGTCGCTTTTCTCGGCCGGATCGTGATGGAAAAGGGGCTCGACGTATTCGCCGACGCCATCACCGCCGCCGACCGGCGCGGCGTGAAGACGCGCGTGCTGGTCATCGGCGACGGCCCGGCGCGCGGCTGGTTCGAAGAGCACCTGCCCGAGGATGCCGTCTTCGTCGGCATGCAAACCGGCAACGACCTCGGCCGCGCGCTGGCCAGCAGCGACGTCTTCCTCAATCCGTCGATTACCGAGGCGTTCGGCAACGTCACGCAGGAAGCCATGGCCTGCGCGATCCCGGTCATCGCCGCGGCGGCGACCGGGACCAACAGCCTGCTCCAGGACGGGGTGAACGGCACGCTGGTCGATCCGACCGATCTCGACCAATATGGCGCGGCGCTGAAGGCCTATGCCGACAACCCCGACCTTCGTCGCCGCCATGGCGAGGCGGGACTCGCCTACGCGCAAACGCGCGACTGGGACACGATCAATTCGGCGGTGCTGAAGCTCTACCAGCGCGTGCTCGAGCGGAAACGCCGCGAGCGCGCCTAGCCCGCGCGCTCGATCTTCTTCGCCGCCTCGTCGAGGATATCGACCACTTCCGCCAGCAACTCGTCGTTCCAGCCGTCGCGCGCGACCCGGTTCTTCAGCGCATGCATCATGTTCCCGATGGCGCGGCCGATCTCCGGGCGCTGGTGCTTGCGGCGTTGTTCGGCATAGCCGTCGATCCGCTCGAAGAGGGCATCCACCTCACCGGCCAGCTCGTCGAGATGCGCCAGCCCCTCGGGGGTGGCTTCGAACACCTTCTTGCTGTCCTTCGACTTGCGCTCGGCAATAAAGCCCATTTCCTCGAGCAACGTCAGCGTCGGATAGACCACGCCTGGCGACGGAGCGTAATCGCCGCCGGTCATTTCCTCGAGGGCCTTGATCAATTCATAGCCGTGCCGCGGCTGGTCGGCGAGCAGCTTGAGGAGCACGAGTCGCAATTCCCCGCTGTCGAACTTGCGCCGTCGCGCCCCGCGACGATGCCCGCCGCGCCCGCCCGGCCCCTCGCCGAACTCGAACCGGAAATCGCCGGGGTCGAAACTAAAGAAACCTGGTCCGGCAAACCGACGATCGCCGAAGGCGCGGTCGAACCCGCGATTGAAATGAAAGCGCATCCTGTATCCCTTTCTAAAGACTGTT
>CAZKCD010000074.1:0-8585 GCA_964551235.1 uncultured Sphingomonas sp.
GCCGTATACTCACTTTCCAGGCGAGCGCCTTCGACCACTCGGCCACCGCTCCGCAATCCTGAAAGGACCGCGACCCTTTAGGGACGCTTGGCGGCAGGCACAAGCACCCCTAAGACCGGCGGGATGAGGCGCTTCGACCATGCCCCGACCGCCGCGGAGATGGAGGCGATCGCGCGCGCCGCGCTCGACGCGCTGCCCGAGCCGTTCGCGACGCATCTGAAAGACGTCGTGCTCCAGGTCGACGATTTTGCCGAGGACGAGCTGCTGGCCGAGATGGGCATTGAGCATCCGCTCGACCTCACCGGCGTCTACGAGGGCATCCCCATCGCCGAGCGCAGCGTCGAGCATTCGGGCACGATGCCCGACCGCATCCGCCTGTTCCGCCGCGCCATCCTCGACGAATGGATCGAGGACGGGCACGAGCTCGAGCATCTCGTCCGCCACGTGCTGATCCACGAGGCCGGCCACCATTTCGGCTTTTCCGACGAGGACATGCACGCGCTCGAGGCCATGGAATGAGCCTGCTGCGGCTCGAGGGGGTGGCGCTGGTCCGCGGCGGGCGGCTGCTGTTCGAAGGGCTCGACGCCGCCATCGCGCCGGGCGGCGGGCTGCTGCTCACCGGTCCCAACGGCTGCGGCAAGTCCAGCCTCATCCGCCTCGTCGCGGGCCTGCTGCGAGCGGACGCGGGCACGGTCGAGCGCGCCGCCGCGGCGCTCGCCAACGACGATCTCGCGCTCGATCGCGAGCTTCCCCTGCGCGCCGCGCTGGCGTTCTGGAAGGGGCCGAAGCTCGACGCCGCCATGGCCGTCTTCGAACTCGACCGGCTGGCCGAGGTGCCCGTGCGGCTGCTGTCGACCGGCCAGGCCCGCCGCGCCCGGCTCGCCCGCGTCATGGCCAGCGGCGCACCCTTGTGGCTGCTCGACGAGCCCCTGAACGGCCTCGATCGCGACGGCGCGGCCTGCCTCGAGCATGCGCTCGCCACCCACCGCGCGGCGGGCGGCGGGGTGCTCGCCGCCAGTCATTTGCCGCTGCCCGGCGACTGGCAGGTCAAGGAGATGGGGGCATGATCGGCGCGCTCGTCTGGCGCGACCTCAAGCGCGCGCTGACCGGCGCGGCGTGGCTGCCGATGGTCTTTTTCCTGATCGTCGCGGCGATCGTCCCCTTCGCCATCGGGCCCGACGCCAAGCTGCTGGCGCGGATCGGCCCGGGGGCGCTGTGGATCGCCGCGCTGACCGCTGCCTTGCTGCCGATCGAGCGGCTGGTCGAGCCCGACCGCGCCGACGGCATCCTCGACCAGTTGGCGCTGGCGGGAACAAGCGAGGAAGCCGTTGCCGCCGCCAAGATCCTCGCCCACTGGTTGTCGTTCGGCCCGCTGCTGCTGATCGCCTTGTTTCCGGCCAGCGCGCTCGTCGGGCTCGATCCCGACGCGACGCTGCGCACCGCCGTCTCGCTCGCCATCGGCACGCCCGCGCTCGCCGCGCTCGCGGTGGCGGTCGCGGCGCTGACCGCGGGGCTCGGCCGCGCTTCCTCGCTCGGCGGGATCCTGCTTCTGCCGCTGGCCGTACCGCTGGTAATTTTCGGGGCCGCCGCGACGGGGGCGGACGGCGCCTCAGCGCTCAAGCTCGAAGCCGCCACCGCCCTCTTCATCCTCGCCGGCGCGCCGTTCGTAACGGGCGCGGCGATCCGGGCGGCTAGGACCTAGTCCACCGCGCGAAAATCGCCGTCGGGAGCAGCAGGCCGCGCGCTTCCTCGCGCACCGCCATTTCGCCGCACTCGACGTACCCGCCGAGATGCTGGGTCAGCTGGCGCATCAACTCGCCGATGCTGAGCGCGCTCATCCGCACCGCGTAGACCGTCAGCACGAGGAACTTGCTATTGGCGTCGAGCAGCGCGGCGCAATCGGCCAGCAGCGGGGCCAGATGCTCCTCCAGCCGCCACACCTCGCCGGTCGGGCCGCGCCCGAACTTGGGCGGGTCGAGCATGATGCCGTCGTAGCGACGGCCGCGCCGCACCTCGCGCGCAGTGAACTTGGCGGCATCCTCGACCAGCCAGCGGATCGGGTGCCCCTCCATGCCCGACAGCGCAGCGTTGCGCCGCGCGCCGTCGACCGACTTCTTCGACGCATCGACATGGACCATGCGCGCGCCGGTATCGGCCAGCTGCAGCGTGCCGACGCCGGTGTAGCCGAACAGGTTCATCGCCTCGTCGCCGTCGCCCAGACGCGCGCGCATCCAGTCCCATTGCGGAGCCATGTCGGGGAAGAAGGCGAGGTGGCGGAACGGCGTCAGGCTGGCGTGGAAGCGGGTGTTGCCGCGCGCCAGCGGCCACGTCTCGGGCACGCGGCCGTGCACCTGCCAGCGCCCGCCGCCATCCTCGTCGCTGCCGGGCACGAAGGTCGCGTCGGCCTGCCAGTCGTCGCTGGCCGGGGCCCACATCGCCTGCGGTTCCGGGCGGATGACGCGGACCGGGCCGTAGCGCTCCAGCTTGCGCCCGTGGCCGCTGTCGACCAGCGCCCAATCGTCCCACGGCTCGGCGACGATGGTCTTGAGGTCGGCCAGATCGCTCACGCCGCGCGCACCGCCGGAACGCCGATGGTTGCGCGCGCCGCGCCGCCGTCGACCATGCGCTGGCCCGCGGCACGCACCTCGTCGACGGTGACCGCCGCGATCTTGTCGAGCACCTCGGCCGGATCGACCAGCCGGCCGTGAACCGCCAACTGCCGGGCGGCATAGCTCGCCTGCCCCCACGGCGTTTCCAGCGACATCAGCAGGCCCGCGCGCGCCTGCGTCTTGACCCGCGCCACCTCGCGCTCGCTGGCGTTGCTCGCCGCCTGCCGGATGACCGCGTCGATCAGCTGCGCCGCTTCGGCCGACTGGCGCTTGGCGGTCGCGGCATAGGTGTAGAACAGGCCGGTGTCGGCGAAGGGATGGACGACCGAGTAGACGCTGTAGGCCAGCCCGCGCTCCTCGCGTACTTCTTGGAACAGGCGCGACGACATGCCCCCGCCGACCACGTCGGCGAACAGGCGCGCAGCGAGGTAATCGTCCGCCGTGGCGGCCGGCGCGCCATGGGCCAGGGTCAGGTGCGCCTGGTCGCTCGGCGTCCGCCCGATCCGCGCGCCCGCGGTGAAGCTTGCCGGGTCATGCCCGGCCGCCGCGCCGGTCGGCAGATCGGCGAAATGCTCAGCGGCCAGCGCCACCCGTTGATCGTGTTCGACCTTTCCGGCCGCGGAGAGGATCAGGCCGCCGGCGCGATAATGGGTTTCGCGCCAATCATCGAGTGCTTGCCGTGTGACCGCCTCGACCGTCGCTTCCTCGCCCAGGATCGACCGGCCCAGCGCCTGGTCGGCATAGGCCGCGGCCCACAATTCGTCGAAGATGATGTCGTTGGGCGTATCGCGCGCCTCGCCCAATTCCTGCAGCACCACCTGCTTCTCGCGGACGAGGTCGGCGGCCTCGAAGTGCGGGCGCTGGACTAGGTCGGCGACCAGTTCGATGCCGAGGCCGAGATGCTCGGCCATCACGCTCGCGGTGAAGCTGGTGCCGTCGCGCTCGGTGCACGCGTTGAGGTCGCCGCCGACATCCTCGATCGCCTCGCTGATGTCGCGCGCCGATCGACCGCCGGCCCCCTTGAACACCATGTGCTCGAACAGGTGCGCGATGCCGTTGACCGACGCATCCTCGTGCCGCGAGCCGACGTCGGCGAACAGCCCGACCGCCGCGGTCTCGACCCCGGGGGTGAAGCGGCTGACGACGCGCAGGCCGTTGGGCAGCGTGGTGAGCTGCATCATGCCTTGCCGTCCTTCGCCTTCTTGGCGACGGCCAGCAGGTAGATGACGAGGGCGATGGCGGCGAAGGCGAACCACTGGAAGGCGTAGCTGCGATGGTTGTTGGGGATCATCGCCGGGGAGGGCGGGGCGCTGGCCTCCAGCCCGCCAAGGCCGGTCGCCGAGACGAGCCGCATCCGCGCCTGCTTGTCGGGCGCAATGACGCCCTCGACCGGGCCGCCGGTCCACTGCGGCTTGGCCTGCGGGTTCGCCGACCAGCCCGCGTCGACCACCATGCCCGGCCCCTCGGCCCCCGTGCGGCAATCGGCGAGGAAGGCGTAGCCGACCCGGCCCTTGGCATTCTCGCCCGCGACGGGGCGCCAGCCGGTGACCTGCAGGCAGGTGGCGCTGGACTTGCGAAACAGCGGCGGCTCGCCGGCCAGCGGCATCGTCGGCCAAGCGACCGCCGGCTGGCCCGCGGCCGCGGCGTAGCTCGCCAGCAGCGCCTCCTTTTGCCGGGCGCGGTCGATCTGCCAGATGCCCAGCCCGATCATGGTCGCGACTGCGGCGGCGACGATGATCGTCGGGATGAGGGGAAGACGGCGGATCATTTGACGATCCGTCCCTCGTGCGCTTCGTGCTTATATTCCTGGAAGACCAGCGCCGCCTTGCCGAGCCGGAGGCCGAGCATGGTCAGGCCGACGATCACCGGCAGCCAGACGAGGTGCACCCACCAGGGCGGGAACCAGGCGAGCTGGACGAGGATCGCGGCGACCGCGACGATCGTGCCGACGATGAGGATCAGGAAGGCCGCCGGCCCGTCCCCGACGTTCATCGCGGCGATATCGAGCCCGCACGCGCGGCAGCGGTCGGCGAGGCGGATGGCGCCCGCGAACAGGGTCTTGGAACCACAACGGGGGCAGAGCCCGTGAAGGCTCGCCCCCGCCAGTGTCGGTTGGTTCATCTCAGCCGTGGACCGGCGCGCCCCAGCCGCCCCAGACGTAGATCGAGACGAACAGGAACAGCCAGACGACGTCGACGAAGTGCCAGTACCAGGCCGCCGCCTCGAAGCCGAAATGCTGCTTCGGGGTGAAGTCGCCCCGGCGCGCGCGCAGGTAGCAGACGATCAGGAAGATCGTGCCGACCAGCACGTGGAAGCCGTGGAAACCGGTCGCCATGAAGAAGGTCGACCCGTAGATCGTGCCACCGTTGGTGTTCTTGAAGGCGAACGGGGCGTGGATATATTCGTAGGCCTGGACGCCGGTGAAGACGACGCCGAGCGCGATCGTCAGCAGCAGGCCCTTCTTCAGGCCGTCGCGGTCGCCGTGGATCAGCGCGTGGTGCGCCCAGGTGACCGTGGTGCCCGAGCACAGCAGGATTAGCGTGTTGAGCAGCGGCCAGCCGAACGGGTCGAGCACCTCGGTGCCCTTGGGCGGCCACGAGGCGGCGGTGCCGTCGGCGATCGCCTGCGTCGCGCCGTTCACGACCTCGATCGAGGGCGGGAACAGGCTGGCCGAGAAGAAGGCCCAGAACCACGCGACGAAGAACATCACTTCCGACGCGATGAACAGGATCATGCCGTAGCGCAGGTGAAGCTGCACGACCGGCGTATGGTCGCCCGCATGGGCTTCCTTGATGGTGTTCGACCACCAGCTGAACATGGTGATGATCACGCCCGCCAGGCCCGCGAAGAACACGAACTTGCCGTAGGGGTTGTCGTGCATGAACAGCACGCCGCCGCTGGTCATGACGACCGCGGCGATCGAGCCGATCAGCGGCCAGGGATCGGGCGCGAGAATATGGTAATCGTGGTTCTTGGTACCGGCCATGGGTCGTTCCTCAGGAATCTCGTGGATGCGCTCTAGCCGCCGTTGGCGGGATTTTCCACCGGGTAAAATGTGTAGCTCAACGTGATTTCGTCGATGTCCTTGGTCGCCGGGTCGGTGCGGATCTTCGGGTCGACGTAAAAGGTCACCGGCATTTCCACTTTCTCGCCGGGTTTAAGCGTCTGCTCGGTGAAGCAGAAGCACTCGATCTTGCTGAAATATTGCCCGGCCTGGCTCGGCGTCACGTTGAACACGGCGCGGCCGGTGGTCGGGCGGGCGACGAGGTTGGTCGCCTCGTAATGGACGAGGGTGCGCGCGCCCGGGTGGATGCGGACGGTGGTCTGCGCGGGAGCGAACTTCCACGGCATGCCGGGCGCCATGTTGGCATCGAAGCGCACGCCGATCTCGCCCGCGACCGCACCCGGCGCGGCCAGCGCGACCTGCGTCGTCCCGCCGAAGCCGGTCACCTGGCAGAAGATGCGGTAGAGCGGCACGCTGGCGAAGGCGAGGCCGAGCATGGCCAAGCCGAACAGGGCGGCGCGGATGGCGACGGTCCGGTTGCGGGCGGCGATGTCGCTCATCGGTTCACCAGCATCTTGGCGATGGTGATCGCGAACACGAGGATTACGAAGGCGCCGAGCGCTAGCGCGGTGACGCGGGCGTTGCTGCGCTGGCGGTGGCGGATTTCGTCCTGGTTGTCGGGCATCATGCGAGCAGCATTCTATCGGCGACCAGCGCGCCGAACAGGATGAAAAGGTAAAGGATGGAGAAGGCGAACAATTGCTTTTCGGGCTTCATGCCCGCCGGTTCCTCGGCCTGGTTGCGCCAGACGCGGACGGCGAGGAGGAAGAAGATGGCGTTGCAGATCGCCGAGGTCGCGCCGAAGATCCAGCCGGTCAGGCCCAGCGCCCAGGGCGCCAGGGCGACGGCGACCATCGGGAAGGTGTAGAGCAGGATCTGGTTGCGGGTGACGCGGGTACCCGAGACGACCGGGAGCATCGGGATGCCGGCCTTTTCGTAGTCGGTCCGGACCCACAGGCTGAGCGCCCAGAAGTGCGGCGGGGTCCACAGGAAGATGATGCCGAACATCAGCCAGGCGAGCAGCGGCGTGTCGCCGGTCGCGGCGGCCCAGCCGATCAGCGGCGGGAAGGCGCCGGCGGCGCCGCCGATGACGATGTTCTGCGCGGTGCGCGGCTTCAGCCAGGCGGTGTAGATGAAGACGTAGAACAGGATCGACACCGCCAGCCAGATGGCGGCGACATGGTTCGTCGCCAGGTCCATCAGCACGACCGAGCCGACCGACAGGCCCACGCCGAAGTGGAGGGCGGTCTGGCGGCTCATCCGGCCACCGGGCAACGGACGGCCGGCGGTGCGCTTCATCTGCGCGTCGATGTCCGCTTCGTACCACTGGTTGAGCGCGCCGGCGGCCCCGGCGGCGAGCGCGATGCACAGGATCGCGGCGAAGCCGATGATGGGGTGGATGGGCGCCCGGCTGGCGAGCAGGCCGCACAGCGCGGTGAACACCACCAGCCGCATGACGCGCGGCTTGGTCAGCGCGAACAGGTCGCGCCAGTCCGCGGGGAGCGGGCGGGATTCGGTGAGCGGGAGGCTGGTCACGGCCGCGCCTATAAGGCCTTGGCGACAAGAGGAAAAGCCCATGTCGGGCGACCGTTCAGCATCCCCCTGCTATGATCAAGCGATGTTGATGCGAATCGCCTTCGCCGCGCTGGTCGCGGCCGCCGCCGTCCCCGCCGTCGCCCAGCCCGCCGCCGAGGCCCGCAAGAGCGACCTCGTCCGCGTCGCGCTGGACACCGACAAGGGCCGGATCGTGCTGGAGCTGGACCAGGGCAAGGCCCCGGTCACCACCGCCAACTTCCTCGCCTACGTCGACAAGAAATGGTTCGACGGCGCGCCCTTCTACCGCGCCTTTGCCTATGGCGAGGGCGGGATCGTGCAGGGCGGGGTGCGCGACGGGGCCAAGCAACTGCCGCCGGTGCGGACCGAGCCGACCAGCGAGACCGGGCTGCGCCACGTCGCGGGCACGGTGGCGATGGCCAATGGCGGGCCGATGACGACGCGCAGCGACTTTTTCATCATGACCACCGACGTCGAGGCGTTCAACGCGAGCCCGACCGATCCGGGCTTCGCGGCGTTCGGCCGGGTGGTGGAGGGAATGGACGTGGTGAAGGCCATCCTCGCCGCGCCGAAGAGCCCGACCAAGGGCGAGGGCGTCATGAAGGGGCAGATGCTGGACCCGGTCGTGACGATCCGGAAGGCGGCGCGGGTGACGCCGCAAAGTTGACACGCGCGTCCCCGAACCGGGGGGTTGTCAACTTCGTCAACTTCGGGGGTGCGGGCGGTTTTCGAACGCGCCGGGCGGCCAAGGCGAATCACACGAAAGAAAGAGCCGCCGACGGTCTCTCACAAGGAGGGGGCTGTAGGACAGCGAATTCGCCGGGCTTATTGCTCCGGCCAGCCGAGTTCGCGGCGGCGGGCGTTGGCCTGCTCGCGCGGCATCCGGGCGAAGAGCGGCGCGTAGGTGTGGAAGCCGTGGGCGACGTTGTCGCGCGTCCAATAGCCCCAGTCGCTGACGTCGCCGAGTTTCACCGACACTTTGTCACCCTTGTTGTGGGCGCTGCGCAGCGGCTTGGCGACGAGCGTGCCGGTCAGCGTGTCGCCGTCGCGGACGATATTGTCGATCCAGATATGCTCGGTCGGGGTGAGCGCGAAGCGGACCTGGAAGCCGCCGGTGTCGGGGGAGCCCTTGGCGAGGATATCGAGAAAGTCGGGGAGCGTCGCGCGGGCCTTGGCGCGGGCGGCGACGAGATCGGGGTCGTCGCTGTTCACGAAGGTGGCGACGGGTTCGGAGGCGGTTGTGGCCGAGGCGGTGGCGAGGAGGAGGGCGAGGATCATCCGGCGAAGATTAGCGGGGGTGTGGGGGGATGGCGAGGGGGGCGGATGGCAGCTTTGGGTGGAAAGCCGACATTAGCCCC
>CAZKCD010000075.1:0-8537 GCA_964551235.1 uncultured Sphingomonas sp.
CGCTGACCAACAATCGCCAGCAGGCCGACACAGGCACCAAGATGGTGCACATCGGGCCGCGGTCGCGATCGACCATCGTGTCGAAAGGGATCAGCGCGGGGCGCAGCGACAACACCTATCGCGGCCTCGTAAAGGTGATGCCGGGCGCGGAGGGCGTGCGCAATTTCACCCAGTGCGACAGCCTGCTGCTGGGCAGCGAATGCGGCGCACACACCGTGCCCTATATCGAGGTCCGCAACCCCACCGCGCAGATCGAGCATGAAGCGACCACGTCGAAGATCAGCGAGGACCAATTGTTCTACGCGATGGCGCGCGGGCTGGACCAGGAAGCGGCGGTCGCGCTGATCGTCAACGGCTTCGCCCGCGAGGTGCTGAAGCAGCTGCCGATGGAGTTCGCGGTCGAGGCGCAGAAGCTGCTGGGAATCAGTTTGGAAGGAAGTGTCGGTTAACGTGCTTACGATTGAAAACCTCCACGCGGCCGTTGCGGACAAGCCGATCATTCGCGGGCTCGACCTCGTCGTGCCGGCGGGCGAGGTGCATGCGATCATGGGGCCGAACGGCGCGGGCAAGTCGACCTTGGCCTACGTGCTGGGCGGGCGCCCCGGCTATGAGGTGACCGAGGGCCGCGCGACGTTCGACGGCGCGGACCTGTTCGGCCTTGAGCCGCACGAACGCGCCGCGGCGGGGCTGTTCCTGGGCTTCCAATATCCGGTCGAAATCCCGGGCGTGTCGTACCTTCAGTTCTTGCGCGAGAGCCTGAACGCGCAGCGCCGGTCGCGGGGTGAAGAGGAATTGTCGGGCGCGGCGTTCATCAAGCTGGCGCGCGAGAAAGCGGCGCTGCTCGGCATGGACGCGGAGATGCTCAAGCGGCCGGTCAACGTCGGCTTCTCGGGCGGCGAGAAGAAGCGCGCGGAAATGGTGCAGATGGGAATCATGGATCCGAAGCTCGCCATCCTCGACGAGACCGACAGCGGCCTCGACATCGACGCGCTGAAAGCGGTCGGCAACGGCATCAATTCGATCATGCGCGCGCCGGACAAGAGCGTGCTGCTGATCACCCATTACCAGCGCTTGCTGGATTACGTGAAACCCGACCGCGTCCACGTGCTGAGCGCGGGGCGGATCGTCCGCTCGGGCGGGCCGGAGCTGGCCCACGCGCTCGAGCGCGAAGGCTATGCCGAGGTGCTGGCGTGACCGACTATGCGTCGATGACCCTGGCGGAGCTGCAGCGGCGCTACGTCGCGGACAGCACCGACGCGATGCCGATGGCTGGCGCGATCTGCTGGGCGGCGCTGGCCGCGGCGGCCTACCTGCTGGGCGACGCCTTGCCCTATTGGGCGATCCTCGTCGCGCCGGCGGCGCCGCTGCCGCTGGCCGCGCTGATCGACAAGGCACGCGGGCGGCGGACGGTGTTCGAGGGCGATGCCAAGCACCCGATGCAAGCGCTGTTCATGACCTTCATCTCGGTGATCGGCGTGATGATCTTTTTCGTGATCGTGGCGGCGCGGGCGGCGGATTCGCTGGCCATCCTGGCGTTCGGCGTCGGCCTGCTGTCGGGCCTCATCTGGGTGCCTTACGGCTGGTCCGCGGGCGACCGCGTCGGGATCGTCCAGTTCTTCCTGCGCGCGGGGCTGTGCTTCGCCGCTTATTTCTTCGCGCCCGAGCCGATGAAGGTCGCGGCGATCGCCGCCGCGGTGGCGGTCAGTTACCTGCACGTCCTGTTCTTCATGAAGAAGCCGGAGCGGGCATCGTGACCGCGCTGCCGACCCGCAAGGACGAGGCGTTTCGCTACGCCGACGTCGCCGCATTGGGCGAAGTCTGGGACGCGCTGTCGCCGCCGGAAACGATCGAAATTGCTGCGCAGCAAACGCTGCAGCAAATCTGGGTGCCGAGCGGCGAAAAGATCGACATTAAGCGCGTCGAACTGACGCTGCACGCCGGCGCCTCGGCGCATATCTTCGCGCTCAACACGGCGGCGCGTTACGGGCGGATCGAGCTGGACGTGACGCTGCACGACGGCGCCGATTTCCAGTTCGACGCGGCGATGATCGGCAGCGGCGATTCGACGCTGGAGATCGTCACCGTCGTGCGCCACGTCGAGCCGAACGCGACGTCGCGCCAGACGGTGCGCAGCGTGCTGGGCGACACGGCGACGGGCAGCTACCTGGGCAAGGTGGCGGTGGCGCGCGACGCGCAGCACACCGACAGCGAGCAATCGGTGAAGTCGATGCTGCTGGATCGCGGTGCGACCGCCAACGCCAAGCCCGAACTGGAAATCTACGCCGACGACGTGAAGTGCGCGCATGGCGCGACGGTGGGCGAGCTCGACGCCAACCAGTTGTTCTACGCCGCCGCGCGCGGGATGGACCCGGCCACCGCCAAGGCGGTGCTGCTGGAAGGCTTCGTCGGCGGGCTGTGGGACGCGCTGGGCGAGGACAGCGCCATTGCGGCGGCGGCGCGCGACGCGCTGCGCGAGGTGGCGCGGTGAACGCGCAGGTGCCGGTGAACGCGGCGCTTGACGTGCGCGGCCAGTTTCCGGCCATCGCCGGCTGGCACTATCTCGACAGCGCCGCGACCGCGCAGAAGCCGCAGGCGGTGATCGACGCGATCACCAACGCCTATGGCCGCGATTATGCGACGGTGCATCGCGGGGTCTACGAACGCTCGGCGGCGATGACGCAGCGCTTCGAAGCGGCGCGCGAGGCGGCGGCGGCGCTGATCGGCGGCAAGGCCGACGAAGTGGTCTTCACGCGCGGGGCGACCGAGGCGATCAATCTCGTCGCGCAGCGCCATCCGCGGGGCAAGCGCAGCCGCGTGCTGCTGAGCCAGCTGGAGCATCACAGCAACATCGTGCCGTGGCAGCTGGCGGGCTATGCCATCGACGTGGTGCCGCTGACCGCGGACGGGCAGATCGACCTCGACGCCGCCGAGGGACTCGCGAGCGAGGAGCATGCGATGATCGCGCTGGCGCACGTGTCGAACGTGCTCGGCTCGATCCTCGACGTGAAGCGCGCCGCGGCGATCGCGCGCAAGGTCGGCGCGGCGTTGCTGCTCGACGGCTGCCAGGCGGCGGCGCGGCTCGAGAGCGACGTCGCCGCCATCGATTGCGACTATTACGCGTTCAGCGGGCACAAGTTGTACGGGCCCACCGGGATCGGCGTGCTGTGGGGCAAGGCCGAACGGCTGGCGGCGATGGAGCCTTGGGCCGGCGGCGGCGCGATGATCGATCGCGTGACGTTCGAGCGCACCACCTTCCTTCCCCCGCCCGCGCGGTTCGAGGCGGGGACGCCGCATATCGTCGGCGCGATCGGGCTGCACGCGGCGATCGACTGGACGCGCGGCATCGGGCTCGACCGCCTGCACGCGCACGAAAGCGCGCTGGTCCGCGAATGCCGCGAGGCGCTGCGCGGCATCGAGGGCGTGACCCTGTTCGGGCCAGAGGACAGCGCGGGCATCGTCAGCTTCGCGCTGGACGGGGTGCACCCGCACGACATCGGCACGATCCTCGACGACAAGGGCGTGGCGGTGCGCGCGGGCCATCATTGCGCGCAACCGCTGATGGACCACCTGGGCGTGCCGGCGACGGCGCGCGCGAGCTTCGCGGCGCATAGCGACATGAAGGACATCGAGGCGCTGGTGAGCGGCCTCCACACGGTGAAACGGATATTCGGATGACCGAACAGAAGAAGATCGAGGTCGAGGAAGTGGACGCGGTGGAAACGCCGCCGCGCGCCCGGTTGACGCCGGAGGCGGAGCGCAAGCGCGACTACCTTACCGGCTTCCTGGCCGAGACCAAGCCCGAACCGGCCGCGCATGGCCCGGGCGGCGATTTGCAGCAGGCGGTAATCGAGGCGCTGAAGTCGATCTACGACCCGGAAATCCCGGTCGACATCTACGAGCTCGGCCTGATCTACGACGTGACGGTGAGCGAGGACGGCGACGCGGTCGTCACCATGACGCTGACCACGCCGCACTGCCCGGTGGCCGAATCGATGCCGGGCGAGGTCGAGATGTGCGTGCTCAACGTGCCGGGCATCCGCGACGCCGAGGTGAAACTGGTGTGGGAACCGGCGTGGGACCCGTCGAAGATGAGCGACGAAGCGCGCCTCGAATTGGGAATGCTCTGATGGCCGTCCGTGAACGCCCCGCCGCGATCATCCTGACGCCCGCCGCCGAGGCGCGCGTGGCCGAGCTGATGGCGAAAGCGCCCGAGGGCGCGATCGGGGTCAAGTTGTCGACGCCGCGGCGCGGCTGTTCGGGGCTGGCCTATTCGGTCGATTACGTCACCGAGGAGAACCGCGCCGACGAGAAGATCGCGACGCCCGGCGGCACCTTCTACGTCGATGCCGGGTCGATCCTCTACCTTATCGGTTCGACCATGGACTGGAAGGTCGACGACTTCGCCGAGGGGTTCGTCTTCGACAACCCCAACGCCAAGGGCGCCTGCGGCTGCGGCGAGAGCTTTACCGTCTAGCGAAGCGATCGTTCGCTATGCGTTACGAACTCTGGTAGGATGCCCTTCTCCTTGAGAGGAGGACATCATGCAACGCACGTTCGCTCTGGGGTACGCGCTCCTCGCGTATCTCGCCTTCTTCGCCGTGTTCCTGTGGCTGGTCGCCTTCGTCGCCGATGCGCCCTTCGCGCCGACCACCGTCAACCGCGCCATCGACGGCACGCCGATGGCCTGGGCTCTGATGGTCGACATCGGCCTGATTGCCCTGTTCGGCATCCAGCATAGCGTGATGGCCCGGCCGGGCTTCAAGAAGGTGTGGACGCAGACCGTCCCGCCCTCGGTCGAGCGGTCGACTTACGTCCTGTTCGCGAGCCTCGTCCTGGCGCTGCTGCTGGCCTATTGGCACAGCATCCCGACCACCATCTGGGACGTGCGCGGAACGGCGCTGGAATATGTCGCGTGGGCGTTGTTCGCGGCCGGCTGGACCGTGCTGTTCATCAGCACGTGGCTGATCAACCATTTCGACCTGTTCGGGCTTCGCCAGGCCTGGTGGCACGGGCGCGGCGAGCCGCCGGCGCACGAATTGCGCACGCCCCTGTTCTACAAGGCGGTCGCCCACCCGATCTACACCGGCTTCACCATCGCTTTCTGGGCGACGCCCCACATGACGGTCGGGCACCTCGTGCTGGCGATCGGCATGCAGGCCTATATCGCGATCGGCATCCACCACGAGGAACGCGACCTCACCACCGTCTACGGCGACGATTACCGCCGCTACCGCGCGAGCGTCGGCACGCTGTTCCCGTGGCTGGGCAAGCGCGCGCCGCGCGCCTGAGCGCTTTCGTTTTGAAGCGCGGGCCGTTTGCCGCTAGGCGCGGCGGATGGACCCGCGCTTCGCCCATGTCGACGACTGGATCTTCGATCTCGACAACACGCTTTACCCGGCGTCGGCGCGGCTGTTCGACCTGATCGACGCGCGGATGAGCGCCTACGTCGCCCGCGTGCTGGGCTGCGACCTCGTCGAGGCGCGGCGGGTGCAGAAGCAATATTTTCGCGACCATGGGACGACGCTGGCCGGGCTGATGATGCACCACGGCACCGACCCGCACGATTTCCTGGACGACGTCCACGCCATCCCGCTCGACCGCGTCGGCCGCGACGAACGGCTGGCCGAGGGGCTGGCCCGGCTCCCCGGCCGCAAATTCGTCTTCACCAACGGCGATGTCGACTATGCCGGGCGCGTGCTGCGGGCGATCGGCGTCGAGGAGCATTTCCACGGCCTCGTCGACATCCACGCCTGTTCCTATCGGCCCAAGCCCGACGCCCACGGCTACCGCTTGCTGGTCGAGCGGTTCGGGATCGACCCGACGCGCGCGATCCTGGTCGAGGACATGGCCAAGAATCTGAAACCCGCCAAGGCGATGGGCATGACCACGATCTGGGTCGACAACGGCTCCGATCATGGGTCACACGACGCCGACGACACCGCCATCGACCAGGTCATCGACGACGTGGCCGACTGGCTTCACCAGATTACGCAAGGACGAGAGCCATGACCGACCAGCTTCAGCACACCATCGAAACCGCCTGGGACGCGCGCGACACGCTCGACACCGGCGACGCGTCGCTGCGAGCGGCGGTGGCCGAGGCGCTGGAGATGCTCGATTCGGGGCGCGGGCGCGTGGCCGAGCCGACCGCCGACGGCTGGCACGTCAACCAGTGGCTGAAGAAAGCGGTGCTGCTGAGCTTCCGCCTGAATGACAATCGCGTGATGGACGGCGGCAGCGCGGGCAACCCGGCCTACGACAAGGTGCCGAGCAAATTCGCCGGCTGGGACGAGGCGCGCTTCCGCGAGGCGGGCATCCGCGTCGTCCCGGGCGCCATCGCCCGCGCCGGCGCCTATATCGCGCCCGGCTGCGTGCTGATGCCGAGCTTCGTCAACATCGGCGCCTATGTCGGCGAGGGCACGATGGTCGACACCTGGGCGAGCATCGGCAGCTGCGCGCAGGTCGGCAAGCATTGCCATATCTCCGCGGGCACCGGGATCGGCGGCGTGCTCGAGCCGATGCAGGCCAACCCGACCATCATCGGCGACAATTGCTTCATCGGCGCGCGCTCCGAAATCGTCGAGGGCGTGATCGTCGGCGAGGGCTGCGTGGTGGCGATGGGGGTGTTCATCACCCAGTCGACCAAGATCGTCGTGCGCGACACCGGTGAAGTGCTGCGCGGCCACATCCCGCCTTATTCGGTGGTGGTGCCGGGCACGCTGCCGGGCAAGGACGGCGGGCCGGGCCTCGCCTGCGCGGTGATCGTCAAGCAGGTCGACGAGCAGACCCGCTCGAAGACGAGCATTAATGAGCTGCTGAGAGACTAACCGAGCGCAGGGAGGCCGACGCGCAGCGTCGTCCGAGCAGCGCGAAGAGATCAGTCGACGCGGACGGCCTGCGGCGGCAAGCCGCCGACAGGACCGACGGCGCGGATTCACTCCGCGCCGCAACCCTCACCCCTTCGGTGCGACCTCGGCGAGCAGCTTCGCCGCTTCCTCGCCGCTCCAGTCCATGTCCCCGACGTACCGCCACACCTCGCGCCCCTGCGCGTCGTAGAGGATGGTGGTCGGCATGACGTCGACGCCAAGCGCGCCGGTCAGCTTCATTTCCGGGTCGAGGTAGGAGCGAAGGCCGATGCCCTTGGATTTGAGGAAGGCGTCGACCGAGGTCTTGGGGCCATTGTCCTGGCTGACGATGGCGATCCCGAGATTGCCGTCGACGGCATTCTTCTTTTCGAGCGCCTCGATGGTCGGCAATTCCTTGACGCACGGCGCGCACCAGGTGGCCCACAGGTTGACCAGCACCGGCGTGCCCTTGAACCTCGTCAGGTCGGTCGCGCCGCCGTCGGGGTTCTGGAAAACGACGTCGGGCGCGGGCGTGCCGGCCTTGGAGCGGTCGACGCCCTTGGTCGGCAGGACGGGGCCGCCGGGGGACGCCGCGACGTTGTTCGCTTGAGGGGCGGACGCTTCTTGCCTATCGCAACCGGCGAGAAGGGCGAGGGCCAGGAGACAGACGATCGACCGCAAGGATACCTCCAATAGCATGTGGGGCGGGCGCTTTGCGGGCGGCCCGGCCGCGGTGATGCGCGAGATCAACGCGTCGATCTCGGTCGACAAGAGGCTATGGCGGCAGGACATCGCCGCGTCAAAGGCCCATGCCGCGATGCTCGCCAAGCAGGGCATTTTGACCGCCGAGGACGCGGCCGCCATCGCGCAGGGGCTGGACACGGTCGGCGCGGAAATCGCGGCAGGCAAGCTGGTCGAGGATGCCGCGCTGGAAGACATCCACATGCACGTCGAGCACCGCCTCGGCGAGCTGATCGGCCCGGCGGCGGGGCGGCTGCACACCGCGCGCTCGCGCAACGACCAGGTGGCGACCGACTTCAAATTGTTCGTGCGCGATTCGATCGACGAGGCGCTGGCCGGGATCGATGCGCTGGAAGACGCGCTGCTGGCGCGGGCCGAGGAGCATGCGGCGACCGTCATGCCGGGCTTCACCCACCTGCAGTCGGGCCAGCCGGTGACGCTGGGCCACCACATGATGGCCTATGTCGCGATGCTGGGCCGCGACCGCAGCCGCTTCGCCGACGCGCGGGCGCGGATGAACGAGAGCCCGCTGGGCAGCGCGGCGCTGGCCGGCACCGGTTTTCCGCTCGACCGCGACGAGACCGCCGCGGCGCTCGGTTTCGACCGGCCGACCGCCAACAGCCTCGACGCGGTCAGCGACCGCGATTTCGCCGTCGATTACCTCCATGCCGCGACCCTGTGCAGCGTGCACCTCTCGAGGCTTGCCGAGGAGATCATCATCTGGGCCTCGCAGCCCTACGGCTTCGTGAAATTGCCCGACGCCTGGTCGACCGGAAGCTCGATCATGCCCAACAAGCGCAATCCCGACGCGGCCGAACTGGTGCGCGGCCATGCGGCGCGGATCACGGGCGACCTAGTCGCTTTGCTCGTGCTGCTGAAGGGGCTCCCTTTGGCTTATGCCAAGGACTTGCAGGACGACAAGCCGCCGGTGTTCGACGCGCACGACCTGCT
>CAZKCD010000076.1:0-8525 GCA_964551235.1 uncultured Sphingomonas sp.
TTCCACACCGCCATCCGTCTTGGCTGCCCGGCGTGCGGCGAAGTAGAGCGCGCTGCGCGCTTCCGGACTGTCGTCGATGACGACCAGGTAGGTCCTCTTGTCGCCTTCTGCCCCGCTCATGGGTTTAGAGTGCTGCGCGCAAACGGTCCGGCTTGCAAGACTTGACCCGCTCGGCCCTTTGGCGTTTGAGACCGGTAACGAAGGGGATTCCATGCCGATCGAACTCAAGATGCCCGCCCTCTCGCCGACCATGGAGGAAGGCACGCTCGCCAAATGGCTGGTCAAGGAAGGGGATAACGTCAGCTCGGGCGATATCCTGGCGGAAATCGAGACCGACAAGGCGACCATGGAGTTTGAAGCGGTCGACGAGGGCACCGTCCTCAAGATCCTCATTCCCGAAGGTTCGGATGGCGTGAAGGTCGGCACCGTGATCGCGATGATGGGGGAGGAGGGCGAAACCGCTTCGGCACCTGCAGTCCCCGCCACCAAGGCCGAGCCCAAGCCTGAGCCCGAAGTCGCCAAGGCCGCCGATCCCGCGCCCGCGCCCCCCGCGCAGGGCGGCGGCGAAACACCCGCCGCGCCCGCGGCCCCAGCGAAGGCCGCCGACGGCAGCCGCATCAAGGCGAGCCCGCTCGCCCGCCGCCTGGCCGAGGCGCAGGGCATCGACCTTTCGACGCTGACCGGTAGCGGCCCCAACGGCCGCATCGTCCGCGCCGACCTCGGCAAGGCCGCTGGCGGTGCCGCCGCGGCGCCGACCGCTCCCGCGCTTGCTCCGCAGGCCGCGCCGGTCGATCCGGGCGACATCCCGCACGAGGCGGTCAAGCTTTCCAAGATGCGCAAGACCATCGCGCGCCGCCTGACCGAGTCCAAGCAGCAGATCCCGCACATCTACCTCACGGTGGACGTCCAGCTCGACAAGCTCCTCAAGCTGCGCGCCGAACTCAACGACGGCCTCGCCTCGCGCGGCGTCAAGCTCAGCGTCAACGACATGCTGATCAAGGCGCTCGCCCTCGCGCTGATCGAGGTGCCGGAATGCAACGTCAGCTTCGCCGGCGACCAGCTCATCAAATACAGCCGCGCCGACATCGCCGTCGCCGTCTCGATCCCGAACGGCCTCATCACGCCGATCGTCGCCGGCGCCAACGATAAGACGCTCTCGAAAATCTCGACCGAGATGGGCGAGCTCGCGGGCCGCGCCAAGGAAGGCAAGCTCGCGCCGCACGAATATCAGGGCGGCACCGCCAGCCTGTCCAACATGGGCATGTTCGGCATCAAGCAGTTCGAGGCGGTCATCAACCCGCCGCAGGGCATGATCATGGCGATCGGCGCGGGCGAAAAGCGCCCGTACGTCATCGACGACAGCCTCCAGATCGCGACGATCATGTCCGCCACCGGCAGCTTCGACCACCGCGCCATCGACGGCGCCGACGGCGCGAAGCTGATGAAGGCGTTCAAGGAACTCGTCGAAAAACCGATGGGGCTCGTCGCATGAAATGGATCACCGCCCTCATCCTCGGCGCCATCCTCGGCTTCACGCTGCCGATGACGCTCGGCGGCTACAATGGCATCTGGGCCAACAGCTGGACCAACTACGGCACCATTCGCCCGTTCGAGCAGTCGCCGGGCCTGATGTTCTCGATCCCGGTGTTCCTGCTCTCGGCGGTCGCCTTCCGCATGTTCTTCAACTGGCACAAGGGGTAGGCGCGCGCCCGTGGACGCCCGCATTCCCCTCATCCGCACGACCGCCATGCCGGCCGACACCAACCCCTATGGCGGGGTGTTCGGCGGCTGGCTGATGAGCCAGATGGCGCTCGCGGCCGGCAGCCTCGCCTCGCGCACCGCGCGCGGCAAGTGCGTCGTCGTCGCCGCCAGCGACCTCGCCTTCCCCGGCGCGCCGAGCGTCGGCGACGAAATCAGCGTCTTCGCCGCGATCGAGCGGCAGGGCATCACCAGCCTCACCATCCGTGCCGACGCCGAAGCGCGCGAGCGCGATGGCGAGCGCATCTTCCCGATCGCGTCGGGCACCTTCACCTTCGTCGCGCTGGACGCGAACGACAGACCGCGGCCCGTCGCCGCCAAGGAAATGCATCATGGCTGACACCAGTTTCGACCTCATCGTCCTAGGCTCGGGGCCGGGCGGCTACGTCGCCGCCATCCGCGCCGCGCAGCTCGGCCTCAAGACCGCGATCGTCGAGCGCGAGAACCTGGGCGGCATCTGCCTCAACTGGGGCTGCATCCCGACCAAGGCGCTGCTCCGCTCGGCCGAGGTCTTCCACAACATGAAGCATGCCGCCGCCTACGGCCTCAAGGCCGAGAAGATCGAGGCCGATCTCGACGCGGTGGTCAAGCGCAGCCGCGGCGTCGCCAAGCAGCTGAACCAGGGCGTCACGCACCTGATGAAGAAGAACAAGATCACCGTCTTCATGGGCAATGGCGTCCTCACCGCGCCGGGCAAGCTCGAGGTCACGAGCGACAAGGGCAAGGAAAGCCTCACCGCCAGGCATATCATCGTCGCCACCGGCGCCCGCGCCCGCGACCTGCCCTTCGCCCCGGCCGACGGCAGGCGCGTCTGGACCTATCGCCACGCCATGGTGCCGACCGAAATGCCGACGGAATTGCTCGTCATCGGCTCGGGCGCGATCGGCATCGAGTTCGCCAGTTTCTACAACGACATGGGCGCGAAGGTGACCGTGGTCGAGATGATGGATCGCATCGTCCCGGTCGAGGACGCCGACGTCTCCGCCTTCCTCGAAAAGTCGCTCACCAAGCAGGGCATGACCATCCTGACCGGCGCGGGCGTCGAGGATCTGAAAGCCACCGCCACCGGCGTCACCGCCAAGATCAAGACCAAGGACGGCAAGGTCGCCGACCACCGGTTCAGCCACGCCATCGTCGCCATCGGCATCATCCCCAATACCGAGAATATCGGCCTCGAAAAGCTTGGTGTGAAGGCGGAGCGCGGGATAATCGCCACCGACGGCCTGATGCGCACCAACGTGCCCGGCATCTGGGCGATCGGCGACGTGACGCCTGGCCCGTGGCTCGCGCACAAGGCCAGCCATGAAGGCGTCATCGCCGCGGAAGCCATCGCCCAGGCGCTCGGCAACAAGGACGTCCACCCGCACGCGATGGACAAACAGAACATCCCCGGCTGCACCTATTGCCACCCGCAGGTCGCCAGCGTCGGCCTGACCGAGGCCAAGGCCAAGGAAGCCGGCTACACCGTCAAGGCCGGCACCTTCCCCTTCATCGGCAACGGAAAGGCGATCGCGCTGGGCGAGGCGGAAGGCTTCATCAAGACCGTGTTCGACGCCAAGACCGGCGAACTGCTCGGCGCCCACATGGTCGGCGCGGAAGTCACCGAACTGATCCAGGGCTACACCATCGGCAAGCAGGCCGAACTGGTCGAGCAGGACTTCATGCAAACGGTCTTCCCGCACCCGACCTTGAGCGAGATGATGCACGAAAGCGTGCTGGGCGCGTTCGGCAAGGCGCTGCATATCTGACCGCGTCGCGGCGCGGACTATTTGCCCGGCGCAATAAAGCTGCGCATATTCCGTTCGCCGGGACTCGGCCTTCCGCCTTGCCCGGTGGATAGGAGGACGCCGTGTTTCGTCCCCGTCTGTTGCTCGCCGCGGCGCTGATCGCCCCGCTGGCCAGCGTTCCCGCCTCGACCCAGTTGGTCATGCCGGTCAACTTCGCGCGCGGCGCGTCGTCGACCACGATCACCGGCTCGATCCGCGGCGACCAGTATATCGACTACCGGATCGCGGTCCGCGCCGGCCAGATGCTGCGCGTCAACATGACGACGGTGCGCGGAAGCCCTTATTTCAACGTGATGGAGCCCGGCTCGCGCGACGTCGCCATCTTCGTCGGCTCGACCAGCGGCGGCGACTTCGAAGCGCGCACGGCCCAGAGCGGTGCGTACACCGTGCGCGTCTACCAGATGCGCGCGACCGCCCGCCGCGGCGAGGTTGCCGCCTACCGCCTGTCGATCGCCGCCGGCGGCGGGGCAGGGGCCAACGTCCACCCGACCGCGCCGACCCATCATCCGGCCGATGCGCTGGTCCGGGGCACGCCCTATCACGCCACCGCGATGATCCGCTGCCGCGCCTCGGCCGGCGCAGCCATGGGCATGTGCAAGGCGGGCGTCGTCCGTCGCCCGGATTCGGCCACCGTCCACCTCGACACGCCCGACGGCGGCGAGCGCACCATCCTGTTCCGCGACGGGCGCGCCGTCTCCAGCGACGCGCAGGCGCCGCTGCGGGTGATCCGCCGGGGCGACACCAGCATCATCAGCATCGGTCGCTACGAAGTCTACGAAATCCCCGACGCATTGCCCTTCGGCGGCTAGGACTGGACAGTGGAGCGTGGGTCGCTAGCCTCCGGGTGGTGACCCACGCGACCAGCCCTTGTCGGGAGGATGCTTGACCGACTTGATCGTCCACTTTCCAGAACCGTGCAGCGAGCGCTGGGAGGAGATGGCGCCGCGCGGCTGCAACCGCCATTGCGCCAGCTGCGATCGCGTCATTCACGATCTGGCGGCCATGACGGCCGCGCAGGTCGACGACCTGCTTGCTCAGGACGAGGCGCCGTGCGTCCGCGCCGTCATTGGTCCGAACGGCGCGGTGCGGACCCGGACCGAGCCGGCCACGCGTCGGATCGTCGCGGCGGTCGGCCTCACCGCGACGCTCGCGACGGCCGCTTGCCAGTCGCTCCCGGGCCAGTTTCCGCCCTACGGCAACATCAGCGGCACTATTCGGACGACCTGCTGGAACACCCGCGTCATCGCGACGGACGCAAACGGGAAAAGCTATGCGGCCAAGGTCGACCGGCGGCAGAATTACCTCATCCGCTACCTCCCGCACGGCACCTACGACCTGACGGTCGTCGATAGCCTCAAGCAGTCGCTGCGCGGCGGGACGGTCGTCGTGACCGGCGGGACGGTCGTTGCGCCCCCAATCGTTCTGGAAGATGACTGCATCATCATCGGCACCATGCAACGCGTCGACAATCGAGGCTGAATCGCGCTCCATGACCAACGCCACCGGCACGCATCACTTCACACCCGATCCGCGCAACGACGCGGTGCTGATCGACATCAACGGAACGCATGTGCCGCGCCCAGACGCCAAGATCAGCGTGTTCGACAGCGGCTTCATGCTCGGCGACGGCGTGTGGGAGGGAATCCGCCTCCACCGCGGCCGCTTGGCCTTTCTCGACCTCCACCTCAACCGGCTGTGGCGCGGCGCCAAGGCGATCGCGATGGATATCGGCATCTCGCGCGACGAGATGGTGCGCCGCCTCTACGCCGTGTGCGACGCCAACGGCATGGCGGGCGACGGCGTCCACGTCCGCCTGATGGTGACGCGCGGGGTCCGTTCGACGCCCTACCAGGACCCGCGCGTCGTCATTTCGCCGGCGACCATCGTCATCATCCCGGAATGGAAGGCGCCGGTCCCGGAAACCGCGACGCGGCTCCTCAACCTCGCTACCGTCCACGTCCGCCGCGGCTACCCCGACGTGCAGGATCCCAAGCTCAATTCGCATTCGAAATTGAACTGCATCACCGCCTGCATCCAGGCCGCCAACGCGGGCGCCGACGAGGCCTTGATGCTCGACCCGCACGGCTTCGTAAGCACCTGCAATTCTACGCATTTCTTCATCGTCAGAAACGGCGAGGTGTGGACGTCGACGGGCGATTACTGCCTCGACGGAATCACCCGCCATATGGTGCTCGCAGTGTGCACGGAAGCGGGCATTCCAGCCCGCGAAAAAAACTTCAGCCTGACCGACGTCTATGGTGCGGACGAGGCCTTCACCACCGGCACCTTCGCCGGTGTCGCCCCCGTCGGCACGATCGACGGGCGCGTCATCTCGACTGCCCGCGGCCCGATGGTCGAGCGCCTGCAGGGCCTCTACCTCGACGCGCTCCACGCCGACGTTTCCCGGGCGTCGCGCCCTTGACCCTGCGCATCGCCATGTGGTCGGGGCCCCGCAACATCTCGACCGCGATGATGCGCAGTTTTTCCTCGCGATCCGACACGGTCGTCAGCGACGAACCCTTCTACGGCGCCTACCTGAAGGCCACCGGCGATCCCCAGCCGATGGCCGACGCGGTGATCGCCGACATGGATTGCGACTGGCATTCGGTCGCCAGCGCCTGCCTCGGTCCCGTGCCGGACGGCAAGCCGGTCTGGTACCAGAAGCAGATGGCGCACCACATGGTCGGGCCGGTCGGCTTCGACGACCTCGCCGGCCTGACGCACGCCTTCCTGATCCGCGACCCGCGCCGCGTCGCCGCCAGCTATGCCGAGAAGCGCGAGGGCATCCGTCCCGAGCATCTCGGCGTCAATTGCCAGCGCGACTGGTTCGCCCGTGAGGCGGACCGCCTCGGCCATGCCCCGCCGGTCATCGACAGCGCCGACGTGCTGCGCGACCCGGAAGGGACGCTGAAGGCACTGTGCGCCGCGCTCGGCGTCGCCTGGGACCCCGCCATGCTCCGCTGGCCCGCCGGCCGTCACCCGCGCGACGGCATCTGGGCGAGCCACTGGTACGACCGGGTCGAGGCCTCCACCGGCTTCGACGCCGCCGAGCAGGGGCCGCTGCCCGACCTGACGCCCGACTTGCAGGCCGTCGCCGACGCCTGCATGGATGCCTACCGAGACCTGTCCGCTTTCGCCCTGAGGAGTGCGCCGTGAAGTTGTTGCCGATCCTTGCCGCCGTCGCCTTCGCCGCAACGCCCGCCGCCGCGGAAAAGGTCGTGGTCACCGCGGACCGCTACCTCGACGTGGATACCGGGCGTTACGTCGACCACCCCGCCATCTTCATCGGCGACGATGGCCGGATCACGTCGATCGCCGATGCCCGCACGGTCCGTTGGGGCAGCGACGTCAAGCACATCGACATGGGTGGGCGGACGCTCCTCCCCGGCCTCATCGACATGCACGTCCACCTCGACAGCCCGGCGGACATCGGCGGCTATCGCGGTCTCGAATATACCGACAGCTTCTGGGCGATGACGGCGGTCGGCAATGCGCGCGCCATGCTCGACGCCGGTTTCACGACCGTCCGCAACGTCGGCGCCGGCAATCGCAACGATATCGGCCTCGCCCAGGCCATTCGCGACGGCTACGCCATCGGCCCGCGCATCGTGCCCGCGGGCCATGCGCTCGGCGCGACCGGCGGGCATTGCGACAGCACCTTCCTTCCGCCCAGTCTCGAAAAGGACAAGAAGGAAGAGGGGATCGGGGACAGCCCGGAAGAGCTGAAGTACCAAGTCCGCCGCCAACGAAAGTTCGGCGCCGAAGTCATCAAGGTCTGCGCCACCGGCGGTGTCTTTTCGCGCAATACCGAACCCGGCCAGCAGCAGCTGAGCGAGGCCGAGCTTCGCGCAATCGCCGACGAGGCGCACCAGTGGGGCCTGCGCGTGGCGGCCCACGCCCATGGCGCGGATGGCATCAAGGCCGCGATCCGCGCCGGCATCGATACGATCGAGCATGCCAGCCTGGTCGATGCCGAGGGCATCCGGCTGGCGACCCAGCGGGCGCGACCGGTCTGGTTCTCGATGGATATCTACAACACCGAATACACGCAGTCGGAAGGCAAGAAGAACGGCGTGCTTGAGGACAATCTTCGCAAGGACCGCGAAATCGCGCAAATCCAGCGCGACAACTTCCGCGCGGCGCACAAGGCCGGCGTGAAGATGGTCTTCGGCTCGGACGCGGGCGTCATGCCGCACGGGCAGGTCGGCCGCCAGTTCGCGACGATGGTCCAATATGGGATGACCCCGCTGCAGGCGATCCAGGCGGCGACCCGCAATGCCGCGCAGGCGCTGGGCCGCGAACGCGACGTCGGCGCCATCGCGGTGGGCCGCTACGGCGACCTCGTCGCGGTGACCGGCGATCCCACCGCCAATGTTCGCCTGCTCGAAAAGCCCGAGGCGGTCGTGAAAGGCGGAAAGCTGATCGTGGGGTCGCGCGCCGACAACTGATCGACCCGCGCGCGCTGGTCAGGTGATCGCCAACGTGTTGAAGACGAGGGCCTTCCTCGCAGAGCATGGACCGCGCCTAACCGCCCGCACCCGTTGACGTCGGGGCCGCCAGCCCGTAATGGGCCGCCTGTCCGCCGGGCATGCGATTCTTCGCTGGCCGTCCCGGACAAGAGCTGAACATTGCTCAACGACGCGAAGGCCGGCAACCGCGATGGTTTCCGGAATTCGCGCTTTTGCGTTGGGCAAAAGTAACCGCGGGGGCATGCCCCGCACAGAAAGGTGAAGGCTTCATGCCGACGATTAACCAGCTGATCCGCAAGGGTCGCGAACCGCAGAAGGCCAAGTCGAAGGTCCCTGCGATGGAACAGAACCCGCAGAAGCGCGGCGTTTGCACCCGCGTGTACACCACCACCCCGAAGAAGCCGAACTCGGCGCTTCGCAAGGTTGCCAAGGTCCGCCTGACCAACCAGCGCGAAGTCATTTCGTACATTCCGGGTGAAGGCCACAACCTGCAGGAGCACAGCGTCGTGCT
>CAZKCD010000077.1:0-8473 GCA_964551235.1 uncultured Sphingomonas sp.
TCTTGACGAGGTCGCCCTCGCGGTGGCCGATCTGTTCATAGTCGAAGCTGGCATAACCCTTCGAAATGCTCTTCAACCGGTCGTAGAAGTCGAACACCACTTCGTTGAGCGGGAGCTCGTACTTCAGCTGGGCGCGGCCGCCGACGTAGGTCAGCTCCTTCTGGATGCCGCGGCGGTCTTGGCAGAGCTTCAGGATGCCGCCCAGATATTCGTCCGGCGTGTAGATGGTTGCCAGGATCCACGGCTCCTCGATGCTCTCGATCCGGTTGGGGTCGGGCATGTCGGCCGGGTTGTGCAGCTCGATCGTCTTCGCGTCCTCGTTCTTCGTGTGCGACAGGTGCATCTTGTAGACGACGCTTGGCGCGGTGGTGATGAGGTCGAGGTCATATTCGCGGGTCAGCCGCTCCTGGATGATCTCGAGGTGCAGCAGGCCGAGGAAGCCGCAGCGGAAGCCGAAGCCCAGCGCCGCGCTGCTCTCCATCTCGAAGCTGAAGGAGGCGTCGTTGAGGCGCAATTTGTAGAGGCTTTCGCGCAGCTTCTCGAAGTCCGCGGCGTCGGTCGGGAACAGGCCGCAGAACACCACCGGCTGGACTTCCTTGAAGCCCGGCAGCGGCGCGGCGGCGGGACGCTTCAAGTCGGTGATGGTGTCGCCGACCGCGGTCTGGCTGACTTCCTTGATCTGCGCGGTGATGAAGCCAATCTCGCCCGGGCCGAGCTCGGCCAGCTGCTCGATCTTGGGGGTGAAGCAGCCGACGCGGTCGATCAGGTGGGTGGTGCCCGCCTGCATGAACTTGACCTGCTGCCCCTTCTTGATGACCCCGTCCATCACGCGCACCAGGATGACGACGCCGAGATAGGGGTCGTACCAGGAGTCGACCAGCATGGCCTTCAGCGGCGCATTGCGGTCGCCCTTGGGCGGCGGAATCTTGTCGACGATTGCCTGCAGCACCTCGTCGATGCCGATGCCCGATTTCGCGGACGCCAGCACCGCTTCCGACGCGTCGAGGCCGATGATGTCCTCGATCTCCGCCTTCACCTTCTCCGGTTCCGCGGCGGGCAGGTCGATCTTGTTGATGACGGGGACGATCTCGTGGTCGTGCTCGATCGACTGGTAGACATTGGCCAGCGTCTGCGCCTCGACGCCCTGCGCCGCGTCGACCACCAGCAACGCGCCCTCGCACGCGGCGAGGCTACGGCTGACCTCGTAGGCGAAGTCGACGTGGCCCGGCGTGTCCATCAGGTTGAGCGTGTAGCCCTTCCAGTGGAGGCGCACCGTCTGCGCCTTGATGGTGATGCCGCGCTCCTGCTCGATCTCCATGTTGTCGAGCATCTGCCCGCGCGTCATCTCGCGGTCGGTCAGCCCGCCCGTGCGCTGGATCAGCCGGTCGGCCAGCGTCGACTTGCCATGGTCGATGTGCGCAATGATCGAAAAGTTTCGGATCGTCGAAAGATCAGTCATCGTTTTCAAAATACCGGAATGCGGGGCGGGTCGTGGACCGCCGGAAAAGGGTTGCGCGCCCGCTAGCAGAGCCGGCGCGGCGTGTCAGCAGGAACCAATCGACCGCCTCGCGGGTCTCCTCCCCCAACAGGAGGAAGACATGGTGAACAAGGCACGGCGGCTCGCGACGTGGGCGCGGCTCGGTTATCTGGCGCGGGGGGTGGTCTACATCCTGCTCGCCTATGTGGCGCTGTCGAGCGGCCGCGCGCTGTCGACCGGCGACGCGGTCGAGAAGGTGGGCGACCTGCCGGGCGGGTCGATCATCCTCTTCATCGTGGCGCTCGGCCTGTTCGGGTACGGGCTGTTCAAGATCCTGAGCGCGTGGAGCGACCTCGACGACAAGGGCCGTGACAGCAAGGGTGCGATCGTGCGCGTCGGCAAGTTTCTCGGCGGCCTCGCTTACTGGGCGCTGGCGTTCATCGCCGGTCGCGCGCTGCTGCGCGGCGGGCAGGCCGAGAGCGGCACCGCCGCCGGTTCCTCGGGAATGCAGCAGGACATGGCGACCGAGGTCGCGCAGGCGCCCGGTGGCGGTGCGCTGCTGATCGTCGTCGGACTGGTCGCCATCGCGATGGCGGTCGCGCAACTGGTCATTGCGGCGCGCGCGAAGTTCATGGACGACATGTCGCCGGTCGCGCCCCCCTTCACCAAGTGGGCGGGCCAGGCGGGCTATGCGGCGCGCGGCCTCGTCGCGGCGATGGTCGGCTGGTTCGTCCTCCAGGCCGGGATCGACGGCGAACGAGTCCGCAATTTCGGCGACGCGCTGGCGGTCATCCAACAGGAGCAGCCGTGGCTGTTCACCCCGGTCGCGGTCGGCCTGTTGCTGTTCGGGATCGTCAGCCTGATCATGGCGCGTTATCGCGACATTCCGGACGCCGACGTGATCGGAAGCGTCAAGGGCGCTGCCCACGGCCCGCGCTGAGCCGTCCTGCGCGGGCTGTCGAGCGATGAAAGTCGCTTGGCCACGGAATTAAACTGGGTTAAATTGCCAACCGGCCTCGAGGGGGGCCGAGTTGGGGGTATCAGCTTGTCCGGAACGTTGCGCGCCTGTCGCCGCGCGTTCCGGCTGCGCCTCCGATTCTCATTTTTTCGGAGGTCGTTGTTTCATGATCGCTCGCCTGCTTCTCGTTTCCGCCGCCGCGATGATCGCGGTTCCTGCCTCGGCCCAGACCAGTAACACCAAGGCCAGCTCGGGCCGCAACATGCAGCTCAACGCGATGAGCGAAATCCCCGTGTGCACCCGCCGCCTCGGCACCATCGCCATCGTCGAGCCGGACAACCAGTGGTGGCGTGAGCTGAACCTCGGCAGCCCGGAAGCGATCCTCAAGATCTTCGTCCAGCGTTCGGGCTGCTTCGGCCTCGTCAACCGCGGCCGGTCGATGCAGAGCCGCGCGATGGAACGCGCGCTGGCCGATAATGGCGAGCTCCAGGCGGGCTCGAACGTCGGCCGCGGCCAGGTCAAGACGGCCGACTATTTCCTTGAGCCGAACATCGTCACCGCCAACCGCAATTCGGGCGGCGGCGGCATCGGCGCGGGCCTCGGCGGCGCGATCGGCGGCCTGTTCGGCGGCTCGGCCGGCAGCGTCATCGGCGGCGTCATCGGCGGCGTGAACGTCAAGAAGGGCGAGGCCAGCGTCACTTTGTCGGTCGTTAACGCGCGCACCACCGAGGAGGAAGCGCTGACCGAAGGCTATGCCCGCAAGAAGGACATCGGCTGGGGCGCCGGCGGCGGTGCCGGCTGGTGGGGCGGCTTCGCCGGCGTGGGCGCGACCGGCTACCAGAATACCGAGATCGGGCAGGTCATCGTGCTCGCCTACCTCGACGCCTACATCAAGCTGGTCACCCAGCTCGGCGGTCTTCCGCAGAACGCGGCCGCGGCGGCGCCCCAGGCGCGCTGAACCTCCGCAAAAACATGGGAGGGCGCGGCGGGTTTTCTGTCGCGCCCTTTTCGTTGCCCGCCGTTCGTCGAAAAAGGCGGCCGCGCCAAGAGCTTGCGCCTTGCCATGCGCTCGACTCGCCCTAGGCTCCCGCGCAACCAGATTCTGGGGAGTATTGTCCAATGCGCCGTTCGCTTCGCCTGTCGCTTCTGCTTGCCTCCGCGACCCCGCTCGTCCTTGCCGTTCCCGCCGCCGCGCAGACCGCGTCGGCGCAGGCGACGCCTGTGCCGCAGCTGGTCAACCGCGTCTCCATCCCGCACCAGAAATTCCAGCTCGACAACGGCCTGACCGTCATCGTGCACGAGGATCGCAAGGCGCCGGTCGTCGGCGTCGCCGTCTGGTACAATGTAGGGTCGAAGGACGAGCCCAAGGGCAAGACCGGGTTCGCGCACCTGTTCGAGCATCTGATGTTCAACGGTTCGGAAAACCTGCCCGAGGACTTCTTCAAATATCTCCAGCAGATCGGCGCGACCGATTACAACGGCACCACCAACTTCGACCGCACCAACTACTTCCAGACCGTGCCGCGCGGCGCGCTCGAGCGCGTGCTGTTCATGGAAAGCGACCGCATGGGCTATCTGCTCGGCGCGGTGACGCAGGGCGTGCTCGATAACCAGCGCGGCGTCGTCCAGAACGAGAAGCGCCAGGGCGACAACAACCCGGGCGGCCTGACCTTCTACGAGATCCTGAAGGCGCTGTTTCCCGAAGGTCACCCGTATCGCCACTCGGTGATCGGCTCGATGGCCGACCTCGACAGCGCCAGTCTCGCCGACGTGCGCAACTGGTTCATCGAGAATTACGGGCCGAACAATGCGGTGCTCGTGCTGGCCGGGGACATCAACGCCGCCGAGGCGCGTCCGCTGGTCGAGAAGTATTTCGGCGCCATCAAGAAGGGCCCGGTCAACGTGCCCGCCGCGGCCCGCGTGCCGACGCTGACCGCGCCTAAGTCGATGGTGATGAAGGACAATGTCGCGGCCGTTCAGGTCTCGAAATTCTGGCCGGTGCCAGTCATGCTCGACAAGCAGCTAGTGGCGCTGGACGTCGGCGGTTCGGTGCTGGGCGGCCTCGCCAGCTCGCGCCTCGACAAGATCCTGGTGCGTGACGAGAAGATCGCGACCTCGGTCTCGGCCGGCCTGATCCCGCTGCAGCGCGTCGGCATCTTCCAGCTGCAGGCGACGGTGAAGCCGGGCGTCGACCCGGCGACGGTTCAGAAGCGCCTCGACGAAATCCTCGCCGAGTTCATCGCCAACGGCCCGACCGAGGAAGAAGTGCGTCGCGCCGCGACCAACGAGGTCGGTGGGCGCATCCGCGGGCTGGAATCGGTCGGCGGCTTCGGCGGCAAGGCCGTGACGCTGGCGGAAGGCCAGACCTTCGCCAACGATTCAAACTTCTACGCCCGCACGCTCGCCAATTACGCGACCGTCACGCCGGCGCAGGTCCAGGCGGCGATGAAGCAGTGGCTGACCAAGCCGGCCTTCGCGCTGAAGCTGGAGCCGGGCGAGCGCCCGCCCTACGAGGAAGCCAAGTCGGTGACCGCGGCGAGCGGCGTCAAGGTCGACAAGAATGCCACCGCCGCGCCGCGCGGCCCGGCGCGCGACATCCCGGCGCTCGGCCAGCTGGCCGGCCTCGACTTCCCGGCGATCACCAACGCCAAGCTGTCGAACGGCATCGAGGTCGAATATGCGCAGCGCACCGCGGTGCCGATCACGCAGGTCGCCCTGTCGTTCGACGCGGGCGACGCGGCCGATCCCGCCAATCGCCGCGGCCTCCAGTCGCTGACGCTCGACATGCTCGACGAAGGCACGTCGGCGCTCAATTCGCAGCAGCTGGCGGAAGCCGAGGAAAGCCTCGGCGCGCAGATCAGCGCGTCGGGCTCGATCGACCGTTCGACCGTCTACCTGTCGGCACTGACGCCGAACCTGGCGCCGTCGCTGGCGCTGATGGGCTCGATCGTGAAGGACCCGTCGTTCAACGCGGCGGAGCTGGAGCGGCTGCGCACGCAGTATCTGACGGGAATCGCTCAGCTGAAGAAGGACCCGAACGGCATCGCCGGGCGGATCGTGCCGGCGCTGCTCTACGGCCCCGACCATCCCTATGCGGTGATTCGCGGCGGCGACGAGGCGGCGGTCAAGTCGATCAGCCGCGACGAGCTCATCGCCTTCCGCGACCGCTGGCTGCGCGCCGACAACGCCAAGATCTACGTCGTGTCGGACCGCCCGCTGTCGCTGATCATGCCGCAGTTGGAGGCCGAGTTCGGCACCTGGGCCGCCCCGGCCGCCGCCAAGGGCACCAAGCAGTTCGGCGCCATCCCGGCGCGTCCGACCACGCCGCGCATCGTGCTGGTCAACCGCCCGCAGTCGCCGCAGTCGGTGATTACCGCAGCGCAGATCACGCCGGTCGATCCGAAGGGCGAAACCGAATCGCTGGGCGCGGCCAACGACGTGCTGGGCGGCAGCTTCCTGTCGCGCATCAACATGGACCTGCGTGAAGCCAAGGGCTGGTCCTACGGCGTGCGCGGTTCGGCCAACCTGCAGGAAAAGGCGGTGCCCTACATCATCAGCGCGCCGGTCCAGGCCGACCGCACCGGCGATTCGATCGTCGCGCTCAACGAACAGCTGAAGAGCTTCTTCGGCGACAAGGGCGTGACCGCCGAGGAACTGGAACGGACCATCGCCAACCGCGTCAACGGCCTGCCGGGCCGGTTCGAGACGTCGGAAGCGGTGCTGGGCGCGATGATTTCCAACGACCTCTACGGTCGGTCGGACGATTATTATGCCAAGCTGGCCGACAAGTATCGCGGCTATTCCGCCGCCAGCCTCGACAAGGCAATGCGCGACGCGGTCGACCCGAACGGCTTCGTCTGGGTCGTGGTCGGCGATGCGGCCAAGGTGAAGCCGCAGCTCGACAAGCTGGGCTACCCGGTCGAGGTGGTGCAGCCGCGCTAAGCGGCTTGCATCGCGGGAACAGGACGGCGCGGGCTTCGGTCCGCGCCGTTTCTATTTGACGCGGGTGACGTGGCCCATCTTGCGGCCCGGGCGTGCCTCGCCCTTGCCGTAGAGGTGCAGGGCGGCGCCGTCCTCGGCGAGGAATTCGGCCCAGGCGTCGATATCGTCGCCGATCAAATTCTGCATGCTCGCGCCCGAGGCGACGAGGCCGGGATCGCCGAGCGGCAGGCCGCAGATGGCGCGGACATGCTGTTCGAACTGGGAGGTTCGCGCGCCCTCGATCGTCCAGTGGCCGCTGTTGTGGACCCGGGGGGCAATCTCGTTGACCATCGGGCCGTCGCTGCAAGCGAAGAATTCGACCGTCAGCACGCCGACATGGTCGAGCGCGGTGGCGATGCGGTGGGCGATGGCCTGCGCCTCGTCGGCGTGGGCGGCGACGATCGGCCCGCCCGGGACTGTCGAACGGCGCAGGATGCCTCCCTCATGTTCGTTGCGCGGGGGGTCGAAGCAGCGGGTCGCGCCGTCGGCACCGCGGGCGATGACGACCGAGAATTCGGCGGCGAAATCGATGCCGACTTCGGCCACCGCGGGCTGGTGATCGAGCTGGGTTGTCACGCGGCGAGCACCATCTGGATCGCGGACCCAGGCCTGGCCCTTGCCGTCGTAGCCGAGGCGGCGGGTCTTCACCACGAAAGGCAGGCCGAGATTCCCTACCGCTGCCTCCGCGTCGGCGTCGCTGTCGATCGTGCACCACGGCGCGACGCGGGCGCCGACCGATTCGAGGAAGCGCTTTTCGACCGCGCGGTCCTGCGCGACCTCGAGGCTGCGGGTGCCGGGGCGGAGCTTGGCGGTAATGGCGGCCAAGGGGCCGACCGGCACGTTCTCGAACTCGTAGGTGACCACGTCGCAGGTCGCGGCGAACGCGACGAGCGCGGCCTCGTCGTCGAACGCGGCGCGGGTGAAGGCGCCGGCGACCTCGGCCGCGCAAGGCGCTTCGTGCGGATCGAAGATGTGCGCCCGGTAGCCAATGCGGGCCGCGGCCATGGCCATCATGCGGCCGAGCTGGCCGCCGCCGATGATGCCGATGGTCGAGCCCGGCGGCAGGCTCACCGGGGCTGCTCGGCCACGCTGTCGGTCTGCGCCTCGCGCCAGGCGGCGAGGCGGTCGGCCAGCGTCTCGTCCGAGGTGGCGAGGATCGCGGCGGCGAGCAGCGCAGCGTTGACCGCGCCGGCCTTGCCAATGGCCAGGGTGCCGACCGGGATTCCGGCGGGCATCTGGACGATCGAGAGCAGGCTATCCATGCCCCTCAGCGCCTTGGATTCGACCGGCACGCCAAGCACCGGCAGCGTCGTCATCGAGGCGGCCATGCCCGGCAAATGCGCGGCCCCGCCCGCCCCGGCGATGATCACCTTGAGGCCGCGGCCCCGGGCGCCGGTGGCGTAATCGTAGAGCCGCTTGGGCGTGCGGTGGGCCGAGACAATGCGCGTTTCGTGCGCGACGCCGAGCGCGGCGAGGGTGTCGGCGGCGTTTGCCATCACCTCCCAGTCCGACTGGCTGCCCATGATGATGCCGACCAGTGCGTCGTTCATCGAAAAACCCTTGTTCGCCCCGTGGGAGTGGCGGTTTAGGTGGAAGCGGCCGGACGTGCAATCGGCCAGCGAGCCGCGAGGACCGCTTTTCACAAACCTTAACTTGGGTTATGAAGTCGCGGGGGAATCAGGACCGTGCCGACGATGGAAGACACCGTGTCCGGCGCCGAACGCGAGGCGCTGCAGGAAGAAAATGACCGCCTTCGCCGCGAGGTCGAGCGGTTGGACGCGCGAGTCGCGGAGCTCGACCGGGTCGCGCACATGGATCCGTTGGTACCGGTGGCCAACCGCCGCGGCCTGATCCGCCAGCTGGAAATCGCCATCGCCCGGCGCGCGCGCCACAAGATTTCGAGCGCGCTGCTGTTCATCGACGTCGACGGGCTCAAGGGCCTGAACGACAGCTACGGCCACGCGGTCGGCGATGCGGCGCTGCGCCGGCTGGCCGAGGTCATGCTGACCAGCGTGCGGCGCACCGACCTGGTCGCGCGGCTGGGCGGCGACGAATTC
>CAZKCD010000078.1:0-8437 GCA_964551235.1 uncultured Sphingomonas sp.
TGCTGCCCGAACGCGACGGCGAGGGGCAGCTGACCGGCTGGATCGTCAAGCTGATCGACGCCACCGACCGCGTCGCCCAGGCGCGCAAGCTCGCCGATCGCGAGGCGCAATACCGCCTGTTCGCCGATAACATGCGCGACATGATCGTCAGCATGGCGCTGGACGGCACGCCGACCTTCGTCTCGGCCGCCGCCCGGGATCTCGTCGGCTATGCGCCGGAAGAGCTGGTTGCCCGTCCGCCCGCCTCGTCGGTCTATCCCGACGACCGGCCGATGGTGCTCGACGCGATCCGGCGGATCGCCGCGGGCGGCGCCGACCAGGTGCTTCGCTACCGCAAGATCCGCAAGGACGGCTCGATCCTGTGGGTCGAGACGGCGTTCCGGCTGGCGCGGAGCCAGGACGACAGCCCGCCCCAGATCATCGCCACTGTGCGCGACATCCAGGCCCGGCACGAGGCGGAGCAACTCGCCGCCCAGGCGCTCGACGAGGCGCGCGCCGCCGCCGAGGCCAAGAGCAATTTCCTCGCGACGATGAGCCACGAGATCCGCACCCCGATGACCGGCGTGCTGGGGATGATCGACCTCCTCCACGACGACCTCGATCCGGCCGACCGCGCGACCTATCTGGCGACGCTCAAGGACTCGGCCGGGCTCCTGATGTCGATCCTCAACGACGTGCTCGATTTCTCCCGGCTTGAACATGGGCCGCCCGCGCTCGACGTGCAGGCGTTCGACCTGCCCGCGCTGCTCCGGCGCACGCTCGACCTCTTCGCCAACAGCGCCTCGCGCAAGGGCGTGCTGCTCGGTTTGACGATCGCCAAGGACGTGCCGTCGACGGTGCGTGGCGATCCGGTGCGGCTGCAGCAGGTGCTCTCCAACCTCGTCAACAACGCCATCAAGTTCACCGACAGTGGCACGATCGACGTCGTCGTCACCAGCGCCGCCTCAGACCGGGTCCGACTGCAGGTGCTCGATTGCGGGATCGGGATCGACGCCGCCACCCTGGACGGCCTGTTCGAACCGTTCGCGCAGGCCGACGTCGGCAACGAACGGCGCTACGGCGGCACCGGCCTCGGCCTTGCCATCTGCAAGCGGCTGGTCGAGGCGATGGACGGCACCATCCATGCCGCCAGCGTGCCCGGCGTCGGCTCGACCTTCACCTTCGAACTGCCGCTCGAGCGGGTCGAGGCGCCCGCCGCCGACCTTGGCGAGACGCCGCTACCCGTCGGCGCGTCTGCCGGCCCGGCGCGGGCGCTGCGTGTGCTCGTGGCCGAGGACAACAAGGTCAACCAGATGCTGATCGCGGCACTGCTGCGCCGGCTCGGCCATGACTGCACCATCGTCGCCAACGGGCGCGAGGCGGTCGAGGCGCTGGCGGCCGAACCGTTCGACGGCGTGCTGATGGACATGCAGATGCCCGAAATGGACGGCCTTACCGCCACGCGCGCCATCCGCCGCACCGACCCCCTCACGCCGATCATCGCACTGACCGCTGACGCCTCGGCCGAACGGCGGCGCTTCTATGACAATGCCGGGCTCACCGACTTCCTGACCAAGCCGATCGAAATCGACCGGCTGGGGGCGGTGCTCGGCGCCATCGCCGCCGCCCCCGCCGCCGCCCAGGCGCCCGGCGCGGCGACACCGGCGCCCGACGACGGGTTCGACCACGATTATCTGGGCCGCATCCGCGACGCGCTCGGCCCCGACCGCGCCGACGCGCTGCTCGGCATGTTCCGCGACGAGCTGGTGGAGCGGCCGGCGAGCATCGCCGCCGCGGTCGCCGAGGGGCGGACCGACCAGGCCCGCGCCCAAGCGCACAGCCTCAAGGGCGCGGCGGGAAGCGTCGGCGCCGTCGCCGTCGCCGAGGCCGCGCGGGTGATCGAGGAATGGCCCGCCGACGGCGCCCCCGCCGCGCTGTCCGACGCGCTCGACGCCCTGTGCCGGACGGCCGATGCGGCCCGCGCCGCCTTGCCGGTCGGCCGCGGCCGGCCGCTCGCCGATCCGGCGCTCCACGTCGGCTGACCGGCCTGACCCATTTTAAGCGCTTTCCCTCTGGCGGCGCGCAATCGGCTCGTTATAACCGAAGGCGAAGAAGGGCCCGCTGTCCGGTCGGGCCGTCCAGGGGCAGGAAACGGAAAGCATATCATGAAGGCGACGATCGAACGTTCGACCCTCCTCAAGAGCCTGGGCCACGTGCAGTCGGTGGTCGAACGCCGCAACACGATCCCGATCCTGTCCAACGTGCTGATCGAGGCCAAGGACGACGGCTCGATCCGCCTGATGTCGACCGACCTCGACCTCCAGGTCGACGAGAGCGTGCCGGCGCAGGTCGAGCAGGCCGGCGCCACCACCGTCCCCGCCCACACCTTTTTCGACATCGTCCGCAAGCTGCCCGAGGGTAGCCAGGTCGAGCTGACCGCCGCCGACGGCAAGATGAAGGTCGTTGCCGGCCGCGCGCGCTTCAACCTGTCGACCCTGCCGCGCGACGACTTCCCGGTGATCGCCGAGGGCGAACTGCCGACCCGCTTCGAGCTTCCGGCCGCGACGCTGCGCCAGATCATCGACAAGACGCGCTTCGCCATCTCGTCGGAAGAGACCCGCTACTATCTGATGGGCATTTTCCTGCACGTCGCCGACGACAAGCTGAAGGCTGCCGCGACCGACGGCCACCGCCTAGCCCGCGTGACCGTCGAAAAGCCCGACGGCGCCGACGGCATGCCGGACATCATCATCCCGCGCAAATGCGTGGGCGAGCTGCGCAAGCTGCTCGACGAGGTCGAAGGCACGGTCGAGGTCTCGCTGTCGGCGACCAAGGTCCGCTTCGGGCTGGGCAGCGCGGTGCTGACCAGCAAGCTGATCGACGGCACCTTCCCCGACTATAACCGCGTCATCCCGACCGCGAACGACAAGCTCTTGAAGCTCGATCCCAAGAGCTTCGCGCAGGGCGTCGACCGCGTCGCGACCATCGCCAGCGAAAAGACCCGCGCGGTCAAGATGGCGGTCGACCGCGACAAGGTGACGCTGTCGGTGACCAGCCCGGAAAGCGGCACCGCGACCGAGGAAATCGCCGCCTCCTACGGCAACGACCCGCTCGAAATCGGCTTCAACGCCCGCTACCTGCTCGACATCCTTCAGCAGATCGAAGGCGACAATGTCGAGGTTCACCTCGCCGACGCCGCCGCGCCGACCCTGCTGCGGGAAAAGGACGACAGCAGCGCGCTCTACGTCCTGATGCCGATGCGCGTCTGATGCGCGCGGCGTATGTAATCGGCCTGGCCGCGTTCTGGGTCCAGGCCGCCCCGGCCGTCGCGCAGGCCGCGCCGCCGGCCCCGCCCGCTTCGTCCGGCGTCGACAGCTTCAACCCGGCGACCTTCGATGTCGCGACGCTCAAGAGCGGCACCTATCGTCCCGAGGCGATGCGCCTCGCCGACGCGGGCATGCCCGAGGGCCCGTTCTTCGCCATGCTGGAAGCGGCCATGCTCAATGGCTTCCGGCTGGGCATCGCGCCCGGAAAGGCCGAGCTGGAAAAGGCGTTTCCGGGAATCGTCGCGGCGCTCGAAAAATCGGTCGTCGATGCGATCCGCCCGCACCTGCCGTCCATCCGCCAGTCGCTGATGGAACGCTACGCGCGCCTGTTCACCCAAGCGATGACGGTCGAGGAAATGGCGCAGCTCGAACGCTTCCAGCGCACCCCGCTCGGAATCAAGCTCGCCACCCAGAAATACCGCACCGCCTCCAGTCTCGAAACGCTCGGCCCCGCGCTGGAGGGAGAGCTGGACAAGGCCAACCTTTCGGCCATCGACCGCAAGGCGTCGATGGGCATGATGAAGGCGATGACGGCGGAGGATTTCAAGGCGGTCGCGGCGATGATGCAGACCCCGGCCTTCCGCCGCATGGCGAAGATCAAGCCGGCGGTGGACCGCCTCGAGCTGGCAATCGCGCAGGAACCGCGGCCCGAGCTCGACGCCGCCGCCGAAAAGGCGGTGGCGGACGTCATGGCCCGGTTCATGCCCAAGTCCTGACCCGGCTCGACACGCCCCCGTTCGCGACCTAGGCCGGTCGGGTGATCGCCCGCCTCGCCCTCACCGATTTCCGCAACCACGCCGACGCGGTGCTTCACGCCGCGCCCGGCTTCGTGTTGCTCAGCGGGCCCAACGGCGCGGGCAAGACCAACATTCTCGAGGCCGTCTCGCTGCTCGCCCCCGGGCGCGGGTTGCGCCGCGCGGCCCTGTCGGACATGGCGCGGCAGGCGGGGCCGGGCGGCTTCGCCATCGCGGCGCGGCTGGAGGACGGGACCGAGGTCGGCACCGGCGCGCTGGCGACCGCGCCCGAACGACGACAAGTGCGGATCAACGGCGCGCCGGCTTCCGTCAACGCGCTCGGCGAACGCCTTGCCGTCCTGTGGCTGACCCCGGCGATGGACCGGCTGTTCAGCGACAGCGCGGGCGGCCGTCGCCGTTTCCTCGACCGCCTCGTCCTCGCGCTCGAGCCCGCCCACGCCTACCACGCCGCGCGCTACGAGGCGGCAATGCGCGCCCGCAACAAGCTGCTCGCCGAGCCTGAGGGCGCCGATCCGCAATGGCTGGGCGCGCTGGAGGCCGGCATGGCCGAGCATGGCGCGGCGCTGTCCGACGCCCGCCACCGGACGGTCGAGGCGCTCGCCGCGACCATCGCGGACGCCGACGACGGCACCTTCCCGCGCGCTGGCCTCGAGCTCACCGGCTGGCCGGGCGGCGACCTCGCCGCGACCCTGCGCGCCAATCGCGGCCGCGACGCCGCCGCGGGCCGCGCGACCGAGGGGCCGCACCGCCAGGACCTCGACGTCGCCTATGCCGCCAAGAACCAGCCCGCCGCGCTCGGCTCGACCGGGGAGCAGAAGGCGCTGCTGATCGGGATCATCCTCGCCCACGCCGATCTGGTCACCGCGCGGCGCGGCGCGCCGCCCGTCCTCCTGCTCGACGAAGTGGCCGCGCATCTCGATCCCGCGCGCCGCGCCGCGCTCTACGATCGGCTGGCGGGGCGCGGGCAAATCTGGATGACGGGAACGGAGGCCGGGCTGTTCGACGGAATCGCCGACGCGACCCGATTCCACGTCGCCGACGGGGGCGTGTCGGCGGCCTGACTGGACTTTTCGCCGCTTTCCACTATATCGCACCGCAACACGAGGCGCTTTGCAAGCGGCGTGAACGGTCGACACACGACCGGCCCGCGCCTCGACCCGGACCAACCGGCTTCCCAATTCACGCGGGGTGCTCAACCCAACCCCGACCGGACCGTGCCATGTGAAGGCGCGGCCGTTCGTTTGCACTTACTGGAATTATCGTGACCAAATTTACCGATCTTGGCCTTTCGCAGCCGCTTATCGATGCGCTCGCCGCCAAGGATTACACCCAGCCGACGCCGATCCAGGCGAAGGCCATTCCGACCGTCCTGTCGGGCCGCGACCTGCTCGGCATCGCCCAGACCGGCACCGGCAAGACGGCGGCCTTCATGCTGCCGTCGCTCGACCGCCTGGTCGCCAACGCCAACGGCCGCCCGACCCCGCGCCGCGCGCGGATGCTGGTGCTCGCCCCGACCCGCGAACTGGCGGCCCAGATCGCCGAGAGCGCGCGCAATTACGCCAAGGGCCAGCATATCAGCGTCGGCGTGATCTTCGGCGGCGTGCCGGTGCCCAAGTCGATCCGCGAAGTCAGCCGCGGGCTGGACGTGCTCGTCGCCACCCCGGGCCGCCTGCTCGACCTCGTCGACCAGCGCATGCTCGACCTGTCGGCGCTCGAAATCCTCGTCCTCGACGAGGCGGACCAGATGCTCGACCTCGGCTTCATCCACGCGCTGAAGCGCATCGTGAAGCTGATCCCGGCCAAGCGGCAGACCCTGTTCTTCTCGGCTACCATGCCCAAGACGATCCGCCAGTTGGCCGACGCCTACCTCACCAACCCGGCGGAAGTCGCGGTCGCTCCGGTGGCAACCACGGCGGAGCGGATCGGCCAGACCGTCACCTTCGTCAACCAGCCCGAAAAGCTGGCGCTGCTGACCCGCGTGCTCGGCGACGATCCGTTCGACCGCGCGCTCGTCTTCTCGCGCACCAAGCATGGCGCCGACAAGATCGTGCGGATCCTCGAAGCCGCCGGCATCAACGCCGCCGCGATCCACGGCAACAAGAGCCAGGCGCAGCGCGAACGCGCGCTGGCCGCCTTCCGCAGCGGCGAGACGCCGGTGCTGGTCGCCACCGACATTGCCGCGCGCGGCATCGACATTCCGGGCGTCGAGCTGGTCGTGAACTTCGACCTGCCGGACGTGCCCGAACAATATGTCCACCGCATCGGCCGCACCGCGCGCGCCGGCGCGGAGGGCCAGGCGATCGCCTTCTGCAGCCCCGAGGAGCGCATCAACCTGCGCGACATCGAAAAGCTGGTGCGGATGAAGATCGAACAGGCCCCGCTCCCGCAGGATTTCATGGCCACCGTCATGGCGGTGAAGGCCCTGAAGCCCGCGCCGCGTCCCTCGGGGCGTGACGGCCAGGGTCATGGCGGCCACGGCCGCGGGGGGATGAAGGCCGACCGCCGCGCGGGCGAGCGCCAGCGTCACAATCGCAACGACCGCCCGGCCAAGCCGCAATACCAGCCCAAGCGCGCCGACGGCTCGGTGCCGGGCGAAGCGCGCGGGCCCAAGCGCAACCCGCTGCACGACGCGCAGCGCCCGGCCGCCGGCAAGGGCAAGCCCCGCTTCCGCGGCCGCGGCGGCCGTCCCGGCGGCAATGCCCCCCGCGCGGCCACCGGCACCCGCTAAAAGGGCGCGCGCCATCGCTTGAAATCCACGCGCGCACGCGTACGCGCGCGTGGACTTCAGGGGGAAAATCCCTATATCGGGACCATGGCAGAAGACCCCAACACGAACGAATATGGCGCCGACAGCATCAAGGTGCTCAAGGGCCTCGACGCGGTGCGCAAGCGCCCGGGCATGTACATCGGCGATACCGACGACGGGTCCGGCCTGCACCACATGGTGTTCGAGGTTTCGGACAACGCGATCGACGAGGCGCTGGCGGGTCACTGCGACCGCGTGCTCATCACGCTGAACGCCGACGGTTCGGTCAGTGTCGAGGATAACGGCCGCGGCATCCCGACCGACATCCACAAGGAAGAGGGCGTCAGCGCGGCCGAGGTCATCATGACCCAGCTCCACGCCGGCGGTAAGTTCGAGAACACCAGCGACGACAACGCCTACAAGGTGTCGGGCGGCCTGCACGGCGTCGGCGTCTCGGTCGTCAACGCGCTCAGCGAATGGCTCGACCTCACCGTCTGGCGCAACGGCGAAGAACATTACATGCGCTTCGCCCACGGCGACGCCGTCGCGCCGCTGAAGGTCGTCGGCAAGGCCGAGGGCAAGAAGGGCACCAAGGTCACCTTCCTGCCCAGCCCCGCCACCTTCAAGATCACCGAGTTCGACTTCGACCGGCTCGAGCATCGCTACCGCGAGCTCGCCTTCCTCAACTCGGGCGTGCGCATCATCCTCGCCGACGAACGGCACGAGGAGCGCAAGGAGCATGACCTGTTCTACGAGGGCGGGATCGCCGCCTTCGTGAAGTGGCTCGACCGCGCCAAGACGGCGCTCATCCCGGACCCGATCTCGGTCACCGGCCAGCGCGACGACATCGGCATCGACGTCGCCCTCGAATGGAACGACAGCTATTACGAGAACGTCCTGTGCTTCACCAACAACATCCCGCAGCGTGACGGCGGCACCCACCTCGCGGCCTTCCGCGCGGCGCTGACCCGCACGCTCAACGCCTACGCGGAAAAGTCCGGCATCCTTAAAAAGGAGAAGATCGGCCTGACCGGCGAGGACATGCGCGAGGGCCTCACCGCGATCGTCTCGGTCAAGCTGCCCGACCCCAAGTTCGGCTCGCAGACCAAGGACAAGCTGGTCAGCTCCGAGGTGCGCCAGCCGCTCGAAAGCCTGATGGCCGACAAGCTCGCCGAATGGCTCGAGGAAAATCCGGCGCACGCGCGCACCATCATCCAGAAGATCATCGACGCCGCCGCGGCGCGCGAGGCCGCCCGCAAGGCGCGCGAGGCCAGCCGCAAGTCGGTGATGGGCATCGCCTCGCTGCCGGGCAAGCTGGCCGACTGCCAGGAAAAGGACCCGGCGCTGTCGGAGCTGTTCCTGGTCGAGGGTGACTCGGCCGGCGGCTCGGCCAAGCAGGGCCGGAACCGCCACAACCAGGCGATCCTGCCGCTGAAGGGCAAGATCCTAAACGTCGAGCGCGCGCGCTTCGACCGGATGCTCGGTTCCAAGGAAATCGGCACGATCATCCAGGCGCTCGGCACCTCGATCGGCCGCGAGGAATTCAACCTCGACAAGCTGCGCTACCACAAGATCGTCATCATGACCGACGCCGACGTCGACGGCGCCCACATCCGCACGCTGCTGCTCAC
>CAZKCD010000079.1:0-8403 GCA_964551235.1 uncultured Sphingomonas sp.
TTGTCCGCCGGCCTGATTGGTGATCGTGCCGCCATTGGCGAGCTGGATCGTCGAACTCGTACCTTCCGGCGCGTAGGTGGCGATGATTCCCGCGTTGGTGATGGCGGCCGGTTCGTAGGTGCTGATCGCGTTGGCCGAAAAATGATCGCTGATGACGAAGAACTGGCCGCTGTTGTCGACGTTGGTGGGGAGGCCTCGACCGCCCATGTTGCGCAACCCGGACGCGCCCCCGGCGATGTCCGTCGTGGAGTGGATCGTGATGGATCCGCTATTGATGAGGGTGCCGATCGGATAGACCCCCGGCGATAGTGCGACATCGCCATAGAAGCCCGGCCGGGTGTCGATGAAAATGTCGCCGGCATTGGTCAGCGTCCCCGCGCCAAAGCCGAACAGCGAATTTTCATAAAGGACGGATGCGTGCAGGTAGGATCCGTCGTTGAGCGTGTAGCTGTCGCGGACGAAATTCGTTTCGCCCAACAGGATCGACCCGGTGTTCACGGGTCCGGGTGCGCCCGGCCACGACGGGACGAGCGCCGGGCCGAACGCGATGCGGACGCCACCGCCGGGCGCGGCGCTGATGATCAGGCCGCCCGACGTCGGTCCGGTGAGATTCAGCGATCCGCCGGTGTAGGTCAGGGTTCCTCCCACCAGGCTGGCGGTAAAGCCTTGAAGCGTCGCGTCGCTGATGACGATCGAGTCGGTGAAGCCGAAATCGGTGATCGTGTCGCCGTTGAGGCCGGCCGCCGTATCGACGAACGTGTCCGCGCCAACGCCGCCTGACAGGATGTCGGCGCCGGTACCGCCCGTGATCCGGTCTGCGCCGCCGCGACCATTGATCGTGTCCGCGAAGGCGGTGCCGATCAGCGTGTTGATGCCATCGGCGCCGATAATCTCGAGACCGTTTTGCACTTGCGACGCGTCGAGCGTCACGCCGGTCGAATATTGGCTGTCGTTGCTCAGCCGAACGCGGTCGATACCGATGTCGCCCGCATAGAGGGTCAGGTGCCCCGAATCGAATTCCCGGAACTCGACCGTATCGACACCGCCGCTGTCGCTAACCTCCGCCGTGAGATGCTCGTCGTCATAGAAGACATAGGTGTCGTTGCCCGCCCCGCCCTGCAGGATGTCGTTGCCACGACCGCCATAGATTTCGTCATCGCCGCTCGTTCCGACGAGGGTTTCGGGATTCTGGGTACCGGTCACGTAGGTGGGCATCGCAATTCATCCTTCGATGCGGTCAGCAGGACCGCGACGCGTCGACGATGATCGGGCCTGCCGATGGCCACCGCCTTAAGTGGCGGCGTGTCCGTCGACCGAGATGCAGGCGACCCCCTGAACGCACGACTTGCCGGCGACGAGCCGGCCGCGAAATACTAGCGCGACACCCTTGGTTCGCAACGGCCTTTTCGACGGGGGCGGGTAGTTGCGAGCGGCCTAGAGGAGACCGAGCGCCCGCATGCTGCGGCATTCGCCTTTCGCCATGACTAGATGGTCGACGACGGCAATGTCCATCGCCTCGCTAACGAGGGTGAGGCGGCGCGTCAGGGCACGGTCCGCGGCGCTCGGCGTCGGGTCGCCGCCGGGATGGTTGTGGGCGAGGATAAGGCCCGCGCTCCCGTGCGCGGCGGCATCCGCGATGACGTCGCGCAGTGGAAGCTCGGCAGCCCCGTCGGTGCCATCGTGGCGCGTCAGGTGGATGCAGCGCGCTTCGCTGTCGACGTGCGCGACCCACAGATGTTCGCGAGCCGGATCACATTCGGCGAGGCAGCCGGCGAAGAAGCGCCGGGCGGCGGCGAGACCGTTCAATCGAAGCGGGGATTCGGCACGCTGATGGAACATGCCGATCCATCTATGCCGCGGTTCGCGCGGGCGCCACGCGAACCGGCTCCGCTTTGCAGCGGCCTTGCACCGAAACGGACCGAATCGCTGGACGCCGCGCGGTGGCGCTCTAGGGTGGCGCCATGCGCGAATATCTCGATCTCATGCAGAAAATCCTCGACGAGGGTGTCGAGCAGCAGGACCGCACCGGGACCGGCACGCTCAGCCTGTTCGGGGCGCAGATGCGCTTCGACCTGGCCAAGGGTTTTCCGCTCGTCACGACCAAGAAATTGCACCTGCGCTCGATCATCGTCGAGCTGCTGTGGTTCTTGCGCGGCGACACCAACGTGCGCTGGCTGCAGGATCGCAAGGTCAGCATCTGGGACGAGTGGGCGGATGCGGACGGCGATCTCGGCCCGGTCTACGGCAAGCAATGGCGCGACTGGGAAGCGGCGGACAGACGTCATATCGACCAGATCGCCGAGCTGGTCGCGCTCATCCGCAAGGATCCGGCCAGCCGGCGGCAGATCGTCACGGCATGGAACCCCGGGGAAATCCATCGCATGGCGCTGGCCCCCTGCCATTGCCTGTTCCAGACGCAAGTGGCGGCCGGGCGGCTCAACCTGCAGCTTTATCAGCGCAGCGCCGATTTCTTCCTCGGCGTGCCGTTCAATATCGCTAGCTATGCGCTGCTGACGCATATGCTGGCGCGGGAATGCGGGCTGGAGCCGGGCACGTTCGTGTGGACGGGCGGAGACGTGCACCTGTACTCCAACCATCTCGAGCAGGCGCGGAAGCAACTGGCGCGCGAGCCGCGGGAACTGCCGCGACTGGTGCTGAAGGAGCGCGAGCAGGGGCTGTTCGATTACGAGCCCGAGGACTTTGGGTTCGAGGGCTATGATCCGCATCCGCATATCGCCGCGCCGGTCGCGATCTGATGCTTTCGCCGAAACCATATCGGCGGTCTGACGTTCAATCCGCACCGACCAACGGCTCGGCGGTGGACAAGACGCCTATTCCTCGGCCATTGTCGTTCCGCCTGTGTAAGGAGAATAGATCATGGCTCGTAAGATCGTGACCGGCTTGATGATTGCCAGCGGCCTCGTGCTCGCGGCGTGCAACACTGTTCGCGGTGCCGGCGAAGACGTCCAGTCGGCCGCCAACTGCACCGAGAATGCGATCAACGGCGGCCGCTGCTAAGCCACCGCTTCATCGTTTCGAAAACCCCGCCCGAGCATCGCTCCGGCGGGGTTTTCTTTTGATCAGCCGATCCGGGCCGCAATCTCGCCCAGCACCTTGGCGAGCGCCGCGCTGCGCATGGCGTCGCGCCCGCCCGCACCGCTTTCCGCCGCCAAGGCACGCAGGCTCGCGGCGAGGGCCGCGTCCTTAGCGCCCGCCGACAGGCGCGCGTCGGCGTCCTTGAGCGCGGCGGTCAGGCGGGCATCGAAGCCGGCGTCGAGCGTCCCGGCGCGGCGCATCTGATCGGCGTAGGCGCGGGCCACGACCGGCACCGACGGCCAAGTGACCGGATGCTGGTCCTGCGGGTTGAAGGCGGCGCCATAATTGGCGAGCGAGGCCGCGGCGATCTCGTTGGCGCTGAGCTGGTCGCTGGGCGTCAGTTCCAGCACGTCGAGGCCACGCGCAATCTCGGTACCGTAGATCTTGCCGCGATAGTAATAGGCCGACCAGAAGCCGCCCAGGACGTCGCGCTTGGCGTCGATCGGCCCGCGGTCGAAGTGGGCGATCTCATGGGGCCGCGCGCTGTCGGTGAAATCGAACACCGAAATGCCGCCCTGGTACCAGGCCTGGACCATGACGTCGCGGCCCGGGACAGGGATGATCGAGCCGTTGTGCGCAACGCAATTTTCCTGCTCGCCCTGGACGGCGGGAAGCTTGTAGGTGCCGCGCCGCACCAGCTTCGTGCCGTCGATGTCGTAGATGGCATCGGCGCCCCAGTCGCGGCGGTCCTGGTTGCGGCAGCGGGGACGGGCACCGCCGCCCCATTCGTCGGTGTAGAGCACCTTGGTGCCGGCGTTGTTGAACGTCGCCGAGTGCCAGTAAGCGAAGCCCGGGTCGGTCACCGCGTCGATGCGCTTGGGTTTGCGAGGGTCGCTGATGTCGAAGATGATGCCGTTGCCCGAGCAGGCGCCGCCGGCAATCTTTCGCGAGGGGAAGACGGTGATGTCGTGGCACTGGTCGGTGGTGTTGGTCCACTGCGTGTTGTCGCCGTGGTCGCCGCCCTTCCACAGGCCGGCGAGGTCGCCGGTCTTGAGGTCGGCGAACACCGCCGGGCTGTCGATGATCCGCGCTGCGGCCGGGTTGGCGACCGGGATTTCGACGACGTCGATGCGGAAATAGCTGTTGTTGGCCGAGGGCATCGGGTTGCAGCGCGCCAGTTCGTCGGTCTTGCGGACGTTGGCGGTGCCCGAGACGTAGACGAGGATCTTGCCGTCGCCCTCGGGCCCCTTGACCACCGAATGGGTGTGCGAGCCGCGGCAGGTCTGGACCAACCCGACCTGGCGGGGGCGGGCGATGTCGGCAATGTCGAAGATGCGGATGCCGCGGAAGCGTTCCTTGGCGACGTCGCCGTCATTGCCCTGGCTGCCGCAATCGACGCGGCCCCGGTTCTGTTCGACCGACATGATGAGCAGGTTGCCGACCACCGACACGTCGCCCTGGCCGCCGGGGCAGACCACCGAGCCGACCTGCACCGGAACGCCCTTCGCGTCGAGCCGGTAGGTGTTGAAGCCGTGGTAGTTGCCGACGAACAATTTGTCGCCGGCGAAGGCCATGTCGGTCTGGGCGAAGCTCAGCAGCGGCGAGCGGTCGCTCCACTCCGTGCCCTCGGTCGACTGGCCCTGCGGGTTGAACACCGGGCCCTCGCCGGGCTTGGCGTCCTTCTTAGCCTTGACCGGAGGGAGGCCGCCCGGGTTGGCCGGGTCGAAGAAGCCCGGCGGCTTGGGCAGCGAGGCGACGAGCGCGAGGTTGCGGATCGACTGGCCGGCGTCGCGGAAGCCCGCCTTCAGCGTTTCGCGCGGGTCGGAGGAGAGGGTCGCGGCGAGCGCGTCCATCTTCTTGATCTCGGCGGTCTGCTCGTTGGTGACGTCGCTGGTGAACTGGTAGAGGACGGGGTCGTAAGCGGCGCCGGGGGTTTCGAGCAGTTCCTCGACCATCTTGACCGCGCCGGCATGGTGGGCGGTCATCAGCTTCAGGAACAGGCGGTCGAAGTCGGCGCCTTTCGCGGCGGCGAGCGCCGCCATTTCCTGCGGGCTGGCCATGCCGGTCATGGTGATGCGGGCGTGGTGGCCCATCTGGTGCTGCGTCGAGAAGCCGCGGGCGGTAAGCCAGCCCTGCATGAACTTCATCTCGTCTTCCTGGCTGGCGCTGATGCGGCCGGCCATGTCGAGCAACGCCTTGTTGCTGGTGCGATCCTTAGCGAGCGCGGCCATCTCCACCGCCTGGCCATGGTGATGGATCATCGCCTGCATGAATTCGGCGTCGGCGGCGATGAAGCGCGTGTCGGCGACGCGAGCGGCCTGGTCGGCGGTCAGCACACGGCCATCGGTGCCGGGCGCACCCGGCTGGACGATCGGGACGGTCTGCGCGGCGAGCGGCGCGGACATGGCGGTGGCGAGCAGGAGCAGTCGAAGGCGCATGAAATTCCCCATCCCAGATACGATCGGCGGGAGACTAGGCGCGATCCGGCGGAAGGGAAGCGGGAATTTTTCGGTGACGAAGTTGACACGGGCGGGGGTCTGTCAACTTCGTCAACTTCGCCCCCGAAGGGTTCGCGGGCGGGCCGGGCCGGACCCGGCGAATCGGAAGAAAGAAAGAGCCGGAACCGGCGTGTCACAAGAAAGGGGCTGTAGGACAGCATTTTTCCTTTTGATGATGGCGCCCCCGCGTCATTTCAGTATTTAGCGCGGCATGCGTATATCCATCCGGTCGGCCAGCTTGGCCTTTCCAATCATCGGCTGGATCGTCGTGCTTGCGTCGGGATTGGGCCTCGGCTCTTCTCTCCTCACCGGACTGGTGCTGTTCGGCACGGTTCTCGCGGCCGTCCACCATGCCGAGACGGTCGCGCATCGGGTCGGTGAACCGTTCGGCACCCTGATCCTTGCGATCGCCGTCACGGTGATCGAAACAGGCTTGATTGTCTCGCTGATGCTGGCGAACCGGGAGGAAGCCTCGACGCTGGCTCGCGATACGGTGTTCGCGGCAGCCATGATCATTCTCAACCTGTTGCTTGGCCTGTGCCTGATTGCCGGCGCTAGGCACCAGCGCGACGCGCGTTTCACCCGCACGGGCGCGACGGCATCGCTCAGCACGCTGGCAACACTGCTGGTGCTTACCTTGGTCCTGCCCAACTACACGACGTCCGTTCCCGGGCCGATTTACAGCGCCGGCCAGCTGGCATTCGTCGCGGCCTTCTCGCTGTTGCTCTACCTGACGTTCGTGTTTGTGCAGACGGTCGGCAACCGGGATTATTTCCTTCCGCATGGCGAGCTTCAATCGGCGCCCGACGCGCATGCTACGCCGCCTTCGGCCGGGCGCGCGTGGCTGTCGTTTGGTGCCCTGCTCGTCAGTCTTGGGGCCGTCGTCCTGATGGCGAAATCCTTGTCCAGGCCTCTCGACGTCGCGCTTGCGGCCATGGACGCACCCCGCGCCTTGGTCGGGGTCATTATCGCGGCGATCGTCCTCCTTCCCGAAGGCCTGGCTGCGGTTCGCGCCGCGCGGGTCAATCGCCTCCAGACCAGCCTCAATCTTGCGCTTGGCTCGGCGCTTGCCACGATCGGCCTGACGATCCCGGTGGTAACAATCGTGTCATTCGCGCTCGATCTTCCCATTTCGCTCGGCCTGGACATGAAGGGAACGGTCTTCATCAGCCTGACCCTGTTCATCAGCGCGCTCTCGCTTGCGCGCGGCCGAACCACCGTCCTTCACGGCGCCGTTCACCTCGTCATCTTTGGTGCCTATCTGTTGACGACAATCCTTCCATAATTTGCGCTGACGCCCGAATTCGGGCAGCAGGCTGGCCATCCCCGACGACAACACCGACGATCCGCGCGCCGCGCGCAGGATGCTCCATCACTGGCTTTGCCGCCTGTCGTTGGTCTTCGCGCTATTGCTGGCTACGGGGAACCCGGCCGACCGTCTGCCGAAGGGACAGGCTGGCGCGCCCGACACCGTCCGTGCGCTGGAAGTCACCGCCGTCATCGGTGCGCGACAAGGCGTCGCCATCGTCAAGGTGGAGCGTTCTTCATTTGCAGCCAAGGCGGCCAAGCCGCTGGACGGCGCAGTATTCCAGTCTGCCTCGCTCCAACGCCCCTCGGATCATGGCCGGCTTGTCCATACCCATGGTGCCGCTGCGCTTAACGTCGCGACACGGCACAAAGCCTATCGGGCACGCCCACCGCCGCCAGTCGCGATCCTCTCCACCTGAAAATCCAATATTGACCGTCCGTCCCGCGTCGCATCGCGTGGCGGACCGAGGAGTTGTCATGACTGTCACCGATACCCGTCAGCGGTTGTCCGCCGACGCTGAAAAACTTGCGCATATCGAATTTCTGCTCGGCCTCTATCCCGCCACGACGGAGGAGGAGTTGGAGCAGATTGCCCGTTTCCTGAACACCGCACCGCCAATGGACATCGGCCTGCTTTCGGCGAACACCGACGCATGGCGGACGGCCGAGCAAGTCCGCCGTAATCATCCGAGCTTGTTTCGGACATCGGCCCGCACATGGATTAGCGTCGCTGCGGCCGTTCTTGCGATCGCGCTGATCATCGCATGGCTTTGGGATTCCGGTCTCAAGGGTTGAACGACAAGGCCGCCCCGCACCCGTCGGGGCGGCCACCCGACGTCATGCGCGGTATGAGCTCACCTCCCCCAGTTACGAAGCATCAGCCGTCCAGCGAAAAGGCCGCCGCCCGGTGGGGCGACGGCCTTTGTCGTTGGCTTGACGATGTCGGCCAGTCACGGGGACCGGCCGGTCGTCGTCACTCCTCCGTCGCGGCTTCCGCGCCGGTAAGGTAGTCGCCGGCGTCCGCGTCGGTGCCGTGGCCCGAGGGCACGACCTTCGCCAGCGGGTCCTCGCCGCCCGTGCTTTCGTCACGGGCGTTGCGGGCGAGTTCCGCCTCATGCTCTTCCGCGGCCGAGTTCGGCGCGATCAGCGCTTCCTGCAGCTTGCGCTGCTGGGCACGGAGCGACGCGTCACGCGACGAGGCGGCGATGCGCATGCGGTTCATGCCCGCGCCGGTACCCGCCGGGATGAGGCGGCCGACGATGACGTTCTCCTTGAGCCCGTTCAGGATGTCGACCTTGCCCTGCACCGAAGCCTCGGTGAGCACGCGGGTCGTTTCCTGGAACGAGGCGGCCGAGATGAAGCTGCGGGTCTGCAGCGACGCCTTGGTGATGCCCAGAAGCACCGGCTTGCCCTCGGCAGGCTTCTGCTTCTTGGTGAGCTTCGAGTTGAGCTCGTCCATCTCTTCGCGGTCGACCTGTTCGCCGGCCAGCAGGGTGGTGTCGCCACCGTCGGTGATCTCGACCTTCTGCAGCATCTGGCGAACGATCACCTCGATGTGCTT
>CAZKCD010000080.1:0-6347 GCA_964551235.1 uncultured Sphingomonas sp.
GCGTCGTCATGGTCAGGCTTCTCCTTCGCCGGCTGCCTGAATAATCGAAGGCCGTGCCGTGCGCCAGCGCCGTTCGATGCGGTCAGCCGGCCGTCGCCAACGCCATCATCAGCCCGAGGCCAAGCACGACCAGCGCGAAGGCCGCCCATCCGACGACCGCGCATCCGGCAAGGCGGAGCAGCGTCCCGAAGCAGCCGAACCCCTCGGGCCGACGGACCAGCTTGTCGACCAGCTGGAACCCGAAGACGTTCACGAACAGGAAGGCGAAGATCAGGAGCCACGGTTCCATCGGGGGAATGCCCTCGGTCCGGCCGGTCGAGAGGTGATAGGCGAACGTCGCGAAGATGATGAAGCAGCCCAGCCCGAAGAGCGCGCCGATCAGACGATAGACCCACGATATGCCGCGTGCCGCGAACAGCAGGAAGCTGGCGACCGTGAACTCCAGCATCATGATCGTCATCAACCACGCGCCGATGATGGCCATGCGTCGCACCCTCCCTGGAAAGGGCGCCCTAACCCTCAGCGATTAAGGAAGGGCTACGCGCGCGCCTCCGCGTCACACCGTCGCGATGTCGGGCGCGTCCTCGGCCTTCATGCCGACCACGTTATAGCCCGCGTCGACATGGTGGATCTCGCCCGTCACCCCGCTGGCGAGGTCGCTCAGCAGGTAGAGCCCGGCCCCGCCGACGTCCTCGATGGTGACGTTGCGGCGCAGCGGGGCGTTATATTCGTTCCACTTCATGATGTAGCGGAAGTCGCCGATCCCGCTCGCCGCCAGCGTCTTGATCGGCCCCGCGCTGATTGCGTTGACGCGGATGCCTTCCGGGCCGAGGTCGGCGGCGAGATATTTGACGCTCGTCTCCAGCGCGGCCTTGGCGACGCCCATCACGTTGTAATGCGGAATGACCTTCTCGGCGCCGTAATAGCTTAGCGTCAGCATCGACCCTCCCGGCTTCATCATCGTCCGGGCCCGCTGCGCCACCGCGCAGAAGGAATAGACCGAGATGTTCATGGTCATCAGGAAATTGTCGAGGCTGGTATCGACATAGCCGCCGCGCAGTTCGTTCTTGTCCGAAAAGCCGATCGCGTGGACGACGAAGTCGATGCCGTCCCAGCGCTGCTTCAGGGTCTCGAACGCCGCGTCGAGCTTGCCCATGTCGGAAACGTCGCAGTCGAAGCAGAAGTCGCTGCCCAGGCTCTCGGCCAGCGGCCGCACGCGCTTCTCCAGCGCCTCGCCCTGGTAACTGAAGGCGAGTTCCGCGCCCTGCTCCGCCAGCATCTTGCTGATTCCCCAGGCCAGCGACTTGTCGTTCGCCAGCCCCATGATGAGGCCGCGCTTGCCCTGCATCAGTCCGCTCATGTGTTTCGCCCCTGTTCGTCCAGATTCGTGTCTTCGCCCGGCGCCGGCTCGTCGACCGGCAACTGGTCGGCATACGGCCCCGCGTAGCGCTCGCCCTTTAGCGCCTTGCCGCCATATTCCGCCAGCGCCGCGTTGAGCTCCGCCCCCATCACCACGCCGAGGCCGACGAGGAAGAAGAAGATGAGCGCGATCATCACGCCGGCGAGGCTGCCGTAGGTAATCTCGTACCCGCCGACGAGCTGGAGCGTCGCGGGAAGCAGTTCGACGCTTGCCACCCACCAGGCGGTGACCATCAGCGCGCCCGGCCACTTGCGGCACTTGAGCGTGCGGTAGCGCTTGGGCGTCAGCACGAGGAACAGGAAATAGAAGGTGACGAACAACGCAATACCCGGCGCCACGCGATACCAGCCCAGGCTCGCCGCCAGCCCGTTCGACGCGGGCAGCCGGTCGACCACGAAATGGTGGAGCGAACTCGCCACCACGTTCACCGCGAAGGCCAGCATCAGCATCAGCACGGCGGCCAGGCTGATCCCGATCGCCGACAGGCGGTAGGTCCAGAAGGGCGCGCTGTAGCGCACGCCATAAGCGCGGCGCAGGATGTCGCGGATCGTCTCGATGAAGCTTGCCGCGGTCCACAGCCCGACGATCGCCCCGAACCACAACAAAGGCCCGGTCCGCGCGGTCAGCACTTCGGCGACCGGCGCGACCAGCACGTCGGCGACCTGCGGCGGCAGCTTGGCGAGGATCGTCGCCACCGTCCGCTGCCCGTCGCTCGAACTGCCGAGCAGTTGCGCCACCGCCGCGGCCAGGATGAAGAACGGAAACAGCGCCAGCAGCGATAAATAGGCAAGGTTGCCGGCGTGGATGAAGCCGTCGTTATAGACGCCGATCGCGACCCGCCGGACGACCTCCCACGGGGTCGCCGGCTGGTGCCGCCGCGCCGCGACCTCGGGGCCATATTGCGCGACTTCGGCCGCCCATTGCTTGCGGCGTTCCTCGGGCGACAAGGGATGGTGAACTTGCATGGCTCGGTGTCAGACGCCCAGCGCGCCGCGCGGGTTGCCCCCGCCATCCCATTGTTCGACGAACTGCTTCAGCGCCGCGTCGTCCGCCGGCACGTCGACGCTCAGCGCCACTTTCAGGTCGCCGCGCTTGCCCGCCTTGTCGGTGAAACCGCGGCCGGGAATGCGCAGCACCTTGCCCGAGGTCGCGCCCTTGGGGATGGTCAGCATCACCGCGCCGTCGGGGGTCGGCACCTTCACCTTGCCGCCCAGCACCGCTTCCTTGAGCGTCACCGGCAGCGTCAGGCGGATGTCCTTGCCGTCGCGCGTGAAAAAGGCGTGCGGCGCGATCTCGATCAGGACGATGGCATCCCCGTTGCCGCCCGGTCCCGGCTGCCCCTGCCCGGCGAGGCGGATCTTGGTCCCGTCCTCGACGCCCTTGGGCAGCTTGAGGTCGATCGTCTTGCCACCCGACAGGGTGACGCGCTGCTCCTTCAATGCGGCGGCGTCGGTGAACGGCACCTTCAGCCGGTACTGGACGTCGGCGCCCTTGGCTGGCGGGGCGCTGCGCCGACTGAACCCGCCGAAGCCGCCGCCCGACGGGCGCCGCGTGGCGCCGCCGAACAGGCCTTCGAACAGGTCGCTGAGGTCGGCCGTTTCGGCGCCGAAGCCTTCGGGAAAGCCCTGCGGCCCGCCGCTGCCGTAGCCCCCGCCCGGGCGCGATCCGCCGCCGCCGAACCCGCCGCCGAACGGCATGCGCGGGTTGCCCTGCTCGTCGATTTCGCCGCGGTCGTACTGCGCGCGCTTGGTCTTGTCCGACAGGATATCATAGGCCTGCGTGACCTTGCCGAAGCGCTCGGCGGCCTGCGGATTGTCCTTGTTGCGATCCGGGTGAAGCTGCTTGGCGAGGCTCCGATACGCCTTCTTGATCTCGGCATCGCTCGCGCCGCGCGCGACGCCCAACTGCTGATAGAGGTCCATAACACACCACCTGCACCAGCATGGCCTTGCAGGGCAAGGGCCACCGCGCCTAGAGCGCGGCCATGGCTGACGATCCCCTCGCCCTGTTCGACGCCTGGTTCGCGGACGCGAAGACCAGCGAGCCCAACGATCCCGAGGCGGTCGCGCTGGCGACCTGCGGCGCCGACGGCATGCCCGCGGTGCGCATGGTGCTGATGAAGGGGCATGGGCCGGACGGCTTCACCTTCTTCACCAACGGCGGCAGCGCCAAGGGCGACGACCTCGCCGCCAACGCGAAGGCCTCGATGCTCTTTCACTGGAAGTCGCTCCGCAAGCAGGTGCGGATCGAGGGGCCGGTGAGCGAGGTCTCCGCGGCCGAGGCCGACGCCTATTTCGCCTCGCGCGGCCGCGATTCGCAGCTCGGCGCCTGGGCCAGCGACCAGTCGCGCCCGCTTGCCGACCGCGCCACCTTCGAAGCCCGCTTCGCCGAGGCCGCCGCCAGGTTCGAGGGGCAGGACGTGCCGCGCCCGCCTTACTGGACCGGCTTCCGAATCGCGCCCGAGCGGATCGAATTCTGGGAAGACCGCCCGCACCGGCTGCACCATCGCCGCCTGTTCACCCGCACCGGCGACGGCTGGAGCGAAGGCCTGCTCTACCCGTGAACGCCGACCGCGCCCGGCTGACCCAGCGCGCCGCCATCGCCAGCGTGTCGATGGCCAGCGTGCTGGTTGCGCTCAAGGTCTGGGCGGTCTGGTCGACCGGCTCGGTCGCCATGCTCGGCAGTCTTGCCGACACCAGCCTCGACCTCGTCGCCAGCCTGCTGACCTACATGGGCGTGCGCTGGGCGGCGATGCCGGCCGACGCCGAACATCGCTTCGGCCACGGCAAGGCGGAGGCGCTGGCGGCGCTCATCCAGATCCTGCTGATCTGCCTGTCGGCGCTGCTGCTGGCGTGGCGCGCGGTCGACCGCTTCCTGACGGGCGGCCGGACCGAGGGCCTCGAATATGGCGTCGGCGTCTCGATCGCCGCCATTGTCGCGACCTTCGCCCTGCTCGCCTACCAGCGGCACGTGATCCGCAAGACCGGCTCGGTCGCGATCGAGACCGACCATGTCCATTACCAGTCGGACCTGTTCCTCAACCTGTCGGTCATCGCCGCGCTCGCGCTCGACCAGCTTGGCGGCTTCCCGCTCGCCGACCCGGTCTTCGGCATCGGGATCGCCTTGTGGCTGCTGTTCGGGGCGTGGCGCGCCGCTTCCAAGGTCGTCGACCAGCTGATGGACCGCGAATGGCCCGACGCCGAGCGCGAGGAATTCCTCGCCGCGACGCGCGATTATCCCGAGCTTGCGGGCCTCCACGATTTCCGCACGCGCCACGCCGGCACGCACCGCTTCGCGCAATTCCACGTCTGGGTGCCCGCCGACTGGACGGTGCGCGAGGCGCACGACCGCATGGACGCGGTCGAGGAAGCGCTGCAGCAACGCTTCCCGGAGACCGAAATCCTCATTCACCTCGACCCCGAGGGCCATACCGACCGCGAGACGATGCTGGCCTCCGAACTTACCGAGGAACGGCCGTGACGTCCCTGCCCTTCACGCAGGTCGACGCCTTCGCCGCCAAGGCGTTCGAGGGCAATCCGGCGGCGGTCATGCCGCTCGACACGTGGCTGCCCGACGCGGTGTTGCAGGCCATCGCGGGCGAGAACAATCTGTCCGAAACGGCCTTCCTCGTCCCCTCGGCACGGGACGATGCCGATTTCGACCTGCGCTGGTTCACGCCGACGGTGGAGGTCGATCTGTGCGGCCACGCGACGCTCGCCGCCGCCTTCGTCGTCGACCGCGACCTTGTCCGCTATGCAACGCGCAGCGGCATCCTCACCGTCGAGCAGCGCGACGGCCGGCTCTGGCTCGACCTGCCCGCCTCGCGCCTCGCTTCGGTCGAGCCGGGCGGCGAGGCCGACGCGCTGGGCCAGGACGTGCTCGGCGTGTGGGGCGTGACCGGCGGCAACGGCGGCGCGGTCGTGCTGCTGAAGGACGAGGCGGCGGTCCGCGCGGCGCGGCCCGACTTCGCGAAGGTCGCGGCCTGCGCCAACGGCTTCATCATCGCCACCGCGCCCGGCGACATGGTCGACTTCGTCAGCCGCGTCTTCTGCCCGACCTTCGGCATCGACGAGGATCCGGTGACCGGCAGCGCCCATTGCGCGCTCGCCCCCTTCTGGGCCGAACGCCTGCAACGAGAACGCCTTACCGCTTACCAGGCAAGCGCGAGGGGCGGCCATCTCCTTTGTGAGCTGCAGGGGGACCGGGTGCTCCTCGGCGGCACCGCGGTGCGCACTATCGAGGGGCGCTTCTTCCTCTAGGCCGCGTCGGCCAGCCGCGCCGCCTCGGTGGCGACGATCGTTCCCCCGCCCAGCACCCGCTCGCCCTCGTAGAAGACCGCGGATTGGCCCGGCGCGACTCCATATTCGGGGCGGTCGAAGGTGAAGGTGCCGTTGGCGAAGGTACCGGGCACCGGCCGCGCCAGGCTGCGCACCTTGGCCTCGACCCGCTGCTGGTCCTCGGCCAGCCAGTTCAGGCCCTCGACCCGCGCCTCGCCCACCGCCAGCGCGGCCCGCGGCCCGACGACAACCGTGCGCGTGGCCGGGTCGAGCCGGACGACGTAGAGCGGCTCCGCCTGCCCGCCGATCTCCAGCCCGCGCCGCTGACCGATGGTGTAGTGGACGATGCCCGGATGCTCGCCCAGCACGCGCCCGTCGACATGGACGATGGCGCCCGGTGCGGCGGTCGCGGGCCGCAGCTTCTTGACCAGCGAGGCATAATCGCCGTCCGGCACGAAGCAGATGTCCTGGCTGTCGGGCTTGTCGGCGACGATGAGGCCGCCCTCGCCCGCCAGACGCCGCACCTCGTCCTTGGGCAGGCCGCCCAGCGGGAAGCGCACGAAGTCGAGCTGCTCGCGCGTGGTGCCGTAGAGAAAATAGCTCTGGTCGCGCGCGGGATCGCGGCCCTTCCACAGCTCGACGCGGTCGCC
>CAZKCD010000080.1:6447-8371 GCA_964551235.1 uncultured Sphingomonas sp.
AGGCAATCCGCGCCCAGCTCGCGCGCGAAGGCGATGAGGTCGACGAACTTCACGCCCTGGTTGCACTTGCTGCACGGAATCGGCGTGCGGCCCGCGGCATAATCGTCGGCGAACTGCTCGATCACGCCGTCGCGGAACCGGCTTTCGTAATTGAGCACGTAATGGGCGATGCCCAGCCGGTCGCAGACGGTCTTGGCGTCGTAGATGTCCTGCCCCGCGCAGCAGGCGCCCGACTTCTTGATTGCCTCGCCATGGTCGTAAAGCTGCATCGTCACGCCGACCACCTGCGCGCCCGTGCGGGCGGCGAGCATCGCCACCACCGACGAATCCACGCCGCCCGACATCGCCACCACGATGCGGGCGTCGCGAGGCGCGCGGGGAAGGTCGAACATGTCCGGCATGGCGCGGGCCTTTACCCGATATTCACCCTGTGTGGCTAGGGATCGACAACCAAGGTCTTAAAACCGGAGGGCCGCTTGGCTCGATTCGAGAAAGATTTCGTGGCGGCGGCCGACGCGGGGCTGGAAGCGGGCGACGTGATTCGCGCGCTCCGACCGGCGGGAATCGGCGATTCGAGTGCCCGGTGCCGCGCGATCGCCCTTCTCCTCTCCGGGCAAGAGGGCTGGAAGGGCGCGTCGCGCTCGCTGGGCGGGGCGTTCGCCGCCGGCGAGTGCGAGCCATGGTTAAGGGGAGGTAAGGATTGATGACGGCGATCTTTACCAGCGCGTTTCAGAATATCTTCAATGGCCCGCCGTTAAACAGGGTCATCGGACGCAATAAGACGAGTTTGAGGTAGCGATGCTCGAGAACCAGAAAATCCGGCCTGCCCAGGTCATCGGCCCGCTCGGCGAACCGCTGACGCTGGATTCGCTGCCGCCGCCGTCGACGACCCGCTGGGTCGTGCGCCGCAAGGCCGAAGTCGTGGCCGCGGTCGCCGGCGGCCTGCTGACGGTCGACGAGGCCTGCCAGCGCTACAGCCTTAGCCTCGAGGAATTCACCTCGTGGCAGCGGGCGGTGGATCGCTCGGGCATGCCGGGCCTGCGCGTAACGCGGATCAAGCATTACCGCGACCAGTACGAGCGCCAGCAGCGCTACTAGGTTACTTTGGACGTGGACGGACTTGGGCCGCGCACTCCCCTGGTGCGCGGCCCATTTTCGTTGCGTTTCCGATATGGACAGATTGATCGCGATGCGGAACAACCTGACTGCATCACGCGTCTTGATGCCGGAAGGCCGGATCGGAACACCGGGCGGCCAGTAACAGGAGGGAATGCGTTATGTTGACCTGGATTCTTATCATCATCGTCGGTGGCATCCTCGGCTGGCTCGCCAGCATCGTGATGCGCACCAATGCGCAGCAGGGCATCCTGCTGAACATCGTTGTCGGCATCATCGGCGCCGTCCTCGGCGGCCTGCTGCTTGCCCCGCTGCTTGGCGGCGGTTCGATTACCACTGGCGACTTCTCGCTCCCGAACCTGCTGATCTCGCTGCTTGGCGCGATCATCCTGCTCGCGATCGTGAACCTCGTTCGTCGCGGTTCGGTTCGCTAAGCACCCGCTTTCGCGATAGGAATTGGGCCGTCCGGGCGACCGGGCGGCCCTTTTTCGTTCCTACTGCAGCTCGAAACTCATCGACACGCTGACCTGCAGCTCCTGCTCGCCCGCGTCGATCTTGGTAACGGGCGACGCAGCCATCGCGTCGCGCGCATAAGCGACCGGCATCGGCGCGGGCATCATCGCCCCGCTTTCGCTCACCGACAGCAATTTAACGACCCGCATGCCCAGCGCCCGCGCGTACACCTCGGCGCGCGCCCGGCCCGCCGCGATCGCCTTCACGCGCGCTTCGTCATAGGCGCCTTCCGGCTGGTCGATGGTCAGTGACGGCCCATTCAGCTGGTTGACGCCTTCCTTGACCAGCGCGTCGA
>CAZKCD010000081.1:0-8352 GCA_964551235.1 uncultured Sphingomonas sp.
GGAACTTGGCGATGGTCGCCTCGTCGAGCTTGGCCTTCCAGTTGAAGCTGGGCGAACAATTGTAGGCGAGCAGCTTGCCCGGATACTTCTTGTGCACGGCTTCGGCGAAGGTCCGCGCGTCGTCGAGATCGGGGTGGCTGGTTTCCCACCACAACAGGTCGGCATGCTCGGCGAAGGCGAGGCCGCGGGCGATGCAATGGTCGAGGCCGGTGCCTTCCTTCAGGCGGAAGAAGCCTTCCGGCGTGCGTTCGCCGGTCAGGAACTGGCGGTCGCGCTCGTCGACGTCGCTGGTGATGAGGCGCGCGCTTTCGGCGTCGGTGCGGGCGACCAGCACGGTCGGCACGCCCATTACGTCGGCGGCGAGGCGCGCGGCGTCGAGGTTGCGGATCGCGGCTTGGGTCGGGATCAGCACCTTGCCGCCGAGATGGCCGCACTTCTTCTCCGAGGCGAGCTGGTCCTCGAAGTGAACGCCGGCGACGCCCGCCTCGATATAGGCCTTCATGATCTCGAAGCAGTTCAAGGGTCCGCCGAAGCCGGCCTCGGCATCGGCGACGATCGGCGCGAACCAGTCGCGCTGCGCCCCGCCCTCGGCATGCTCGATCTGGTCGGCGCGCTGCAGCGTGCGGTTGATCCGGCGCGCCAGTTCGGGGCCGGTGTTGGCCGGGTAGAGCGACTGGTCGGGATACATGGCGCCGGCGGTATTGGCGTCGGCCGCGGCCTGCCAGCCGCTGAGGTAGATGGCTTCCAGGCCAGCACGGACCATCTGCATCGCCTGGTTGCCGGTGACGGCGCCGAGCGCGCGGACCGGGTCGGGCTGCTTCAGCCGTTCCCACAGCTTGAGCGCGCCGCGGCGGGCAAGGCTGTGGTCGGGAACGAAGGATCCGCGCAGGCGCGCCACCTCTTCCGGGCCATAGGGGCGGGTGATCCCGTCGAAACGGCCGTTGGGGGCGGGGACGAACTGGTCAAAACTTGCCATGCGCTACAATCCTGAAAAAGCGTGGGTGTCAGGCGGCGAAGAAACCATGCGGGGGCGAAATCGTCCCGGCAAAAAGGGTCGCTTTGTCAAAAGTTGACTTGTGATGGCGGACACAAGTTGACAATCTTGCCGGCATGTCCACGCCCAAGCTCTTCCTTGGTCCGCGCCTTCGTCGGCTTCGCCGCGATCGCGACTTGTCGCAAACCGACATGGCCGCGACCTTGGGTGTCTCGCCATCCTATTTGAACCATCTCGAGCGCAACCAGCGACCGGTGACCGCCGCTTTGCTGTTCAAGCTGGCCGAGCGTTACGACGTCGACGTGCGCACCTTCGCCGCGGAGGGCGGGCAGGGCGTTGGGGTGGACGAACTGGCGGAAATCTTTTCCGACGTGCTGCTGCAGGATTTGGGCGTGCCGCGCTACGAGCTGGCCGAGCTGGCCAATAATTCGCCGGCGATCGCCGATGCGGTGGCCCGGCTCTACGCGGCGCTGAAAGAGGCGAATCGGGAGGGCGGCGTGGCCGCCGGCGGGGATGCGCGCGCGGTCGTGACGCCCGAAAACTGGGTGCGCGACTATATCCAGGCGCATCGCAACCATTATCCCAAGCTGGAAGAGGCGGCCGAAACGCTGGGCGGTGCGCTGCGTGACCCGCTGTCGATGGCCGAGCCGATGCGGCGGCGGCTGCGCGACGCGTGGGGGGTCAGCGCGCGGGTCGTGCCGCAGAAGGAACTGGGCAACCTCAGCCAGCTATTCGACGCCGACCGGCGGATGTTCCTGATGTCGAGCCAGCTGAAGAGCGAGAACCGCACCTTCGGCCTCGCCTACCAGCTCGCCCTCCTCGAATTTTCCTCGCTGCTCGAGCGAATGGTGGAGGAGGCTGCGCCGCCCGACGACGGGATCGCCCAGCTGCTCCACATGCACCTCGCCAATTACGCGGCCGGGGCGATCATGATGCCCTACACGCGCTTTTTGAACGCGTGCGAGGAGATGCATTATTCGATCGACCGGCTGACCGGCGAGTTCGGCGCCAACGTCGAGCAGGTGGCCCACCGCTTCACGACGCTGAACCGGCCCGGCCAGCGCGGCGTGCCCTTCTTCATGCTGCGCGTCGATCCGGCGGGGAACATCTCCAAGCGCTACGCCGGCGACCAGTTTCCCTTCTCGCGCTTCGGCGGGACGTGCCCGCGCTGGAATTTGCACGCGGCGTTCCAGGTGGCGGGGCAGGTGGTGACGCAATTGATCGAGACGCCCGACGGCCAGCGCTTCTTCACCGTGGCGCGGACGATCGAGCGGCCGGTGAAGACCGAACTGGGCGGCGGGCTGCTGGCGATCGGGCTGGGCTGCCACATCGAGCATGCGCACAAATTGCACTGCGCGGAGGGCTACGATCTCGACAGGGCGCCGGTGACCCCGGTCGGGCCGGCCTGCGCGATCTGCCCGCGGCTCGACTGCGGCTATCGCGCGACTCCGCCGCAGGGGCGGATGCTGGCGGTGGACCGGACGAAGAAGACGATTTCGCCCTATCCGTTTGTCACCGGCTGACGCTCTTTATTGTGCGGCGCGGCAACGCTAAGGCCCATGCCCATGAACCGTGAAGAACTATTGAGCCGGATCGACGGCGTCGGCGACCTGGGCGCGCTCGAGGCGCTGCGCGTCGAGACGCTCGGCAAGTCGGGCAGCGTCACCGCGCTGCTGAAGAGCCTGGGCGGCATGGATGCCGAGACGCGCGCCAGCGAGGGCCCGAAGATCCACGCGCTGCGCGAGGCGGTGACCGACGCGCTGGCGACCCGCAAGGCGGCGCTGGAAAATGCCGAGCTGGAGCGGCGGCTGGCCACGGAACGCCTCGACCTGTCGCTGCCCGCGCCGGCGACGCCCAGGGGCTCGATCCACCCGGTCAGCCAGGTGATGGACGAACTCACCGAGATTTTCGCGGACCTGGGCTTCGCGGTCGCCGAGGGGCCGGAGATCGAGGACGACTGGCACAATTTCACGGCGCTCAACATGCCCGAAAGCCATCCGGCGCGGGCGATGCAGGACACGTTCTACGTCGATGGCGACGGGACGAAGGTGCTCCGCACCCACACCTCGCCGGTCCAGATCCGGACGATGCAGGACCAGAAGCCGCCGATCCGCATCATCGCGCCGGGCCGCGTCTACCGAAGCGATAGCGACGCGACGCACACGCCGATGTTCCACCAGATCGAGGGACTGGTGATCGACAAGGGCATTACGCTCGGCCACCTCAAGTGGACGCTGGAGACCTTCCTCAAGGCCTTCTTCGAGCGCGACGATGTCGTGCTGCGGATGCGCCCGTCCTACTTCCCGTTCACCGAGCCGTCGGCCGAGGTCGACGTCGGCTGGTCGATGGAAAAGGGCCGCCGCGTGGTCGGCGGTTCCGAAGGCTGGATGGAGGTGCTGGGCAGCGGCATGGTCCATCCCAAGGTCATCGCCAATTGCGGGCTCGACCCCGACGAGTGGCAGGGATTCGCGTTCGGCACCGGCGTCGACCGGCTGGCGATGCTCAAATACGGGATGGACGATTTGCGCGCCTTCTTCGACGGCGACCTCAGGTGGATGAAGCATTACGGCTTCAAGTTCCTCGACGTGCCCACGCTGAGCGGGGGAGTGGGCGCATGAAGACCACCCTGTCCTGGCTCAAAGAGCATCTAGACACCGACGCCGACGCGGCGACGGTGGCCGACGTGCTGACCCGCATCGGCCTGGAGGTCGAGGAGGTCACCAACCCGGCCGAGGCGCTGAAGCCCTTCAAGGTCGCCAGGGTGCTGACCGCCGAGCGGCATCCTCAGGCCGACAAGTTGCAGGTGCTGAGCGTCGATACGGGCGAGGGCGAACCGCTCCAAGTCGTGTGCGGCGCGCCCAATGCGCGCGCGGGGCTGGTCGGCGTGTTCGGCGGGCCGGGCACCTACGTGCCGGGCAGCGATTTCACGCTGAAGAAAGCGGCGATCCGCGGGGTCGAGAGCAACGGCATGATGTGCTCGTCGCGCGAGCTGCAGCTGGGCGACGACCATGACGGGATCATCGAGCTTCCCGCCGACGCGCCGGTCGGCGCGAGCTTCGCCGATTACGCGGGCCTCGACGATGCGCTGTTCGACATCAACGTCACCCCCAACCGGCAGGATTGCATGGGCGTGCGCGGGATCGCGCGCGACCTCGCCGCGGCGGGGCTGGGAACGCTCAAGCCGCTCAGCGCGGTCTATCGCGTTTCCGGAGTCGAGGGCGAAGGGCCCGGGCCGGACGTGCGCACCGACGATCCCGACGGCTGCCCGGCCTTTTACGCGCAGGAGGTCAACGGCCTCACCAACGGCGCCGCGCCCGAATGGATGGCGCGCAAATTGAAGGCGGTCGGGCAGAAGCCGATTTCGGCGTTGGTCGACATCACCAATTTCGTCTCGCTCGACCTCGGGCGGCCGCTGCACGTCTACGACAAGGCCAAGCTCTCGGGCGGGCTGGTCGCGCGCAAGGCGCGGGAGGGCGAGAGTGTCCTCGCGCTCAACGGCAAGACCTACGACCTCGATCCCAGCATGACGGTGATCGCCGACGACGCCCAGGTACACGACATCGGCGGGATCATGGGCGGCGAGGATTCGGGGGTCAGCGAAACGACCACCGACGTCATCATCGAATGCGCTTTTTTCGATCCCGGCCAGATCGCCCGCACCGGGCAGAAGCTGGGCCTGACCAGCGACGCGCGCCAGCGGTTCGAGCGCGGGGTCGACCCGGCCTTCCTCGACGAGGGGCTGGCGATCGCGACCTGGCTGGTGACCGAGCATTGCGGCGGCAAGCCGACCGGCGTCACCCGCGCCGGCCAGCCGCCGGTCGAGCCGCGCCGCGTGCCTTTCCGGCCCGACCGCGCCGCGGGGCTCGGCGGGATCGACGTGCCGGTGGCCGAGCAGGTTGCCATCCTCGAGCGGCTGGGTTTCGCCATCGAGGGCGATGAGGCGATCGTGCCGAGCTGGCGCCGCGACGTGGACGGCAGCGCGGACCTGGTCGAGGAAGTCACGCGCATCGTCGGCTTCGACAACATACCGGCCGCGGCGTTGCCGCGCGTCGACGGGGTGGCACGCGCCACCGCCACCCGCGGCCAGCTGGTCGAACGCCGCGCACGCCGCGCCGCCGCCGCGCGCGGGCTGGACGAGGCCGTGACGTGGAGCTTCATCGGCGACGCAGAGGCCGCGCTGTTCGGCGGGGCCGCGTTCTCGCTGGCCAATCCGATCAGCGAGGACATGAAGCAGATGCGTCCGTCGCTGCTGCCGGGGCTGGCCGCCGCGACCCGTCGCAACCTCGACCGCGGCGCGTCGAGCGTCCGCCTTTTCGAGGTCGGTCGCCGCTACCTCGCCGAGGGCGAACGGCCGACGCTGACCCTGATCCTGGCCGGCGCGAAGACCGAGCGTGGCTGGCAGACCGGCAAGGCGCAGGCGTTCGACGCGTTCGACGCCAAGGCCGAGGCGCTGGCCATCCTCGAGGCGGCGGGCGCACCGACGGCCAACCTGCAGCTGTTCATGGATGCGGGCGCAACCTGGCACCCGGGCCGCTCCGCCAAGCTGGGACTGGGGCCGAAGATGATCCTCGCCGCGTTCGGCGAATTGCACCCCCGCATCGCCAAAGCGCTCGACCTGCCCGCGGGCACGGTCGCGGCCGAGCTGTACCTCGACGCCATCCCGGCGCCGCGATCGGCGGAGCGGGCGCGCGCCGCCTTCGCGCCGCCGGCGCTGATGCCGCTGACCCGCGACTTCGCCTTCCTGGTGCCGGCCGAGCTGGCCGCCGACGCGCTGGTGCGCGCGGTAAAGGGCGCGGACAAGGCGCTGATCGCCGATGCGCGCATCTTCGACCGTTACGAGGGCGAGGCCGGGCTGAGCCTGGCGGTCGAGGCGACGCTGCAGCCGACCGAGAAGACGCTGACCGACGCCGAGATCGGCGAGGTGTCGGCGAAGATCGTGGCGGCGGCCGCGAAGCTGGGGGCGACGCTCAGAAGTTAAGCGCGTTTATCGCGGCGTGAACCCGGGCTTCGACCTCGTCGCGCTTGAGGCCGGGCGGGATGACCTCGCCGACCTTGAAGCGGATCGTGCCGGGGCGCTTTACGAAACCGCCCTGCCACAGCCGTCCGCTGTCGACCGCGACGGGCACGACCGGCAGGCCGACCGCGCGGTACAGGCCGGCGAAGCCCGCGCGGAGCGGCGGCCGGGTGCCGACCGGGACGCGCGTCCCTTCCGGGAAGATGACGATCGGGCGCTGGTCCGCGCGCGCTTTCTTGCCGAGCGCCAGCATCTCCCGCAGCGCCTTGGCGCCGGCGTCGCGGTCGACGGGAATGACGCCGTAGCGGCGCGTGACCCAGCCGAAGATCGGCATGTAGGCAAGCTCGCGCTTCATCACGACGACGGGGGTGCGCGCGAAGCTCAGCGTGTCGATCGCCTCGACCATCGTCTCGTGCTTGACCGCGACGAGATAGGCGCCGGTCGGAATCTCCCCGTCCCATTCGAAGCGGATGCCGAGCACGTGGCGGAGCAACGCCCGGTGGAAGGCGGACCAGCCATGGACGACGCGCTGCACCGGCGCGCTGCCGAACGGGCTGACCGCCATCACCGTCAGGCAATAGAGCAGGGTGCCCGGGTAGAAGAGCAACGCGAACAGGGCGGAGCGGAGCGCGGCCATCACAGGTCGAACCACACGGCGATCCGGCGAAGGACGTATTTATTATACTCGCCGAACAATGTGATGAAGCGCGGTTCGCTTTCCACCGCATCCTCGAGGATGGTCACGTCGGGACCGAGCACGCGGCGGAACTCGTAAGCGGCGCGGCGCATGTGCCAGTCGCTGGTGACGAGGCGAATCTCGTCATAGCCGCGGCGATCGAGCCAGCGCTTCGCTTCCTCCGCATTGGAGCGGGTGTCGACCGATTCCGAGCCGAGGTCGACGCAGCAGCGGACCAGCCGGCGCTGTCCGCCCAGCCGGCGAACGAGGTCGTCCTTGGTGACCGACGGGTCGGCGCCGGCAATGAGCAGGCGCTTGGCGCGGCCCTCGTCGAGTAGTTCGATCCCGCGCTCGATGCGGCCCGCGCCGCCGGTGATCGCCACGATCGCCTCGGTCCGGGTTTTCGACGAGGCCGGCTCGCCCAGCGTCACCGAGAAGAGGATGAAGCCGAGGACGTAAAGCACGAGCAGGAAGGAGCCGAGGCGAACGATCATAGTCGCTGCCCGAGATGGCGAAGAACGGCGACGCGGGCAACCAGGGTCGCGAGGATCGTGCCGACGACCGGGAGCAGGGCAAGCAGCAGGATGTGGGCGGGCCCGAGCAACGGTCCGCCGGCGAGCTCCCCGAACCAGGCGCCCGCGCTGGAAGCGAGCACCAGCAGCATGACCCCGGCGAGCGCCGCGCCGATGCTGCCGCCGACCAGGGCGTCGAGCGCCATCTTGCGCTGGAACAGGCGCGCGACCTGGTCGTCGGTCGCGCCGACGCCGTGCATCACCTCGATCGTGGCGCGCTGCGTGTCGAGCGCGCCGCGCGTCGCCAGCACCACGGACGCGGCGGTCGCGACCGCGACGAGGACGACGAGCGCGAGCGCCAGCAGGCCGAGCCCGCGAAGCGCCGACAGCGCCGGCTGAAGCGACTGGGCGTGCGCGACGAGGCGGGCGCCTTGCACCGGGCGGAGCGCGGCCGTGACGGCGGCGGGTGCGGTGCCGGGCGCGAGGTCGATGTCGATCATCGCCGGCAGCGGCAGGTCGGCGCTCGCGGCTTCCTCGCCCATCCAGCGGGCGAGCGTGCGGCGCATCTCCTCCTCGGGCACGGGGCGAACGGCGGTGACGCCCTTCACGGCCGCGAGGCGGGCGGCGAGCTCGGGCGTGCGCGCGGCGCCGCCGTCGACTTGGACCGTGAACCGCTGGTCGATCCCGCGCGCGGCGAGGCTCGCGGCCTGCGCCAGCGCGAGGCCGCTGGCGCCGATCGTCACCATCACGAACATCATGATGGCGATGACGAACGGCATCGGCCCTTCGAGCCGGCCGCCGCCGAGCAGCCGCGATTCCGCCGGGCTGGCGGCGAGGAAGGCGCCGATCATGCCGACCCGCTCCGGCTCGGCGGGTGCCGGAGCACGCCGGTGGGGTCGTCGAGCTGGCCGTTGTCGAGGCGCATCATGTGCGCGCCGGGCGTCGCGGCGACGAGCGACATGTCGTGGGTGGCGATGACGATGGTGGTGCCCAGCTTGTTGAGCGCACCGAGGAGGAAGAGGATGCGCTTGGCCATGTCGGCGTCGACGTTGCCGGTCGGCTCGTCCGCGACCAGCAGTTCGGGACGGGCGATGACCGCGCGGGCGATGGCGACGCGCTGCTGCTCGCCGCCCGACAGCGTCGGTGGGCGGGCACT
>CAZKCD010000082.1:0-8298 GCA_964551235.1 uncultured Sphingomonas sp.
TTCTTCGGCACGCCGCCGCCGATCATCAGCAGGCCGGTGGTGCCCGCCTTGATCTTGATGTCGGTCAGTTCGCGGAAGTCGGCGATGGCGTCGAGCACCATGTAATGGCCGCCGCGCTTCATCGCGTCGACCTGGTGCTTGACGAGGCCGAAACCGGCCGAACTGTCGACGAAGGCCGGGCAGAAGATCGGCACGTCATGCTCATAGGCGGTCTGGACGAGGCTGTTGGTCTTCTTGGCGTTGCCGTCAGCCAGCCACTTGCCCATTTCCTTGATGAACTCGCGGCTCGAATAGGGGCGCGGCTCGAGGCTGTCGGCGATGCGGCCGATGGTGTGGTCGCAATCCTGCAGCGCCACCTCGTCGATGTAGGTGTCGTAGATGCGGTCGATGTAGAGCGAGCGCAGCGTGTCGTCGTCGGGGATTTCGAGCGCCTGGTAATGCTTGTGGCCGAGCGCCTCGAAGAAATCCATGTCGACGATGGTCGCGCCGGTGGCGACGATGGCGTCGACCATGTTGTTCTTCACCAGCTCGGTATAGAGGTCCATGCAGCCGCCGGCCGAGGTCGAACCGGCGATGACGAGGATGACCGAGCAATCCTTGTCCGACAGCATCATGTTGTAGAGTTCGGCCGCGCGCGCGGTGTCGCGGCTGGTGAAGCTCATCTTGCCCATGGCGTCGATGATCGGGCGCGCGTCGAAGCTGGTGATGTCGATATGCTCGACCTCGGAGCGCAGCAGCTCCTTCTTGCGCGTGTCGTTGATCTTGGTCTCGTCCTGGACCTTGTTGAGCGTGTCGGTCGTCATTCGATTACTCCAATGCGTCGCGTGGCGCGCAAGGGCGCGCGCGGGGGAATGCACGGCCCCCTGCCAAGGCAGGGAGCCAAACTCAATACCGGGACCGCCTTACAGCGTGACGACGTTCGAGGCCGCGCCCTGTTCCGACGGGATGTACAGCGAGGCCATCGGCTCGTCGGCGACGATCACGCGATCCTCGACCCCGAAGCCGTTGAAGCCGGTGCGCATGGCGCAGCCATAGGCACCGAGCATGCCGACCTCGATATAGTCGCCCGCCTGGACGTCGCCGGGCAGCTCGAACGGGCCGGCCATGCGATCGAGGTCGTCGCAGGTCGGGCCGTAGAAGCTGAAGCCCATGGTTCGCACGTCGCTGGCCGGTTCGCGCAGCAGGCGGACCGGGTAGCGCCAGCCGATGTGCGCGGCGTCGAACAACGCGCCATAGGCGCCGTCGTTGATGTAGAGCTCGTCGCCGCGGCGCTTCTCGACGCGGACGATGACGCTCGCATATTCGGCGCACAAGGCGCGGCCCGGCTCGCACCACAGCTCGGCCGAGTAGCTGATCGGCAGCGCCTCGAACGCGTCGTGGATGACGGCGAAATAGGCTTCGAGCGGCGGGGGCACCATGCCCGGGTAGGACGAGGGGAAGCCGCCGCCGACATCGACGATGTCGACCGTGACCGCCGCCTCGACGATGGCGTCGCGCACGCGGCCCATCGCCTCGGCATAGGCCGCCGGGCTCATCGCCTGGCTTCCGACGTGGAAGCAGATGCCGAGCGCGTCGGCGGCCTGGCGCGCCGCCATCAGCAGCGGCTTCACGTCATGCGGTTCGGCGCCGAACTTGGCGGCGAGCGAGAGCTTGGAGTGGTCCGAGCTGACGCGCAGGCGGACGAGCAGGTTGAGGTCGCTGGCGCCGCGGGTGGCGCGCACGATCTTGTCCAGCTCCTCGAGCGTGTCGAGGCTGAAGGTCTTCACGCCATGCTTGAAATAGGCCTCGGCGATGGCCTCCTCGGCCTTCACCGGGTGCATGAAGCACAAGGTCGCCTCCGGCAGCGTCTGCGCGACGAGCCGGACCTCGCCCAGAGAGGCGACGTCGTAATGCGTGATGCCGGCGTTCCACAGCACCTCGAGCAGGTCGGGCGAGGGGTTCGCCTTCACGGCATAGAGGGACTTGCCCGGAAACTTCTCCGTGAAGAAGCGGGCGGCGCGCGTGGCGGCGTGCGGACGAAGAAGCGTGACCGGCTGGACCGGCCGCGCCTGGACGACATCGGCAACGGTGACGGTGCCGGTGGGGGCGGTCGCTAGCCCCAGCGCGCTATCGTGCTTGTGCAATTCAAGGGACCTCCAACGGGGTAGTTCAACGAAAGCTGCCTTGCGGTTGGAAGTCCCATGGGGCAGCGGAGGCGCGATATATGGGTGGGGGTCCCCCATGTAAAGTTTTTTTGGACCCCCGAAGGGCATGGCGGGACGGTTCGTCGCGGGTGGGGGTCGGACTGGCCTTTTTCCGTGGCGTTGCAAGGGGTTGGCGATGACGGCGAGGATCGGGCGCGAGGACGTTCTGGAAGCGGCGGCGCGGATCGCCGGCGACGTGGTCGAAACGCCGCTGCGGGCGGTCACGACTCGCGGGGTGCCGCTCTTCGTCAAATGCGAGTGCCTGCAGACCGGCGGGGCGTTCAAGCTGCGCGGGGCGACCAACCGGCTGAAGATGCTGTCGGCGGGCGAGCGGGCGCGCGGGGTGGTGGCCTTTTCGTCGGGCAATCATGCGCAGGGCGTGGCGATCGCGGCGCGGCGGCTGGGGATCGCGGCGACGATCGTGATGCCGAGCGACGCGCCGCGGCTGAAGGTCGAGGGCACGCGGGCCAACGGCGCGACCATCATCTTCTATGACCGGCGGACCGAGAGCCGCGAGGCTATCGCCGCGGCGCTGGCGGCGGAACGGGGCGGGACGGTGGTGCCGAGCTTCGACGATCCCGCCATCGTCGCCGGGCAGGGGACGGCGGGGCTGGAGATATTGGCGCAGTTGGACGCGCAGGGCGCGGGGCCGCCGCCGGCGACCGCGACGCCGGTGGGCGGCGGCGGGCGGGCCGCGGGGCTGGCGCTGGCGTGCCCCGACGCGGCGATCGTCGGGGCCGAGCCGTGGGGCTGGGACGACATGGCGCGATCGCTGGCGGCGGGCGCCATCGTGCCGGTGGAGGCCGACGCGCCGCCGACGCTGTGCGACGCGCTGCAGACGCCGAAAGTGTCGCCGATCACCTTCGATATCCTGCGGGCGCGCGGGGCGACGATCCACGCGGTCACCGACGCCGAGGTGGCGGCGGCGATGCGCTGGGCGCGCGACGAGCTTCAACTGACGGTCGAACCGGGCGGGGCGGCGGCCCTGGCGGCGGTGCTGGCGGGGAAGGCGGACCTGCCCGCGGGGAGCGTCATCCTGCTGTCGGGCGGGAACGTCGATCCGGACCTGTTCGCGTCGCTGGTGGACGAGGGCGCCTAGGCGACGGTGCGATATTCGCCGGGTTCGACATGGACCGGGCTGGAGCGTTCGACCGCCTGGGTCAGCGCCTCGAGCTCGGCGGCGAGGATCTGCAGTTCGGCAGCGAGCGCCTTGGGATCGGTCTCGGCGAGGTTGGCCGAGGCGTCGAGCAACGTGTCGAGCATCATGGCGATGCACGGCAGGATCGTTTCCTCGATCCGGTCAAAGGCTTCTTCCAGCCGCTGTTCACGCTCGTCGCGGGTCATGGTTCGCGCTATGCACGCGCGAGGTTAAGTCTTCGTGAAAGGGAGCGGCATGTCCGCCATTGCCAATACCGCCCTCGGGCTGGCCATGCTGGCCGCCTTCCTGCTGCTGTTCGGTGCTTATTACGCGTGGCGAAAGCAGGGCGACCGGACGCGCGGGCTGCTGATGCTCGGCGCGGCGGGGGTGCTGGTGATGAACGTCGCGATCTGGACGGTCTGAGCGCCTAGCGCCCCGAGAAATCCTGCCCGAGCCGCATGTCGAGATAATCGTCGACCGACTTCATCAGCTGCGGAATTTCCTCGGCGAAGAAGTGGTTGGCGTGCGGGATCACGTCGTGGTGGATCGTGATGTGCTTTTGCGTACGCAGCTTGTCGACCAGCTTCTGGACCGCGTTGGGGGTGACGACCTCGTCCGCCTCGCCCTGGATGATGATGCCCGACGAGGGGCAGGGGGCGAGGAAGCTGAAGTCGTACATGTTGGCCGGCGGGGCGATCGAGATGAAGCCCTTGATCTCCGGACGGCGCATGAGGAGCTGCATGCCGATCCACGCGCCGAAGCTGACGCCGGCGATCCAGGTCTGTTCGGCCTCGGGGTGGATCTGCTGCACCCAGTCGAGCGCGCTGGCCGCGTCGCTGAGTTCGCCGATGCCGTTGTCGAACGTGCCCTGGCTGCGGCCGACGCCGCGGAAGTTGAAGCGCAGGGTGGCGAAGCCGCGGCGCACGAAATCCTTGTGCAGCAGCTGGACGATCTTGTTGTTCATCGTGCCGCCGGCCTGGGGGTGGCTGTGCAGGATCATGGCGACGGGCGCGCGCGGACGCGGCCCCGGGGTGAAACGACCTTCGAGGCGGCCTTCGGGACCGGGGAAAATGACTTCGGGCATGTGGGCTCGCTCGATGAAACGGTGAAATGATGTAACATGGTGGGTGCACCATGCGCGCGCAGCCTATATAGGGTGCGCTGTTCATCTGGCAATCGGCAGGAATCGCCCGCTTTTGACCATGCGCACCTATCTCGACCACGCCGCCACCACCCCCGTCATCGCCGAAGCGCGCGAGGCCTTCCTCAAGGGGCTCGACCAGGCCGGCAACCCGAACAGCCCGCATGGCGAGGGACGCGCGGCGCGCGCGCTGCTGGAGGGGGCGCGCGAGACGCTGAAGGAAGCGCTCGGCTGGCGGCATGACGTCATCTTCACGAGCGGCGCGAGCGAAGCGGTCGAGCTGGCGGGCAAGCGCGCGTGCATTGCGGGACGCGCCTACATGGCGACCGAACATGCCATCGTTCCCCACGCGATGGGCGCGGGCGCGCACGTCATTCCGGTCCATCCGAGCGGGCTGGTCGACGAAGAGGCGCTGGCCGCGGTGCTGGCCGAAAGGCCGGCGCTGGTCGCGATCCAGCAGGTCAATAACGAGACGGGGGTCATCCAGCCGCTGGAGCGCCTGTATCCGATGATCCGGGAGGCCGGGTCGCTGCTGCTGGCGGATTGCGCGCAGGGGGCGTCCAAGCTGCCGCTGCCCGACGCCGACTTCATCGCCGTGTGCGGGCACAAGCTGGGCGGGCCGCTGGGCGTCGGCGCGCTGCTGGTCAAGGATATCGCCTGCCTCGAGCCGTGCGGCGGCGGGCAAGAGAAGGGCTATCGGCGGGGCACGCAGGACGTGCCGGGCGCGATGGCCTTTGCCGCGGCGGTCGCGGCCAGACCCTACGATATGGACCGGATGGCGGCGCTGCGCGCGCGGGTCGAGGCGGGCGTGAAGGCGTCGGGCGGGGTGATCATCGCGGAAGAATCGCCGCGGGTCGCGACGATCGGCGCGATCGGCCTGCCGGGCGGGACCAGCGCGGCGATGCTCGCCAGCCTCGACCTGGCCGGGATCGCGGTGTCGGCGGGGAGCGCCTGCTCGTCGGGCAAGGCCAAGCCGAGCTTCGTGCTGGAAGCGATGGGCGCGGCCCCGGACATCGTCGCGTCCTATTTGCGGATCAGCTTCGGGCCGGCGACCAGCGAGGCCGACGTCGACGCCTTCCTGGACGAATTCGCGCGGCTGGCCGAGCGGCTGCGGAGTGCGCGCGCGGCATGATCTACCTCGACTATCAGGCGACGACCCCGGTCGCGCCCGAAGTGGTGGCGGCGATGCGGCCGTGGATCGAGGAAAAATTCGCCAATCCCCACAGCCCGTCGAGCTGGGGCCGCGAGGCCGCGGCGGCGATCGAGCACGCCCGCGACCGGATCCTGACCGCGGTCGGGCTGGACGAGGGGCGGTTCGTCTTCACCAGCGGGGCCACCGAGGCGCTGAACTGGGCGATCCGCGGGACGCTGGAGCGGTCCGAGCGGCGCAAGATCGTGACCATCGCCACCGAGCATGCCGCCGTGCTCGACACGTGCGACTGGATCGAGGGGCAGGGGGTGCAAGTGGTGCGCCTGCCGGTCGGCACGGACGGGATCGTCGACCTGGACGCGGCGCGCGACGCGATCGACGAGCGCACCGCGCTGGTCGCGGCGATGCTGGTGAACAACGAGATTGGCGTCACTCAGCCGGTCGATGCGCTGGCCGAGATGGCGCACGGCGTCGGCGCGGTGATGCTGTGCGACGCCGTGCAGGGCTTCGGGCGGGTGGTCATGCCCGTCGGGCCGGACCTCGTCGCGCTGTCGGCGCATAAGGTCCACGGGCCCAAGGGCATCGGCGGGCTGTGGATTCGCAAGGGATTCGAGCCGCGGCCGCTGCTGCACGGCGGGGGGCAGGAGGAAGGCCTGAGGTCGGGAACGCTGTCGCCGGCGCTGTGCGCAGGGTTCGGCGAAGCGGCGCGGCTGGCCGGCGAATGCGCCGAACGCGACCGCGAGCATGTCGAGAAATTGTGGCAGGTTGCGCTGACAAGCTTCTCGGAAGACTGGGTTTTGAACGGAAGTGCGGTGGATCGTTATCACGGGAACATCAATGTGCGCCTAGAGGGGCTGGACGCGGCGCGGCTGATCGCGGACCTGCGCAACATCGCCTTCTCGCTGGGCTCGGCCTGTGCCTCGGGGTCGGGTCGGCCGAGCCACGTGCTGCGTGCGCTGGGGCTGGGCGACCGGGCGGCGCGATCCTCGATCCGGCTGGGCTTCGGGCGCTACACGGGCGAGGCGGAGCTGCGCTCGGCCTGCGCGCACATCGTGCGGACCGCGCGTGAGCAACGGGAGTGGGCGGCGTGACGCTGGTGCGGTTCCTGAAGGCGGACGGATCGCTCGACCGCGAGGTGGAGGCGACGGAAGGCACCAACCTGCTCGACCTCGCGCAGGCGCAGGGGCAGCCGCTGGAGGGGGCGTGCGAGGGCTCGATGGCCTGCTCGACCTGTCACGTCATCGTCGCGGCCGAGGATTTCGCGCGCTTGCCGGCGGCGAGCGTGGAGGAGGACGATTTGCTCGACCTCGCGGCGCACGTGACGCGTCATTCGCGGCTGGCGTGCCAGTGCGCGGTGCCGGCGGGCGGACCGTTCACGGTGACGATCCCGCCGGGCGCCTACAACCTCGACCTTTAGCTTTTCGGGACCGGGAAGGGGTTGGCGACGCGCTCGTCGCGGACGTCCTTGGCCTTGCGGTCGGGTTTCTTCCGGGACCAGGCAGCGGCGAGCTGCGCCTGAAGCTGGGGCAAGGTGACGGCGCCGGTGCCCTGCGGGTCGAGCAGGCGGAAGCGGGTCGCGGCGGCGGTGTCGAACTCGGCCTTGGTGACGAGGCGGTTGAAGTCTGCGTCGGCGGCGGCGACCGGCTGGGGCAGGTTGAGCAGGGCATAGCGCGCGGCGCCCTGCAGGCCGTCGGCGGCGGCGCGGGCCTTGGGCAGGGTCTCGCCAGGCCGGGGGCGGCGTTTCTTGCCGACCTGCACGTCGGGCGCGATCTCGTTTTCGTAATAGACGATGTCGTCGGGTTCGAGCGCGCCGGTCTCGTCCTGGTCGAGGATGGCGAAGAAGCGGGCGGCGTCGGCGCGCATCTCGGCCTCGGTCAGGCGGCCGTCGCGGTTGGCGTCGGCCTGGCCGAACCAGGTGGCGAGCGTGTCCTCGCCGACGGCCTTGGCGACGAACGGCTCGCCCATCGGGCTGATGAAGGGGGCCCAGCGATAGCTCTTGATCGTGACGGCATCCTCGGCGGGGGCGAACAGCAGCAGCAGGGCAGCGAGCATCGGGCGGAATCTCCGGCGGGTCGGGGTGGCTTAACCGGTTGCGGAGCCGGCGTGAACCGCGGGTGAAGCGGGGCGCTTGCATCGCGGGCCCGAGGGCGCCATATGCCGCCGCGGAAGTCGGTGGGCGGGGTTGTCGCCAACCTGGTCAGGTCCGGAAGGAAGCAGCCACAACGATTTCGCCCCGGGTCGCCGGCTTCCACCTTCCCTTTTTTGCGAAAACGAAACTGGAACGCGTGGGCGCGACGGCCTAGTCAAAGGCCATGATCGACGAATCGCTGCCTGGCGACGACACGCCCGAGGATCTCGGCCCCGGCCTGGGGCTGGACGAGCCGCCGCAGCCGCAGAAGGCCGCGGCCGCGACCCCGTACCGCGTGCTTGCCCGCAAATATCGCCCGCAGAGTTTCGAGGAACTGATCGGGCAGGACGCGATGGTCCAAACGCTGGGCAATGCGATCGCCCGCGGGCGGATTGCGCACGCGTTCCTGCTGACCGGGGTGCGCGGGGTCGGCAAGACCTCGACCGCGCGGCTGATCGCCAAGGCGCTGAACTGCATCGGGCCGGACGGGCAGGGCGGGCCGACGATCCACCCGTGCGGGGTATGCGAGCCGTGCAAGGCGATCGCCGAGGGGCGGCA
>CAZKCD010000083.1:0-8130 GCA_964551235.1 uncultured Sphingomonas sp.
AGCATCTCGTTTACACCGAGAGGGTCGGCGGTTCGAGCCCGTCAGCGCCCACCATCATCGCCAACCGGCAGTCCGGGGGACTGCCGAAGCCGATGATCCGACGCAAAGCGGAGGGCTACGCGTCGATCATCCGGGGGATGTTCGAAGCCGTCGCTCCCGAAGCGAAGCGCTGGGGGGATGCAAGCAATCCGGCGGGCTCCCGACGCCGATGCGCCGCAAAAAACTGCCCGCCACCCCCCCGGTTCACGTCGCCAGCGTGTGCAGCGCCATGCTCAGACCCGCCAGCAGCGCCGCGACCGAGGTCGTCTTGGCCGCACGCGAATTGAGTATCTGCGCGCGGTTCAGCGCGACGATGATGCGGTTGAGGTCGGCGTTGCTCATTTCCTCGAACCGGCTGACGCGGCGCAATCGCTTGCGGCTCGCCTGCCACCAGAACAGGCCGGACAGCAACGCGGCCGCCACCACGCCAAGGTCCAGGAGGATGAGCAGCGTCCGCACCCTCGCACGCTGCGTGAGTCGGCGTGGGCGGTCAAGCGGGACCGGCGCCCGTTCAGATCACCGCGACCTTGCCCAGGTCTCCGAAATAGCGGTGCAGCGCCGCGCTCGTCTCGGGCGCCAGTTCGACGAACACGCGCCGCCCGTCATGCGGGTCGGCGCGGCGCACGAACAGGCCGGCGTCGGTCATCGTCTTGATCCAGCGCAGCGCGGTCGTCGCCGGCACCGCCGCGGCGATGCACAGCGAGCTGACGGGCACGCGGTGCTGCGCGATTTCCGCCTGCAGCAGGTCCAGCATCATGTCCCAGGCCGGATCGGCGAACAGTTCCTCGCTGAAAAAGCGCGCGCGGAGCCGCCGGGCGCGGATCACCGCGCGGATGGTATCGCCGTCCACGCTGCTCGGCCGGTCGGCCCCCGACGGGCGCAGCAGCGCGACGTTGCCGCCCTCCGGCTCGTCGCTCGACAGGCGCGCGAGCGTCGCCGCGATGCGTCCCATCTCGTCCGAAATCTGGCGCAGGCGGGTCGCATTGTCGCGCCCGACATCGCTGACCATCGCCGGCCGCCCCCGCTCGACCAGCGCCAGCGCCAGCGCGCCGGCCCGCTCGATCCCGGTCGCCTCGACCAGGATCTGGGCCTCGTGTGCGCCCAGCGCGCCGACGACGCGATCGATCTGGGACGTCGACGCGGAGACCACCACCCGCCCGGGGCCGAGCGCGGCATGGCTGGCCAGCGCGGCAAGCAGGCTGTCGGGGATCGTCTCGCCGCCCGCCTCGACCCAGACCAGCCCCAGCGCGACCTGCCGCTCGATCCGCGCCGCCGCCTCGTCCATCCGGTCAACGTCGGCCAGGCGCAGCCCGGCCTCGCGCATCAGGTCGGCGGTGGCGGAACGCTCGCTGCCCATCGGCCCGAACAACAGGGCCGGCGGGCCAAGATCGTAATTCAGGTCGACGTAGGAAAAGGACGCGGGCTCGTGTCCGGACATGGCGAAACTCCCATGCGGCTGAAAAGAACCGAGCCCGAGCAACATAGGCGCCAATGCGGTGCCAAGTCAGCGAGAATTTTATCCGTATCGGGGGAAATACCCGTGTCGCGACCGAACGATGATGCGTAGCGAAGCACCTGATGAGTCCCGCTACACCGCCCTTCTCTTCCGCCACCCGTACCCTCCGCTGGCTCGACGCCTGCCAACGCTCGCTCGACGAGGCGGAGGACGCCGCCGTCGCGCTGGTTCGCAACGGCCGCGCGTCGCGCGAGGCCATCACCCTGCTGCGCCTCCGGATCGACGCGCTTCGCGCCGACATCGCCGATTGGCGGGCGCAACTGGGCCGGCGCGACGGATTAATCGAACCACAATGGACGCAAGGCTCCACGCCCTGGTGCCCGCCGCCGCCGCCTTTGGCGGACGGGGAGGATTAAGCGGTGAAGTCGGGCAGGTAAGGGCCGACCGGCGGCGCCGGCCACCCCGCGGTCGCGCAGAAGCCGACATTGAGAAAGGCCTTTTTCCCATAGGCCAGGGGCGCGCCGTCCGGCCCGTCGACCCGCCCGCCCGCGGCGAGCAGCACCGCGTGCCCCGCCGCCGTGTCCCATTCGCTGGTCGGCGACAGGCGAGGGTAGATGTCGGCGCGGCCTTCGGCGACGATGCAGAATTTCAGGCTCGACCCGACGGAGACATGCCCGCACGCGCCGATCGCCTGCTCGAGATAATCCACCGTCGCCTGGTTGAGGTGCGATTTCGACGCGACCGCCGCGCGTTCCGCGCCCAGCGATCGGGTGGCGATGCGAATCCGCCCCGCCCCGTCCGCGCGGAAGGCGCCCTCGCCGACCAGCCCGCCCCACAGGATAGCGGTTGCCGGCTGGTAGACGACGCCGAGCCGCGGCACGCCGTCCACGATCAGGCCGATGTTGACGGTATAATCCTCGCCGCCGCGCACGAATTCCTTGGTGCCGTCCAGCGGATCGACCAGGAAATAGGTCGCGCCATGCGCCGGTATGCGGCCCGCCGCCACTTCCTCCTCGGCGATGACCGGCACGCCCGGCGCGGCCTCGGCCAGCGCGTCGAGGATGATCTGCTCGGCCGCCCGGTCGCACACCGTGACCGGGGAAAGGTCGCCCTTCTCCTCGACCTCGAAGCCCGCTGCGACGAGCTTCAGGATCTCCGCGCCGGCCGCCCGCGACGCGACGACGCAGGCTTCAAGAAGTTGCCGTTCGTCCACCCCACCTCCGTCATCCCAGCGAAGGCTGGGATCCATTCCTTCACGGTAAGCCGACGCGGAGTAAATCCGCGCCGTCGGTCCTGTCGCGCGATCGCGCGCAGGCCGTCCGATACTCGCCGTCTCTTCGCGCTGTTCGACCGGCGCGACGCGCCGACCTCACTGCGCTCGGCGGCTTATCTCGGCGCCATTCTAATTCCGCCGTCCAGCCGGATCGCCTCGGCGTTCAGGTAGACGTTCTCGACGATGAACACCGCCAGCTTGGCATATTCTTCCGCCATGCCGAGCCGCTTGGGGAACGGCACTTGCGCGCCCAGCGCGTCCTGCACGTTCTGCGGCATCATCGCGACCATCGGCGTCTTGAACACGCCGGGAAGGATCGTGTTGACGCGCACGCCGTCGTTCATCAGGTCGCGCGCGATCGGCAGCGCCATGCCCAGCACGCCGCCCTTGGACGCCGAATAGGCCGCCTGCCCGATCTGCCCGTCCTGCGCCGCGACGCTGGCGGTGTTGATGATGACGCCGCGCTCGCCGTCGGCCAGCGGCTCGTTCTCGACCATGCCGTAGGCGGAATGGGCGATGCAGCGGAAGGTGCCGATCAGGTTGATGCCGATCGCCAGTTCGAACTGGTGCATCGGGTAGAGCTTGGGCGCCTTGGTCTCCTTGTCGCGCGCGACGGTCTTCACCGCGTTGGCGACACCCGCGCAATTGACCAGGATGCGCTCCTGCCCGTGCGCCTCACGCGCCTTGGCGAAGGCGGCGGCGACCTTCTCGTCGCTGGTTACGTCGACCTCGCAGAAGATGCCGCCCAGCTCGGCCGCGACTTTTTCGCCGCGGTCCGTGTCGCGGTCGAAGATGGCGACCTTCGCGCCTTTCGCCGCCAGCGCCCGCGCGGTCGCTTCGCCCAGCCCCGACGCGCCGCCCGTGACGACCGCCGCAACGCCCTTGATATCCATAATTCCGTCCCTTTCGTCGCCCCGGGATCGACCCCGGGGCCTGCCTGTCTTCCCCGTCCTTGGAGAATAGGCGGATGCCGGGTCAAGCCCGGCCCGACGAATGGCCGTGCTTAACTCGCGGGGGCGAGCACCGCGCAGGCGATCCGGTCGCCGCTCTCGCCGCTCGGATCGGTCTTGTTGTCATCGGCCTTGGCGTGGACGACGATGGCGGTCCCGTCGGCGTCGGCCAGCTCGGCGCGGGTCACGCCGGCCACCGTTAGCACGGTCGTCAGGCTACCGTCGGCGGCGACCTCGACGTTCGGCAAGTCGCCCTTGTGCGGCCCTTCCGGATTAGCGCTGCCATGCTTCTTGCTGTCCGGATTCCAGTGCGCGCCGGCGCTCTCGAACTTGGGCCCTTCGCACTTGCCGACCGTGTGCAGGTGGATGCCGTGCGTGCCCGCCGGCATCGCCGACCCGGCCAGGCGGATGACCAGCCCGTTGGCGCCATCCTCCAGCGTCACGCTGCCCAGCGGCGCGCCGTCGCCCGACGCGAAATTGGCCGACGCCGGCAGCGGCGCGGGCGTCGCCGTATTGGCGACCACGTTCCCGTCGCTGCTGTTGACGAGATTGTCATTGAAGGCCTCGGCATTCTGGTCGACCGGCTCGCTCTCGGCGCAGGCGGTAAGGGCGAACGCGGCGGTCAGCAGAACGGGGATCAGGCGCATCGAATATTCTCCTCGTGAAGGTCGTGTCGCATCAACGCGTCAGCGCGGGCCGGTTTCCGTTTCTGCGACGACAATCGCCAGCACCGCGTCGACCACGACCTGCGCGCCCTCGGCGGCATTGAGCTCGCTCACCGTCCCGTCGAACGGCGCGGTCAGCCCATGCTCCATTTTCATCGCCTCCAGGGTCAGCAACTTTTGCCCTTTCGCAACCTTTTGACCCGCGGAAACTTCGATCTTGGTGACCTTGCCGGGCATCGGCGCGACGATCTCGCCGTCATGACCCCCGCCACCGACCGAGCCGCGCGCGGCGCGGGCGAATTCGTAGGCCTGGCCTTCGTGAAAGACGACCACGCGCTCCTCGTCGCGGAAGCCCGAAACGTCCGCCGCCTCCGCCTCGTCGTCGAGCGACACGGTCGTGAAGACACCCCCGTGCCGCAGCGCCACCGCGTGGCGCGGCGCGGCGTTGAGGCGGAAGCCCGACAGCGCATCGGCCTCGTCCTCGGCCTGCGCCAGCGCGACCATCGCCGCGCCGGTGCGGATCGCCGCATCGGCCTCGGCCGGCGGGATCAGGGCCTCGCCCTTGCGCGCGATGAAACCGGTATCGAGCCGCGCCTCGACGAAATCCTCGTCGGTCAGGCAGCGCACGAGGAAGCCGGCATTGGTCTTGACCGGCCATACCTCGACCCCGCCCGACACGTCGGCCAGCGCTTCGATCGCCGCGTCGCGATCCTCGCCCCACGCGACCAACTTGGCGATCATCGGGTCGTAGAAGGGCGAAATCGCGTCGCCCTCCTCCACGCCCGTCTCGATGCGGCCGTCCTCGCCCAAGTCGAAATGGTCGAGCCGCCCGACGCTCGGCAGGAAGCCCTTCGCCGGGTCCTCGGCATACAGCCGCGCCTCGATCGCGTGCCCGTCGATGCTCAGTTCGTCCTGGCCCAGCGGGATCGCCTCCCCGCTTGCCACGCGCAGCTGCCATTCGACCAGGTCGACGCCCGTAATCTCCTCGGTCACCGGATGCTCGACCTGGAGCCGCGTGTTCATTTCCATGAACCAGATGCGATCGGCGCGCAGCCCCTCGCTGGCGTCGGCGATGAACTCGATCGTTCCCGCCCCTTCGTAGTCCACCGCCTTGGCCGCGCGCACCGCCGCGCCGCAGACTGCCGCGCGCGTCGCCTCGTCCATGCCGGGCGCGGGCGCTTCCTCGATGACCTTCTGGTGCCGACGCTGCAGCGAACAGTCGCGCTCGAACAGGTGCACGACATTGCCGTGGCTGTCGCCGAACACCTGCACCTCGATATGGCGCGGGCTCTCGATCCATTTTTCCAGCAGCACGACGTCGTTGCCGAACGAACTCGCCGCCTCGCGCTGGCAGCTTTGCAGCGCGTCCGCGAAGTCTTCCGCCCGATCGACCTTGCGCATACCCTTGCCGCCGCCGCCCGCGACGGCCTTGATCAGCACCGGATAGCCGATCGCCTCGGCCTCGCGCGCCAGCCGCGCCGGCGACTGGTCCTCGCCCATGTAGCCCGGGGTCACCGGGACCCCCGCCTCGGCCATCAGCGCCTTGGCCGCGTCCTTCAGGCCCATGGCGGTGATGCTGGCGGGCTTCGGCCCGACCCACACCAGCCCGGCGTCGATCACCGCCTGCGCGAAATCGGCATTTTCGCTGAGGAAGCCATAGCCCGGATGGATCGCCTCGGCCCCGCTCGCCTTGGCCGCGGCGATGATCTTGTCGCCGACGAGGTAGCTTTCGCGCGCTGCCGACGGGCCGATATGCACCGCCGCGTCCGCCATGCGCACGTGCAGCGCCTTCGCGTCGGCGTCCGAATAGACCGCGACCGTCCGCACCCCCATCGCGCGGGCGGTGCGGATGATGCGGCAGGCAATTTCCCCGCGGTTGGCGATGAGGAGGGACTGGATCACGACAGAAGCCTCTACTTGGATTCGGGGACGCGCGGCGCGGCGAGCGCGTCGCACTGGCCGGTCGGCACCATCGTGAAGCCGAAGGCGGTGATCTTCCACGCACCGGCGGGCGAGGCGACCAGCGTGATATTGTCGATCCCGCAGTGCGACTTCTTGCCGTCGACCCAAAAGCTGTAGGGCACCCACATCTGCGCGTAGCGGCCGTGCTGCAGGACGGTCGGGATTCCGAACGGCTCGCGATAGGTCGCGTTGCCCTTCAGCGCCCCCAGCATCTGGTCGAGCGTGCGGCGGTCGGTGGTGCCTTCCCGCCCCTGCCGCTCGTTGACGACGTCGAAGCGCGCGTCCGGGTGGAAGGCAGCGCGCGCCGCGGCCTCGTCCCCGGCCAGCAGCGCGTCGAGCGCGGAACGGACATGAGCGATGATCGCCGTCCGGTCATCGCCCTCGGGCGGCGGCGGGACCATCGCCGCGGCCAGCAGCAATTCGATCATCATGCGTCCTCCATCGCGCGCATTGGCTCGTCGGCCTGCATCGGCACCAAGCCCAGCTTGGCGAATAGCGCCGCGTCCTTGCCGTCGCCGGCATTGGCGGTGGTCAGCAGCTTGTCGCCGGTGAAGATGCTGTTCGCGCCTGCCAGGAAGCACAGCGCCTGCACCGCCTCGCTCATGCTCTCGCGGCCCGCCGACAGGCGCACCATCGAGCGCGGCATGGCGATCCGCGCCACCGCGACGGTGCGGACGAACTCGATATCGTCGATCATCCGTTCTCCGCCCCACATATCGCCCAGCACCGTGCCCTTGACCGGCACCAGCGCGTTGACCGGCACGCTCTCGGGATGGCGCGGCAGCGTCGCCAGCGCGTGAATGAAGCCGACGCGGTCCTCGCGCGTCTCGCCCATGCCGACGATCCCGCCGCAGCACACGCTGATCCCGGCGCGGCGCACTTCCTCCAGCGTGTCCAGCCGCTCGGCGAAGGTGCGCGTGGTGATGATGTCGCCATAATGCTCGGGCGAGGTATCGATATTGTGGTTGTAATAGTCGAGGCCCGCTTGCTTGAGCGCCGCCGCCTGCCCCGGCGTCAGCATGCCCAGCGTCATGCAGGTTTCCATACCCATCGCCTTCACGCCGGCGACCATCGCGCAGACCTTGTCCATGTCGCGGTCCTTGGGCTCGCGCCAGGCCGCGCCCATGCAGAAACGCTGCGACCCGTTCGCCTTGGCCTCCGCCGCCGCGGCCAGCACCGCGTCCACGTCCATCAATTTCTCGGCCTTCAGCCCCGTCTCGGCATGCGCCGACTGCGAACAATAGCCGCAATCCTCCGGGCACCCGCCGGTCTTGATCGACAGCAAGGTGCACAACTGCACCTCGCCCGCCGCATGCTGCGCGCGATGCACCTCGGCCGCGCGGAACACGAGCTCGGTGAACGGAAGGTCGAAAAGGTCCGCGATCTCCTCGCGGGTCCAGTCGGTACGGGTCATGGTGGTCATTACATCCTGAAGACGCCGAACTGCGGCTTGTCGGGGATCGGGGCGTTGAGGCAGGCGGCAAAGGCGAGGCCCAGCACGTCGCGGGTCTGCGCGGGATCGATGATGCCGTCGTCCCACAGCCGCGCGGTGGCGTGCCACGGGTTGCCCTGCGCCTCGTAATCCTCGCGGATCGGCTGCTTGAAGGCTTCGGCCTGTTCGGGCGTCCACGTGTCGGCGTCGCGGTGCACGGTGGCCAGCACCGACGCGGCCTGCTCGCCGCCCATCACGCTGATCCGGCTGTTGGGCCAGCTGAACAGGAAGCGGGGCGAATAAGCGCGGCCGCACATGCCGTAATTGCCCGCGCCGAAGCTGCCGCCGATCAG
>CAZKCD010000084.1:0-8080 GCA_964551235.1 uncultured Sphingomonas sp.
TCTTCACCTTCGTCGCGCTGGACGAGCAGAATCGCCCGCGGCCGGTCGATCCCGCCTAATCCGGATTGCGGTAGCGGAAGCGCAGGGTTTTCGACCCGTTGGCGGGGATGGTCGTCGACCAGACCCATTCGCCGTCGCGCTTCTTGAGCGCATTGGACGAGACCTTGCCCGAATCGGCGAAGACCGCCTCGAACGGCACCGCGAACGGCTGGTCGTTGGTGGCCGTCAGTTCGACTTCGAACGCCTTCTCGCCGCGCTTGACGAGCCGCTGGTCGACGCGAACGCCCGGCGCATTGGATATCGGGACCTCGACCTTTTCGCCCACCGCGCGATCGCGCATCGTCCCCTCGCCGATCAGGAACGGGTGGCCCTCGTAGGTGCCGTAGAGCGTGAAGCTGCCGGAGGGGAGCGGGAGGCCAAGGCCTTCGGTTGCCTTGTTCTGGAAGACGAGCAGCCGCTCGGCGGGCTGGCGCGATTCGTTCGACGTGTCGAACGCGGCGCGCCAGCGGAAGAGCGTCCGGAATTTCGCCGCGGGCTGGGTAATCATTGCCACCTGTTTCTGCGAGCGGGCGGCGACGTCGACGGCGATGGGGATACGGTAGAGCTTGAGGTCGCCCAACTCCTCACGCTGGGCAATCACCTGTGGAAGCTCGTTCAACAACGTTTCCCTCGTAATCCGCGAACCGGTGATGACGATGGCCTCATCGGCGTATGCTGGGGGGGGCGGCGGTGGGGCCGGCGGTGGCGGTTCTCCACCGGGCGTCTCGTGCGTTCGCTGCTCCGGCCAGCAATTGAGCTCGATTGATCGGGTTTCCGGCTGGAGACGCTCCGCATCTTCGCGGTTGAGGCGGCCGGCGACGGCCATGGTGTCGGCGTCGGCGAAGCCGGTCTCGTCGCCATTGGCTAGAGTCAGCCAGGCGAACAGGCTGAGCGTCTTCCCGTCCTCGGCCAGCGTGGCGACATAATGGGCGCGCCAGTCGAAATTGCTGCTGAGGTAGGTCAGTGTCACCGGCCCGCGATAGGGCTGGGCGGCGACGATTCGGGTCGAAAGCGTGGGTTTGGCCGAGAGCGTCGCGGGCAGCTGGTTCGCAAGCAGGGTTTCGGTCTCGCCATCGCAGCGCAGGGTTTCGATGCCCGATTCGGTTTCGATCACGACACCGTTGGTCGCCGCACGGACGATCGCCTGCTGCTCGACCGTCTTGCCCGTGGCGCGCGACGTGCGCTTCAGCGTGACGCGCTGGCCGAGCGAGGCGTCGAGCAGGGTGCCGGGCGAGAGCAGTTTGGCGTCGCGATTCTTCTCGCGCACCGAATCGCCCAGCCCGGTGACCACCGCGCTCTGGGGCAGGAGGCCGCCGGCGACCCCTTCGAAGCGCAGCTCCGATTCGCCCGCAGGCAGGTCGACCATCCGGGTTTCGCTGACCAGCGCGAAGCCGTTCAGCCAGCCCAGGTCCATCTCGCCCGAGCCGTTGGGATCGCGGTAGACGGTGACGGCCACCTTGTCGGGTTTCGGCGAGATGACGATCGCCTGCGCCGCGCCAAGCGACGCGGAGGACAGGAGGAAGGCGGCGGCGAGCCCGCGCATGACCGGGCTCAGAAGCGCGTGTCGAAGGTGGCGGTGACCCGCGCCTCGCCATTGGCGGGAACGGTCACCTTCCAGCGGGCGCTGTTGGCGTCGGGCCGCTCGCTTTGCTGGCTTTCCTGGTCGATCCGCGTGTCGCCCCACAGGCCGTCCTGGACGAGGTCGACGACGACCGGCTTCGGACCGGCGTTGGTGAGATCGTAACGCATCCGCGTCTTCCAGCGGCTGTCGTTGACGCGGGTGCGCTCCTCGACGACCGCGCGGACCTTCACGTCGAAGGCGTCGCCGGTGGCGAGGCTGAGGCTGGAGCCCATTGGCGTGTGGCCGATGCGATGCTCGCCGACGAACTGCGGATTGCCGCGCGCGTCGCGCTGGTAGACGCGGACGACGCCGGCCGGCAACGCATCGCCCAGCCCGCCGCCGCGCGCCGAGGAAAAGCGCAGCACGCTGCTGGCGCTGACGGGTTCGGGCGCGGTACCCATCCACGGGTTGCGATATTCGTAGCCGCGCGCGGCCGGGGCACCGTTCACGTCGAGGAAGCTGACCTGCTTGGTCTGCTTGTCGGCGATCGTCGTGCGTTCGGGCAGCGGGTAGAGATAGAAGCCGCCGAGGCGTTCGCGGTTCGCGGTCTCGGTGCCGGCGCGGACCATGCCGCCGGGCGGCGGCGGCGGCGGATAGTAGCCGCGACGGTTGCCGCCGTCGGCCTCGTTGACGCTGCCCGCGACGAGCAGGGTGCGCGCGTTGACGTAGGGCGTTCCGCTTCGGTTGGTCAGCGTCACCCAGCCCTGCACGTCCATCGTGCCGTTGGCCTCGTCGAACAGCGCGACATAGTCGGCCGACCAGCCGAGGCCGCGCGAAAGATAGTTGAGCGTGACCGGCTGGCGCCCGCCGCGCGGCGCGTCGAGCGTCACCGACAGGGTCGGGCGGGCGCGCAGCTGCTCGGGCACGCGGTCGAAGATGACGCGGGTCGGCAGGCCGTCGTCGCGCAGCACCTCGATCCGGTCGCCGATCTGCATGACGACGCCACTGTTGGCGGCGAGGATGCGGGCGCGCTCGCGCACCTCGGCGCCGGTGGCGGGGTTGATGCGGACAATCGTCACGCTTTCGCCCACCGCTTTCTGCATCATCGCGGCCGGGGTGAGGAGGTCGAAGTCGAAATTCTGCTCGACGATGCCGATCCCGCTTCCGGTCAGCGTCACCGTTTCCGGACGGATCTGCGCCGAGACGTCGGGGAAATCCTGCTTCGACCGGCCGGCGGGGAGCGCCAGGTCGCGCCGGTCCTGGATGAGGGCGATATCGTTATTGTAGATCGTGACCGCGACGTCGCCCTGCGCGGTGCGCGACGGCGCGGGCAGGACAGGCTGGATCTGGGCGGCGAGCGGCGCCGCGACGAGGATGGCGGCACCAAGGAATAAACGCATCGACGGGTCTCCCGCTACACAGGCCGCCAGCGTGATACATTATTACACAAAGTCAAGGCCCCCCGGTTCGCACCGGAGGGCCTTGGGGTCGCGCTTGGATCCGGGAGGATGCGACCTAGAAATCGATCTGGGCGCGGGCCTGGACCAGGTTGGTCGAGTAGTTGCGCTCGTCCAGCGGGTCGGTCGAGGTGGGATCGACGACGCCGGCCTGCGGCCCGCCATTCACCCGGACGTGGGCATAGTTGAGCAGGAAGCGCACATAATCTTCCGGGATCCAGGTCAGGCCGAGCTGCAGCCCGAGCTGGGTGCCGCCCTTGGCGAGCTGGGGCACGCCGGTGCAGGCGCCCGTGGTGAAGTTGTTGGTGCAGCCACCCTTCAGCTTGCCGCTGTCGAGGTCGAGATAGTCGACGCGGGCAATGCCCTGGATCGCGCCCCAGCCGCCCTTGCTGAAGGGCTTGAGGACCTTGGTGCGATCCCACAGGCCGGCCTTGTAGCCGCGGGTTTCGCCGGTGAAGAAGTAGCCGACCTCGGCATAGCCGCCCCAGAAGGAGGGGTTGCCGTCGGGCACGAACTGCGACGCGCTCGGGAACAGGTCGAGCGGATCGCCGCCGCTGATGGTCGAGCCGGCGTCATAGGCGTTGGCCTTCAGATACTGGCCTTCGGCGGCGAAGTGGAACGACTTGAAGATGCCGGCCACTTCGAGCCCGAGGATATCGTCCGACTTGGCGGCGAAGTTGCCGGTGTCGACGAAACGGACGTCGGTCAGCTGGCTGAGCGGACGCGCGCGGTAACGGGCGAGCTGGTTGGTCGACGGCTGGCCCGACGAGGTCGCGACGGTCGAGCCGTTGTTCGACTGGAATTCGCGGTGCTGGTAGTTGAGGCCGAAGTGCAACTGGTTGTTGCCCATCAGCGGCGAGTAGACCGCGCGGGCGGCCCCGATCCAGCCGTCATTGTCGAACGTGCCGTCGATCGAATGGGCGGCGAAGGCGCCGAGGCTGGCGCGGAAATCGCCGGCCTTGTTGGTGTAGGTGCCCACGAGGCCGAGGCGGCGGGTGTTGATGAAGGCGTCGTCGAAGGCGGCGCGTTCGACGAACGAGGACCAGCGCGAGCTCGTCATCTGTTCGAGGCCGTTGAGCGTCTCCTGGTTGCCGATCTGGAGGCTCCAGGGACGGTTCTTGGGGGCATAGGTCAGGACGACGTCGCCGAAGCCCACGCTGCCGCCGGCAAAGTCCATTTCGGCCTTGTAGCCGAAGCCGCCCGGAATGGTGCCTTCCGCGCCAAGGCGGATGCGGCGGGCGCGGTGGTTGAAGCCGAGGTTGCGGGTGATGATGTTGTCGTCGGGATTGCCGATGAAGCCGACATCATACTGAAGGCGGCCACGGATCTTCATCGACCAGCCGGCTTCCTTGTCTTCGAACAGCGGCGCGCCCTTCCACGACGGCGCGTTGGTGGCCTGGGCGGTCTTCACGCCTTCGAGCGCGGCCTGCAGCGCCTCGACTTGCGCCTGGAGCAGCTCGATCTTGGCGTTGAGGTCGTCGACCGGCTGGGCGGCAGCGATTTCGGCGTCGGCGGTGGCGTCCGACGTGTCGAGCTGCGCCTCGGCTTCGGGCGCCGGCGCCGGCGTGTCCTGCGCCATGGCGGCGGTGCTGGCGACCAGCGCGGTTCCCGCGAGCAGCGCGCGGACGGCAAAAGTGCGGTTCATGGTGTTGGTCCTTCCCCCCGACCCCACTTGGGGCGGTATGCGCCGGCCCAATGGCCGGCGCAGTTTGCAATTTCGTGACTCGGGCTCGCGCTACTTGAGCGAGGCGAGGTTGAGCGGCGAGAGGTTGCGCGCCGCCTGCTGGCTGCGGGCGCGCACGCCGGTCGGCGCGGCGACCAAGCCATATTGCTTGAGGTAGCCGTTCGGACCGATCGCGCTTTCCTTCGTGAATTCGGCGACGAAGGCGCGGATCGCGGGGATCGCGCGGACGTGGGCGTTCTTCACGTAGATGTAGAGCGGGCGGGCGCCCGGGTAGCTGAAGCTCGAGATCGACGCATAGGTCGGCTGCACGCCGTTGATGGCGACGCCCTTCACCTTGTTCGTATTCTCTTCGAGGAAGCTGTAGCCGAAGATGCCGAGCGTGCCCGGGTTGGCGGCCAGCTTCTGCACGATGAGGTTATCGTTCTCGCCGGCCTCGATATAGGCGCCGTCGGTGCGGACCTCGGTGCAGATCGTCTTGAACTTCTTCTCGTCGCTCTTCTTGAGCGCGCCCATCTTCGCCTCGCACGGCGGGGTCATCAGGAGTTCGCCCAGCGCATCGCGGGTGCCCGAGGTCGAGGGCGGGCCATAGACGCGGATCGGCAGCGCCGGGAGCTTGGCGTTGACGTCCTTCCAGGTCTTCGCCTTGTTCGGCTTGCCGAACGGGTTCTTGGCGATGGCGAGGTAGAGATCGCGCTGCGTGATACCCGCAATCGGCGTGCCCTTGGCGGTCGCAAGCGCGACGCCGTCGAGGCCGACCTGGATTTCGGTGATCTGGCTGACGCCATTGGCGGCGCACTGCTTGGCCTCCGACGCCTTCATGCGGCGCGAGGCGTTCGAAATGTCGGGGAAGCGTTCGCCGACGCCGGCGCAGAACAGCTTGAAGCCGGCACCGGTGCCGACCGATTCGATGACCGGCGTGCCGAGCTTCGGATTGGCGCGGGCGACGCGTTCGGCGACCGCCTTGGCGAACGGATAGACGGTCGACGAACCGGCGGCGCGCAGCGAGCGCGCGTCGGCCATCGAGGAAACGGAAAGCGCGGTCACGGCGGTGACGGCGAGAAACAGCGTGCGGTTCATGTTGATATCCCCTTGGCAGCCTCCCCGGGCTGCTGACGGGGGCGTATGTAGGAAGGGGCGGTGACGCGCTCGTGACGGACTTGTTACGAATGCGTGACTCGCGAAAAAGGGCGGCCCGTCGCCGGACCGCCCTTCATCGTTCAGTAATGGCCCGGCTCAGGCCTCGGTCGCGTCGCCTTCGACAGCGCGCGGACGGCGAGTGCGGCGGCGGGGCCGTTCCTCTTCCTCGCGGTCGTCATCGTCGTTGGCGCCGATCGAGGGCGGGAGCACGTCCATCGGAATGGTCTCGCCATGGTCGTCGTCACCGTCGCGGGCGTGGCCATTGGCGCGCTCGCGGCGCTGCGGGCGCTCGGCGCGCTCCGGACGATCGCCGCGGTCCGACCGTTCGCGGCGCGCCTTGCGCTGCGGACGCTCGTCCTCGCCTTCGTCGGTGCCGTCGGCATCGATGTCGTTCTGGTCGTCGCCGTCCTCGTCCATCTCCTCGTCGCGGCGGCGACGCGGGGCCTGGTCTTCGAAGCGCGAACGATTCTCCTCGAGCACGCGGAAATAATGATCCGCGAACTGGAGATAATATTCGGTCTGGACGCGGTCGCCGGCAAGCTGCGCGTCGCGCGCCATGTTCTTGTACTTTTCGAGAAGCTGGGCCGCATTGCCGCGCTGGCGATTATCGCGCGCGTTGCCGCTGTTACCGGGCATTCCCTGGGGACGCTGTCCACCGCGGCCGCGACGGCGACCGCCCTGACGGTTGTTGATCAAACTGATGTTCCCTGTCGCACCGGCGCCATCACTGCGGCGCCCTGGTTTCTCGTCATCCCTTCAACGGAAGAGGCGGTTGTCATGTCCCGCAGCTTCCTTTGATCCTTCGCCCGCCGCGGTCGGCGCACGAACATCCAGGCTGTGGGATTGGGTTGGAGCGCGTCAGTTTCGTGATTGCAGCCCCGTCCCTGCCCCCCGATGTAGAGGCCAAGGAACAAATTTCCAAGCTTTTTCTACGAACGGATCAATAACGCCCGCGGCCGTCCGCCAAGGTCGAAGGCTACCTGCGGGTCGAGTCCGGCCTCGCGGAAAACGGCGCTCGCGCTGTCCGCCTGGTCGTAGCCGATCTCGATCGCCGCGAGCCCCAGCGGACTGAGCAACCGGGCGATGTCGGGCGCGAGGCGGCGGTAATCGTCGAGGCCCTCGGGGCCGGCGAACAGCGCCTCGGCCGGTTCATATTCGGCGACGCCCGGGCCGAGCTCGGCATCCTCCGCGACATAAGGCGGATTGATCAGCACGAGGTCGAAGCGCTCGCTGATCCCGCGCGCCCAATCGCCGCGCTTGAAGGTCGCGCGGTTGGCGAGGCCGAGGCGCTTCGCGTTGGCGCGCGCATAATCGAGCGCCTCGTCCGAGGCGTCGATGCCGATGCCCGTGGCGCGCGGCCACTGATCGAGCGCGGCAAGCAGCAGGGTGCCCGGCCCGGTGCCGAGGTCGAGGATTCGCTTGGGCCGGTCCGAGCCGGCGAAATGTTCGATGGCGGCGGCGATCAGCGTTTCGCTGTCGGGGCGCGGGACGAGCGCGCCGGGGCCCACCTCGAGCTCGATGTTCCAGAAAGCGCGGCGGCCAGTGATGTAGGCGACCGGCTCCCCCGCGGCGCGGCGCGCGACAAACTCGTCGAACGACGGCGGCGGCGCGCCCTTGGGCGGGTCGAGGATCAGGCGGTCGCGCTCGATCCCGAAGGCATGGGCGAGCAGCAGTTCGGCATCGAGCCGCGGCGTGTCGCTGGTCGCGGCGAGCCGGTCCGCGGCGCGATTGAGCGGGCGGTCGAGCGCGCTCACGCGTCGTCGAGGCTGGCGAGGCGCGCCGCCTGGTCCTCGGCGATCAGCGCCTGGGTCAGTTCCTTGAGGCCCGGTCCGGCGAGAATCTCTTCCAGCTTGTGCAGCGTGAGGTTGATGCGGTGGTCGGTCACCCGTCCCTGCGGGAAATTGTAGGTGCGGATGCGTTCCGACCGGTCGCCCGAGCCGACCATCGACTTGCGCGCGCCGGCGCGTTCGGACGCGAGGCGTTCGCGCTCGAGCTCGAACAGGCGGGTGCGCAGCACCTTCATCGCCTTGGCCTTGTTCTTGTGCTGCGACTTTTCGTCCTGCTGGATGACGACGAGGCCGGTCGGCAGGTGGGTGATGCGGACCGCGCTGTCGGTGGTGTTGACCGACTGGCCGCCCGGGCCGGACGAGCGATAGACGTCGATGCGCAGATCCTTGTCGTCGATCTGGACGTCGACTTCCT
>CAZKCD010000085.1:0-8040 GCA_964551235.1 uncultured Sphingomonas sp.
GCGCAGCACGTCGATCGCGGGCATGCCGCCGCGCACCATCGCCTCCCTCTCGAGCGCGTTGGCGCCGTGGGCGAAGACGCCGCTGTCGCCGCCCATGCAGATCAGGGTGCCGGCCGCCAGTGCGCGGGCGAAAGCGGCGCGGCTTTCGAGGACCCGCCGGGGCGCGGCGCCCGTGCCGTTCCAGCGATCGAAATAGCGCGAATAGGCTTCGCTGGCGGCCAGCGTCGCGCAATAGCCGACGCGCTTCTGGGCCATCAGGCGGAAGGTGTCCGCCGACCCGCCATAGCCATGCTCGATGGTGTCCGCGCCGCCCGCGACGGCGCGCTTCATGCCTTCGTCGGTCTGGGCGTGAACCGCGACCGGCCGGCCCGCATCGTGCGCCGTCTCGACCGCCGCGCGGATCTCGGCGACGGTCAGGGTCGGGCGGTCGCGGGAATCGGCGTAGAGCTTGATGAGGTCGGCGCCGTTGCCGATCTGCTCGCGCACCGCGGCGACCATCTCGTCTGTCCCGCTGACTTCCTGCGCGCCCTGCGGGATGGCGATGCCCGGCTCGAACCCCTTGGGGCCGTAAGCGCCCTTGGCGACGATGGCCTTGGTCGCGGCGAGCACGCGCGGGCCGGGGACGATGCCCTGCTCGATCGCCTGGCGGATGCCGACGTCGGCGTAACCTGCTCCCTCGGTGCCGAGGTCGCGGGTGGTGGTGAAGCCGGCGGCGAGCGTCTGGCGGGCGTGGACGACGGCGCGCGCGGTGCGCAGCGCGAGCGGCTCCTTGAGGACCTGGTCGTCCCACAGGGTCTCGTCATAGGGATGGAGGAAGAGGTGGCTGTGCCCCTCGATCATGCCGGGCATGATCGTCGCGCCGGGCAGGTCGATGCGGGTGGTACCCGCGGGCACCGCGAGGTTCGGCCCGACCGCGACGATCGTCTTGCCGTCGACCAGCACCTGCCAGCCGGGGCGCATGGACTGCCCGTCGAACAGGCGATCGGCGGTGATGAGGGTGGGCGCGGCGCTTGCCGGCGGGGCGAAGGCGATAAGGAGGGCGGGCAGAATCCGCATCGCGGGAAGCCTAGGAGATTCACCGCAAAAGGGAAGGGTGGCCTTCCCCGACGAAAAAGGGCGGCCCCGAAGGGACCGCCCTTTCGTGTTCCGTTGCCGGACGTTCGCTTAGCGCTTCGAGAACTGGAAGCTGCGGCGGGCCTTGGCCTTGCCGTACTTCTTACGTTCGACGACGCGGCTGTCGCGGGTCAGGAAGCCTTCGCGCTTCACCGCGGTGCGCAGCGCCGGCTCGAAGCGGCTCAGCGCCTGGGCGATGCCGTGCTTGACCGCACCGGCCTGGCCCGACAGCCCGCCGCCCTTGACGGTGGCGATGACGTCATACTGGCCGTCGCGGTCGGTGACGGTGAACGGCTGGTTGATCACCAGACGCAGCGTCGGACGGGCGAAATAGACCGACTGGTCGCGGCCGTTGATCTCGATCTTGCCCGAGCCCGGCTTCAGCCAGACGCGCGCAACGGCGTCCTTACGACGGCCGGTCGCATAGGCGCGACCGTACTTGTCGAGCTGCTGCTCGCGGAGAGGGGTTTCCGGCTGGGTGTTGACCGGGGCCGAGGCCTCCTCGCCGGCAGCTTCCGTCGCCGGGGCGTCGGTGGCCGGGGTTTCCGCGGTCGCGGTGTCTTCCGCCTGGTTGGTCAGTTCGCCGAGATCGGCGAGGCTCTTCTTGTCGGCCATCTTATGCGCCCACCTTGTTCTTGCGGTTCATCGACGCGACGTCGAGGATTTCAGGGTTCTGGCCGCCGTGCGGATGCTCGGTGCCGTTGTAGAGGTGCAGCGCACGCATCTGGTCACGGCCCAGCGGACCGCGCGGGATCATGCGCTCCACGGCCTTTTCGAGCACGCGCTCGGGGAAGCGGCCCTCGAGGACCTTGTCCGCGCGCACTTCCTTCAGGCCGCCGGCATAGCCGGTGTGCTTGTAGTAGAGCTTCTGCTGCAGCTTGCGACCGGTGAAGCGCACCTTGTCCGCGTTGATGACGACGACATGGTCGCCGCAATCGACGTGCGGGGTGAAGCTCGGCTTGTGCTTGCCGCGCAGGATGTTGGCGATGATCGTGGCGACACGGCCGACGACCAGGCCTTCGGCATCAATCAGATGCCACTTCTTTTCGACCTCCGCCGGCTTGACCGACTTGGTGGTCTTCATCAGCGCCTTCATGGGCTGGACCTTTCACGTTGGAAAACTTGAAAAGCGCCGCCCATGGCGACGCCTTGGGCCGGGCTAATGCGCAGGAGGCGCCCAAAAGTCAAGCAAATGCGGGCAGTTCGCGACGGGTAAAATATTACCGGACGCTGTCCTCGACCCAGTCGCCATAGGCGCCGGGAAGCGCCTTAATCGGCCAGACGACGACCGCCGGATTGTCGTAGCCGTGCGCGTCCACGATCGCCGTGACGAGCGCCTGCGCCGCGTCGTCGGTCGTCTTGAAGATGGCGGGAACTTCGCTGGCCTCCTCGACCTTGCCCTCCCAGCGGTAGATCGAGCGGCAGGGGGCGAGGATGTTGACGCAGGCGGCGAGCTTTTTCTCGATCATGACGCGCCCGATGCTATCCGCTTCCTCCTCGTTGGCGAAGACGGCGTAGACGGTGACGACGCTCATGCGTCCCTCCGGCCCGTGACGTGGATGCCCCAGGCGGTGGCGGCGACCAGCAGCGCGCCGCACGCCTGGTGAAGCACCGCCATGACAATGTTCATGCTGCTCATCACCGTGGCGATGCCGAGCAGGATCTGCGTGCCGAAGGCGGTGTGGATGGCGATCGAGGCGGCGCGGCTGCGGTGGCGGACGCGGCGGGCGAGGAGCACGAGGAACAACACCGCGACCCACGCCCACCAGCGGTGGAGGAAATGGATCAGGAACGGGTCGTGGGTCAGCGCGTAGAGCGCGCCCTTCGCCCCGTCGATACCGGCCGGAACGAGGCGGTCGTTCATCAGCGGCCACGTGTTGGAGACGTAGCCGGCGTCGAGCCCCGCGACCCACGCGCCGAGCAGCAGCTGGAGAAACAGGACGATGGCGACGGCCAGGCCGAAGCCGGTCATCCGCGCCGGCCGGTTTTCGCCGGTCTTCGCCAGCCGCTTGAGGTCGAGCGCGGTCCAGACGAGGCCGGCGAGGATGAACAAGGCGGTGAGTAGGTGCGCCGAGAGGCGGAAATGGCTGACGTCGGTGCGGTCGACGAGCCCCGACTGGACCATGAACCAGCCGAGCGCGCCCTGGCTGGCGCCGAGCGCGAGGATTGCCGCGAAGCGCCACGCATAGCCGGCCGGAATGGCGCGCTTGAACGCGAACCACGCGAAGGGCAGGGCGTAGGCGAGGCCCACCATCCGCGCGAGGAAGCGGTGGATCCATTCCCAGAAGAAGATGAACTTGAACCGCGCGAGGTCCATGCCCGCCGGGCCGTTGATCTCGCGATATTCGGGCGTCGCCTGGTAGAGATCGAACGCCTTGCGCCACTGCTCGTCGGTGAGCGGCGGGATGGCGCCCTTGATCGGGTCCCAGACGGTGATGCTGAGGCCGCTTTCGGTCAGCCGGGTGATCCCGCCGACGATCACCATCGCGACGACAAGCGCGGCGACAAACAGGTGCCAGGTGGCGAGCGCGTTGGGGCGGAGGCGGGACTCGGTCATGGGCGGGCGCGATATGGCGGCTTTGGCGCGCCGCGCCAAGATGGGGGCGAAATGTTCAAATGAGATATTGTAACTTTGCGGGTGTAACCGTATATCATCCGCCATGCCGCTCCTCGCGATTCCGACGACCAAGCTCGACCGGATGGCCATTGGCCTGTCCGGGCTTTGCCTCGTCCATTGCGTGGCGACGACGGTCATCCTTGCGCTGGTGGCCAGCGCCGGCGGCATTTTGGGTTCGCACTGGATTCATGAAGTCGGCCTGACGCTGGCGATGGTCATGGGCATGATCGCGCTGGGCAAGGGGATCATCGAGCATGGCTATGCGATGCCCTCGGCGGTCGGCGGTCTCGGCCTCGGCGTGATGGCCGGCGCGCTGACCATGCCGCACGACGGGACCGAAGCCGTGTGGACGATGGTCGGCGTCGCGATCCTCGCGCTCGGCCACCGTCTCAACCATATCGCCGCGGAGTAGGCGCGGCGCCTTCCGGAGGAAGCGCGATGCGACCCCATCAGGAACGCCACCTCGTCGCCCGGATCGGCTGGCTGCGCGCCGCCGTGCTGGGCGCCAATGACGGGATCGTCTCGACCGCCAGCCTCATCATTGGCGTCGCGGCGGCCAGCGTTGCGCGCGGCGACATCCTGATCGCCGGCGTCGCCGGGCTTGTCGCGGGGGCCATGTCGATGGCGGCGGGCGAATATGTCTCGGTCTCCTCGCAGGCCGATACCGAAGCCGCCGACCTCGCCCGCGAGCGGCGCGAGCTGGCGACCCAGCCCGAATTCGAGCAGGCGGAGCTGAGCGCGCTCTACCAGGAACGCGGCCTGACCGCGGAGACGGCGGACGAAGTGGCGCGGCAATTGATGGCCAAGGACGCGCTGGCGGCGCATGCGCTGGCCGAACTGAACATCACCGAGCTTACCCGCGCGCGCCCGATCGTTGCGGCGCTGACGTCGGCGGCGACCTTTACCGCCGGGGCGGTCCTGCCGCTGCTGGTCGTCGTGCTGGCGCCGGCCTCAGCATTGGTCTGGGCGGTCGCGGCGACCTCGCTCGGCTTCCTTGCGCTGCTCGGCGCGATCGGCGCGCGGGCGGGCGGCGCTCCCGTCGGGCGGGCCGTGATGCGCGTCACCTTCTGGGGCGGCATCGCGATGGCCGCCACCGCCGGGATCGGCAAGCTGGTCGGCACCGCCGTCTAAGCTTGCCCGACGCCCGGCTCGCGCCTATTTCGGAGACGATCATGTCGGCCCACTCCCACCACCTCCATGAAGGCGATTCGCTGCGCAAGGCGGCGCGCGAGCGGCTGACCGACAAGGGCGAGCAATGGACGCAGATGCGCGAGGCGGTGTTCACCGCGCTGGCGGGCTTCGACCGGCCGGCCAGCGCCTACGACATCGCCGAGGCGGTTTCCAAGGCACAGGGGCGACGGGTCGCGGCCAATAGCGTCTACCGCATCCTCGACCTGTTCGTGACCTCGAACCTCGCCATGCGGGTCGAAAGCGCCAACGCCTATATCGCCAACCAGCATCCCGGGTGCCTGCACGACTGCATTTTCCTGATCTGCGACCATTGCGGGACGGCCAAGCATATCGACAACGATAAACTGTCGACCGGCGTGCGCCAGGCGGCCGCCGACGCCGGGTTCGAAGCCTCGCGACCGGTGATCGAAGTCCGCGGCCGCTGCGGCGACTGCAGCTAGCAGCGTCGTCGCGGGGGGATCATGTCGACGCTTGAGTGGATCGCCGCGGGGCTCGGTATCGTCACCATCCTGCTGGTCGTGCGCCGATCGATCTGGAATTTCCCGTTCGCGCTGGCGATGGTCACGCTCTATTTCTTCGTCTTCCTCGAGGCGAAGCTCTATTCCGACGCGCTGCTGCAAATCTTCTTCGTCGCCATCAACCTTTACGGCTGGTGGGCGTGGAGCCGCGCGCCGCAGGTCGATGACGGGGTCGCGGTCGACGGAATGAGCGCCAACGCCCGCGCCAATTGGCTTGCCGGCACCGCGGTCGGCAGCGGACTGCTCGGCTGGACGATGGCGACTTACACCGACGCCGCAGCGCCCTACGCCGACGCGGCGGTCGCGGGCATGAGCATCGCCGCCCAGTTGCTGCAGTCGCTGCGCCGCTTCGAAAGCTGGATCGCCTGGATTGCGGTCGATGTGGTCGCGGTCGGCCTCTATGCCAGCCGCGGCCTTTATCCGACGGCCGGGCTTTACGCGGTCTTCCTCGTGCTCGCGACGGTCGGGCTGATCGAATGGCGCCGGCAGGCGGCGGGCCGGGCGGTGCCGGCATGACGTTGATCGTCCTTCACGGCGTCGAGAGCACCGGCAAGACCAACCTCGGGCGCGAATTGGCGGCGGCCTACGGGGGGCTGTTCCTGCCCGAGTTTGGGCGGACGTGGTGCGAGATTTTCGGCACCGACTGCAGCGTGGCGGACCTTGTCGAGATCGGCGAGAACCAGCAGCGCAACATCGACCAGGCGCTGCAGGATCGCGCGCTCGTGATCAGCGACACCGACAGCCTCATGACCGCGGCGTGGGCCGAGATGATGCTGGGCTCGGTCCCGCCGGCGCTGCTCGAGGCGCGCAAGGCCGACCTCTATCTCTACTGTCACCCCGACGTCCCCTTCGTCGACGATGGCCTGCGGGTGTTCGGCGATCCCGCCGACCGCGCGCGGTTCGACCGGATCGCGCAGCGCATCCTGGCGGAATCGGGCGCGCCGTTCGTCGATGTCCGCGGCGACTGGGACAAGCGCCGCGTCCACGCAGTGACCGCGGTCGACACGCTGCTTCGTCGGGAAGGGTTCGACAGCGCAAAAACACTTGGGTAAGGCTCAAGCTTATGACTGATCGTCCCGTGACACCTTTGCTCGACCTGGTTCATTACCCGGAAGACATCCGCAAGCTCGACAAGAGCCAGCTCCCGCAACTTGCCGAGGAAGTGCGGCAAGAAATGATCTCGGCGGTGTCGGTCACCGGCGGGCATCTCGGCGCGGGCCTCGGCGTGGTCGAACTGACCGTCGCCATCCACTATGTCTTCGACACGCCCAACGACAAATTGATCTGGGACGTCGGGCACCAGGCCTATCCGCACAAGATTGTCACCGGGCGCCGCGACAAGATGCGCACCATTCGCCAGGGCGGCGGGATCAGCGGCTTCACCAAGCGCGCCGAGAGCGAATACGACCCGTTCGGCGCGGCGCACAGCTCGACCAGCATCAGCGCGGCGCTGGGCTTCGCCATCGCCAACAAGCTGGCCGGCAAGGACGGACGCGCGATCGCGGTGATCGGCGACGGCGCGATGACCGCCGGCATGGCCTACGAGGCGATGAACAACGCCGAGGGCGCGGGCAACCGCCTGATCGTCATTCTGAACGACAACGACATGTCGATCGCGCCGCCGGTCGGCAGCTTGCGCAATTCGCTGGCGCGCCTGGTCAGTTCGGACAAATATCTCGGCCCGCGCCGCGTGGCGCAGAAGATCGCCCGCTCGCTCCCCGACCCCGTCCGCCGCACCGCGCGCCGGATGGAGGAATATGCGCGCGGCCTCGTCACCGGCGGGACGTTGTTCGAGGAACTTGGCTTTTACTATGTCGGGCCGGTCGACGGGCACGACATCATCGCGCTGGTCGAAGTGCTCGAGAATGTCCGCGACGCGCAGGACGGGCCAATCCTCGTCCACGCCGTGACGCAGAAGGGCAAGGGCTATGGCCCGGCCGAGAACAGCGCCGACAAATATCATGGCGTCGTCAAGTTCGACGTTGTAAGCGGCAAGCAGGACAAGGGCCCGGGCGGCGGGCCGCCGAGCTACACCGGCGTCTTCGCCGACGCGCTGCAGGCCGAGATGGCGCGCGACGACAAGGTCGTGGCGATCACCGCGGCGATGCCCTCGGGCACCGGCCTCGACAAGGTTGAGCAGGCCTTCCCCGAACGCACCTTCGACGTCGGCATCGCCGAACAGCATGCGGTGACCTTCGCGGCCGGCATGGCGGCTGAAGGCTACAAGCCGTTCTGCGCGATTTACTCGACCTTCCTGCAGCGCGCCTACGACCAGGTCGTGCACGACGTGTGCATCCAGAACTTGCCCGTCCGCTTCGCGATGGACCGCGCGGGGCTGGTCGGTGCCGACGGCTGCACCCACGCCGGCAGCTTCGACCTCGCCTATCTCGGCACCTTGCCGAACATGGTGGTGATGGCCGCGGCCGACGAGGTCGAACTCACCCACATGGTCCACACCATGGTCGAATATGACGCGGGCCCGATCGCCGTGCGCTATCCGCGCGGCAACGGGCGCGGACTGGATATGCCGGCGACGCCGCAGGTGCTGGACGCCTACCAGCACATCCATCAGCACCGGCCAGCCGTCCACCCGCCCGGCCG
>CAZKCD010000086.1:0-8020 GCA_964551235.1 uncultured Sphingomonas sp.
GCCATCTGGCCGGGAATGACGAGGTCGCCCTCGTTCTCGCGGTCGTCGTCGTCGACCAGGATGAACATCCGGCCGTTGCGCGCCTCGTCGATGATCGTTTCCGGCCCGACCAGCACGTCGGTGCTGCCGCGCTGGAGCAGCTTTTCCAGCTTCAGCAGCGTATCCGCGGTCGGGTTCCAGTCGTCGGAGCCCATTTTGCGGAGGCTGTTGGGGTGGAGGCCGGCGGCGCGGGCGAGACCGGCGCGGCTGACCTCGCCGGTGGCGATGACGGCGTGCAGCCGCTCGATCAGGTCGGTGGACATGGGGCGCGACTATCACATCGCAATGTGATGCGAAAGACCCGGGAATCACATCCGGGCGTCGGTCATTCGCTTCAAATAGCGCGCCAGCACGTCAATTTCGAGATTCACCCGATCGCCCGCCACCAGCGAACCCAGCGTCGTGTGATCGGCGGTGTGTGGAATGACATTGACGCTGAACTGCGTTCCATCGGAGTCGTCGCGCACGACATTTACCGTCAGCGACACGCCGTCGACCGTGATCGAGCCCTTTTCGGCGATGTACGGGCCCAACGCGGCGGGAGCGCGGATCGCGATTTCGCGGGAATCGCCGACCGGCACGACGTTCGCCACCGCGCCGACGCCGTCGACATGGCCGGTGACGAGGTGCCCGCCCAGCTCGTCGCCAAGCCGCAGCGCGCGTTCGAGGTTGAGGCGCGCGCCTTCTTCCCAATGGGCCGGGGCGGTGCGGGCGATGCTCTCGGCCGACACGTCGACCTCGAACCAGTCGTCGCCTTTAACAACCACCGTCAGGCAAACGCCCGAACAGGCGATCGACGCGCCGAGGTCGACGCCGGCAAGATCGTAGCCGCACGAAATCCTGAGGCGGCGGTCGCCGCGTTCGCGGACCGAACGCACTTGGCCGATGTCGGTGATGATGCCCGTGAACATGTCAGTCGCTCTCCCGGACGCGCTCGTAGACTTCGAGCCGGTCGATGCCAAGCGCGCGCCCGTCTTCGTGCCGCCACCGGCCGTGCGCGTCGGCGATCGCGTCGAGCCCGACATAGCCGAAGCTCGACTTGCCCTCGCCGACGATGATCGGCGCGCGATAGATGAGGATGCGGTCGACCAGATCCTCGCTCAGGAAGGCCGTCGCGGTCGCCGATCCGCCCTCGACCAGCAGGTCGTTGACGTCATGAAGTCGATGGATATCCGACGGATTTTCCAGCATTTCCCAGCCGGGCACCGGGTCCATCGTGCGGCTGAGCAGCGCGCGGCGCGGCGACCGTTCCTCCAGTCCGGGGAGTCGCACGTCGAGGCGCGGCGAATCCGCCTCGTAGGTCCCGCGCCCGACGAGGATCATGTCGGCATGCGCGCGTTCGAGGTGGACGTGGGCGCGCGCGTCCTCGCCCGTGATCCACTTGGATTCGCCCGAGGGCAGTGCGATCTTGCCGTCGATCGACAGCGCGAGTTTCAGCGTCACCCGCGGCCGTCCGAGCGCCAGGCGGGTGAGATAGCCGCCGAGGCTGGCGCGTGCCGCATCCGCCTCGACGCCCAGCGTCACCGCGATTCCGGCCGCCTTCAGTCGGGCGATGCCGTCGCCATGGGTGCGCGGGTCGGGATCCTTGAGCGCGATGACGACGCGCGCGATTTCCGCTTCCGGGATCAGCGTGGCGCAGGTGGGCCCGCGGAGGCTGGCGTGCGCGCAGGGCTCGAGCGTGGTGTAGAGCGTGCCGCCGCGCGCGCCCTCGCTCGCCTCGGCCAGCGCGACCGCCTCGGCATGGGGACGGCCGCCGGGGCCGGTCGCGCCGCGCCCGACGATGGCATCGCCGGCGACGACGACGCAGCCGACGTTGGGGTTGGGCGCGGTCGATCCCCGCGCCGCCTCGCCGAGCCGAACCGCCTCGGCCATCCAGCGGGCGTCACTCGATTCCAAGCTGGTTCTGGATCTTCTGGAACTTGGCGCGGCTTTCGGCCTTGCGTCGTTCGAGTTCGGCCTGGTCTTTCTTCTGGTCGGCGATGATCTCCGCGTCGGTGCGGTTCGAGCCATAGTCCTCGACGTAGATGATCGATGGCCCCGGCGACGTGTTGATCTGGGAATCGACGAAGAAGAGGATGACGATGATGATCGTCGACAGGATCGCCAGCGCCGCGCCGATCATCTGTTCGCGGCTGCGGTCCGCCATGAAGGCCTTGAGGTCGCGCAGCGCCGCGCGCGGGCCGTGGATGGGGGGAAGGATGGGCATCGCCTTCGTCACATAAGGCGCGGCGGGGCCGTTCGCCAGCCCCGCCCCCCGCCGCCGCTCAGCCGTCCAGCTGGAACTGGAGCGAGACGGTCATCGAGGTCGCGACGGGTTCGCCATTCTCGGTCGCCGGCGTGTAGCGCCAGCTTTTGAGGATATGCCGCCGCGCCGCCTCGAAGAAGGTCGCATCGACGCGCCCGACCGGCTCGACCGCCACCACCCGGCCCTTGGCGTCGATCGACAGCTTGAGGCGAAGCGACGCCTCTTCCTCGCTTGCCCGTTTCGATTCCGGGTAGGGCGGGCGGATGTCGGCGGCGGAAATGCGCAGCATCGCCTTGGTGCGGCGCACCGGCGGCGGGTCGGCCATGGGCGGGACGTAGGGCTCGACGAACGTGCCCGCGACTGGTCCCGACGGCGGCGGATCGTCGAGCCGCTGATCGACGGGCGGGTTGTTGCTTGGAATCGCGACCAGCGGCCGCGTCGTGTCGATCTGGCTGACGGTCTTGGTCGGCGTGCGCGTGTCGGGCTCGGGCGGGGGCAGCGGGACCGGCGGCTCCTTCACCTGGTAAATCTCGGTAATTAGCGGCGGGACGCCGCGCTCGGCATCGAACTTGGCGGCCAACGCGACGGCGATCACCGCGACATGAACACCGACGACCAGCGCCAGCGTCCCGGGCCGCGCCGATGCCGTGTGACGGGTGGGAGCATAAGCAGGCATGACACATCTCCTCCAACAGCAAAGGCGATGATACATCATTACATTCTTATGGCAAGCCGCTCCGTTTTATAGGGCGTTCGCCGTGTAACTAGCTGGCCTGCCGGAGCCGTTCGACGGTCCGCTCGCGCCCGATCCGTTTGACCAGCGGGCCCATTTCCGGCCCCGATTCGCGGCCCGTCAGGGCCAGTCGCAACGGCAGGAACAACGCCTTGCCCTTGCGTCCCGTCCGCTCCTTCATCGCCCCGGTCAGCGCCCCCCACGGCTCGCCCGCCCAGTCGATGCCCTCGGCCACCGTGGCCGCGTCGCCGCAAAAGGCGCGGTCCTCGTCCGCCAGGGTCGGTGCGGGAGTCGTCCCGTTTAGCACCGGCAGCCAGTCGGCGAGTTCGGCGAGGTGATCGATGTTGCCCGCAAGGATCGCCCACTCCCCTTCCCCGATCCCGTCGGGCACGCGGTCCGCGACCGCGGCGAAGGGCAGATGGTGAAGCAGCTTGCGGTTGACCTGCTCGACCTCGGCGAGGTCGAAATGCGCCGGGGCCCGGCCGAAGGTCGCGAGGTCGAACCCCTCGCCCAGTTCGGCAAGACTCGCCTTGGCCTCGACCGGCTGCGACGTGCCGAGCCGGGCGAGCAGGCTGTTGAGCGCCATCGGCTCGATCCCGGCGGCGCGCAGGTCGGCGACCCCGCTCGACCCCAGCCGCTTCGACAACTTGCCTTCCGCGGCTACCAGCAGCGCCTCGTGCGCCATTGCCGGCGCGGGCGCGCCCAAGGCCGCGAACATCTGCAGCTGGATCGCGCTGTTGGTGACATGGTCCTCGCCGCGCAGGACGTGGGTGATGCCCATGTCGATATCATCGATGACGCTCGGCAGCATGTAGAGCCAGCTGCCGTCGGCGCGGCGGACGACGGGGTCGCTGATCAGCTTGGGGTCGAAATGCTGCGGCCCGCGGATGCGGTCGTCCCATTCGATGGCGGCGTCATGGTCGAGCCTGAAGCGCCAGTGCGGCGCGACGCCCTCGGGCACCGGCGCATCGGCGGGCTTGCGTTCGTAGACCGGCGGCAGGCCGCGGCCGAGCAGGATCTTGCGCCGCAGGTCGAGTTCCTCGGGCGTCTCGTAACAGGCATAGACGCGGCCCGTCGCCTCGAGCTTCGCGAATGCGCGCTCGTAAAGGTCGAACCGCTCCGACTGGCGGAAGACGGCGTGCGGGACGAGACCGAGCCAGTCGAGATCGCCGACGATCCCGGCGACAAATTCTTCCTTCGAGCGCTCGGCGTCGGTATCGTCGATCCGGAGCAGGAAGCGCCCGCCGTCCTTCGCAGCGAGAAGATAATTGTGCAGCGCCGTGCGGATGTTGCCGACGTGCAGATGGCCGGTCGGCGAGGGCGCGAAGCGGGTGACGGTCACGAATTTCCCGTTCGGAAAGCGTTGGTGATGGGGTAGCGGCGGTCGCGGCCGAAGTTGCGGCTGCCGAGCTTGACGCCCGGCGGGGCCTGGCGGCGCTTGTATTCGGCGCGCAGCAATTTCTTTTCGATGTCCGCGACGACGGCTTGGTCGGCACCGGTCGCCGCGGCGGTCTCGGCGACGGACAATTCCTTTTCGACCAGCCCTTCGAGGATGCGGTCGAGCAAGGCGTAGGGCGGCAGGCTGTCCTCGTCCTTCTGGCCCGGGCGGAGTTCGGCGCTGGGCGGCTTCTCTATGACCCGCTGCGGCATCACCGGGCCGTCGGGGCCCAATGCGTCTTCGGGCTTGTTCGCGTTGCGCCAGCGCGACAGCGCGAAGACCGTCATCTTGTAGGCGTCCTTCAGCACGTTGTAGCCGCCCGACATGTCGCCGTAGAGGGTCGCGTAGCCGACGCTCATCTCGCTCTTGTTGCCGGTGGTCAGCAGCATGTGGCCGTGCGTGTTGCTCAACGCCATCAGGGTCACCATGCGCAGCCGCGACTGGATATTTTCCGCCGCCAGCCCCTGCGGCTGGTCGAGCATGCGGTCGAGCGCCTCGACGCCCGGCACGATCGGGATGACGTCATGGCGGCAGCGCAGCATGGTCGCGCACTCCGCCGCATCCTCGAGACTCTCGTCCGACGTATATTTGCTGGGCATCATCACGCACCAGACCCGCTCCGCCCCAAGCGCGTCGACCGCGACCGCGGCGCTGAGCGCGCTGTCAATCCCGCCCGACAGGCCGAGCAGCACGCCCGGGAAGCCATTGTCGTTCACATAGTCGCGCAGCGCCACGACCATCGCCCGGTAGACGTCCTCCGGAAACGGCGCGAGCCGCGACGTGCGGGTCGTGGCGCAGCGCCAGCCGTTGGCGGTCCGTTCCCAGTCGGTCGTCCACACCGCCTCGTCCCAGTCGGGCATTTGCACCGCGATCGTGCCGTCGTCGTTGACCACGAAGCTGGAGCCGTCGAACACGATTTCGTCCTGCCCGCCGACGCGGTTGAGATAGGCGAGCGGCAGGCCGGTCTCGACCACGCGGTCGCGGACAAGGCGCTGGCGGACCTCGTCCTTGTCGAGCTCGTAGGGACTGCCGTTGGGGACGAGAAGGATTTCCGCCCCGGCCCGCGCCAAGTGGGCGCAGACGGGCTCTAGCCAGATATCCTCGCAGATGGGGATGCCGAGCCTGATCCCGCGCCAGTCGACCGGGTCGGGCATCGGGCCGGGCGCGAAGACGCGCTTTTCGTCGAAGGTGCCGTAATTTGGCAGCTCGCGCTTCAGGCGCCGCGCGACGATCGTGCCGCCCTCGGCCAGGATGACGGCGTTGTAATTCGCCCCGCCCTCGGCATGGACCGCGCCGAACAAGACGGCGGGCCCGCCTTCCGCGGTGGCATCGACCAGACGGTCGGTCAGTTCCATCGAACGGCGGACGAACTCGGGCTTCAGCACGAGGTCCTCGGGCGGATAGCCGGTCAACTGGAGCTCGGGGAACATGACGAGGTCAGCCTCGTCGGCCTTCGCACGCACCGCGAGCATCTTTTCCATGTTGCCGTCGAGGTCGCCCACGCGCTGGTTCAGCTGGGCAAGGACGATCCGGAGGCGGTCGGGGCGGGTCGTGTCGGTCACGCCCCGGCGATTAGGCCGCCCGCTCGCCCCCGACAAGCTTGTCGCATCGTGCCTTGCGCGTCTAAGGGCTGTCACGCGCGCTTCACTATCCTTGGGGGACTCGATGAAACTGTTGGCCGGCAACTCGAACCTGCCGCTCGCCAAGGCGATCGCCGACTATCTCGAGATCAAGCTGACCGACGCCAGCGTCCGGCGCTTTGCCGACGAGGAAGTGTTCGTCGAAGTGAACGAGAATGTGCGCGGCGAGGACGTGTTCGTCATCCAGTCGACCAGCTACCCCACCAACGACAACTTGATGGAACTGCTGATCTGCATCGACGCGCTCAAGCGCGCGTCGGCCAAGCGGATCACCGCGGTCGTCCCCTATTTCGGCTACGCGCGGCAGGACCGGAAGCCCGGGCCGCGCACGCCCATTTCCGCCAAACTGGTCGCGAACATCATCACCACCGCAGGCGCCGACCGCGTGCTGACGATGGATCTTCACGCCGGGCAGATCCAGGGCTTCTTCGACATTCCGACCGACAACCTCTGGGCAGCGCCGGTGATGGCGGCTGACATCAAGGCGCGGCTGTCGGGCAAGAAACTGATGGTGGTCTCGCCCGACGTCGGCGGCGTGGTGCGGGCGCGCAGCTTGGCGAAGCGGCTCGATAACGCCCCGCTGGCGATCGTCGACAAGCGCCGCGAGCGCGCCGGCGAATCGGAAGTCATGAACATCATCGGTGACGTCGAGGGACATCATTGCATCCTGGTCGACGACATCGTCGATTCGGCCGGCACCTTGTGCAACGCCGCCGCCGCGCTGAAGGAACAGGGCGCGACCGGCGTGGTCGCTTATTGCAGCCACGGCGTGCTGTCGGGCGGCGCCGCGGCGCGCGTCGCGGGGAGCGAACTGACCGAGCTGGTGGTCACCGACAGCATCTTCCCGGGCGAGGCCGACGATCCCAAGGGCAAGATCCGGCGCCTGACCATCGCCCCGCTGTTCGCCGAGGCGATCCACCGCATCGCCGACGAATCGAGCGTCAGCAGCCTGTTCGACTAGGCAGGCGGCGCGGCGCTCCCCATCTGCCGGCCAAGGGAAAAGGGAGAAATGCCATGCCGACCGTCCTCATTACCGGTGCCGCCCGCGGGCTGGGCCTCGAATTCGCGCGCCAGTACAAGGCGGACGGCTGGGACGTGATCGCGACGGCGCGCAACGCCAGCGATGAGCTGGCCGCGTTGGGCGTGACGGTCCACGCGCTCAACGTGGCGGATTTCGCGGCGGTCGAGGCGTTCGGGCGCGCGCACAACGCACCGCTCGAACTGCTGATCGCCAATGCCGGCATGGCCACGCCGTTCGACGTGAAGAGCGCCGCAGACGCCGACGGCTGGGTCGATACCTTCCGCGTCAACAGCATCGCGCCGGTCCTGCTGGCCCGCGCGCTGATGCCGCGCCTCGCGGCGGCCAAGGGCAAGGCGATCGCGATCACCAGCCAGATGGGCAGCATCGCCGACAGTTCGACCGGCTGGCTCCCCTATCGCGCGTCGAAGGCCGCGCTCAACATGGGCTGGCACGTGCTGGCGAACGAGGGGGCGGGACAAGGCGTGACCTTCGCGATGCTGCACCCCGGCTGGGTGCAGACCGACATGGGCGGGCCCAACGCCAGCATCGACGCCACAACCAGCGTCGGCGGAATGCGCCGGGTGATCGACGGGCTCGGCGCCGGCGATTCGGGGCGGTTCCTGACCTTCGAGGGACGCGAACTGCCCTGGTAGCTTGCCTTCGCGGGCGGCTCTGCTATAGGCGCGCGGCTTTCCAAATTGTTGGAAGACAGACCGGTCCGGCCAGTCAGGGCTGCCGTGACAGGTTCTAAACGTCGCCCCCGTTGGGGCTACAAGGAGACGAAAATGCCCAAGCTCAAGACCAAGAGCGGCGTCAAGAAGCGCCTCAAGCTCACGGCGACGGGCAAGATCAAGCATGGTGTCGCGGGCAAGCGCCACCGCCTGATCAGCCACAACGCCAAGTA
>CAZKCD010000087.1:0-7980 GCA_964551235.1 uncultured Sphingomonas sp.
ACCGGCCCCAGCACGACGCCGTCGTCATCGACCAGGCTCAGCCGGGTCCTGGCCTGCCAGATCGCCGCGCGGTTGCGCTCGACGATGTCGATCACCAAAGTATCGGGCAGGCGCCGCGCGACGCGCGCGTCCTTGACCCAGCCATATTGCAGCAATTGCGCGCGGATCGCGCTGGCATCGACCAGCGGCATGGCGGTCGATTGCTGGTTGAAGGCAATGTCGTAGACCGGCTTGCTGTCCATGTTCTTGACGCCGGTGACGTCGACGCGCTGCACGCGGAAGCCCGCCTCGCCCATCGCCTCGCCGAAGCTGGTCCAGGCCTTCGCCGGAAGCTCCAGCGCGATCACCGTGACCACGCCCATCGCCGCGACGAACAGGCCGAACGCCCAGCGCGCCACGCGGTTCGCGCTCTCCTGCTTGACCGGCAGCTTGGACGCCAGCTTCTTCGGGACCGCGACCCGCGACCCGGACGTGCGCGGCCGCGCGCGGGGCGAAGCGCCACGCTTGACCCGCGCCGTTCCCATCAGGCGGCCGCGCCTTCGGCGACCGGCGCGCCCGCCGGCTGCCCGAGCGCCTCGGCGATCAGCGTCTCGACGAGTTCGCCATAGGAAATGCCGACCTGCTGCGCCTGTTCGGGCGCCAGGCTCAGGGGCGTCATGCCCGGTTGGGTGTTCACTTCCAGCAGGTAGATGCCCACCTCGCCAAGCTCGTCGTCCCAGCGGAAATCGCTGCGGCTGATCCCCTCGCAGCCAAGCAGCCGGTGCGACGCCGCGGCCATGTCCATCATCGCCTTGGCGATATTGGCGGGCACGTCCGCCGGGCAGACGTGGGTCGTCATCCCGTCGGTATATTTGGCGTCGTAATCGTAAAAGCCGGCCTTGGGCTGAAGCTCGGTGACGCACAAAGCCTTGCCGCCCAGCACCGCCACCGTCAGCTCGCGGCCCTTGATGAACGGCTCGGCCAGCAGCTTGTCGAAATGGCGCCACGGCCCTTCCGCCCTGGCGCTGATCGGCTTGCCCATGTTGCCGTCCTCGGTGACGATCGCCACGCCGACCGACGAGCCTTCGTTGACGGGCTTCAAGACATAGGGCCGCGCCATCGGGTCGCCTTCGAAGAGCGAGGCGCTGGTCACCACGCGCCCGGTCGGCATGCGGATGCCGTGCGGGACCAGCACCGCCTTGGTCAGCTCCTTGTCGATCGCCACCGCCGAGGTCGTCACTCCCGAATGCGTGTAGGGGATCTGCATCAGGTCGAGCAGGCCCTGCACCGACCCGTCCTCGCCCGGCGTGCCGTGCAGCGCGTTGAACACCACGTCGGGGCGCAGTTCCTCCAGCAGCCGCGCGACGTTGCGGTCCATGTCGAGCGGCGTGACGTTGGTCCAGCCGCGGCCTTTCAGCGCCTCGACCACGCCCTTGCCGCTGGTCAGCGACACGTCGCGTTCGGCGGACCAGCCGCCCATCAGCACCACGACGTGCATGTCCTTGTTCACTTTTTCACTCCCACGTCTCTCATTCGGCGGAACCGGCGTACACGCCGACCCGCTGGATTTCCCACTCCAGCTCGGTGCCGCTGTGCTCGCGAACCCGCCGCCGGACGTCCTCGCCCAGCTGCTCGATGTCCTCGCTCGTCGCGTCGCCCAGGTTGAGCAGAAAATTGCAGTGCTTTTCCGATACTTGCGCGCCGCCACGCGTCAACCCGCGGCAGCCCGCCGCGTCGATGACCTGCCACGCCTTGGCGGGGAGCGGATTCTTGAAGGTCGATCCGCCCGTCTTGCTGCGCAGCGGCTGCGATTCCTCGCGGCTGGCCGCAATCCGGTCCATCTCGGCCTGGATCGCCGCCGAATCGCCCGGCGCGCCGCGGAACGTGGCCGCCACGACGATCGCCCCTTCGGGCAATTCGCTGTGTCGGTAGGTGTAGCCCAGCGCATCCCGGTCCAGCGTCGCCACCGTCCCGTCGCGCAGCACGACCGTGCAATCGACCAGGATGTCGCACGTCTCGCGCCCGTAGGCGCCGCCGTTCATCCGCACGAAGCCGCCGACGGTGCCGGGGATCGAGCGCAGGAATTCCATCCCCGCGATGCCCGCGTCGCGCGCGGTCGAGCTGACCAGGATGCCGCTCGCCCCGCCGCCGCAGGTCAGCGTCACCTCGTCCACCTTGTCGACCTTGGCGAAGGCCTTGCCCAGCCGCACCACCACGCCCGGGACCCCGCCGTCGCGCACGATGAGGTTGGAGCCCAGCCCCAGCCCCATCACCGGCACCGAAGGATCGAGCGCGCGCAGGAAATCGGCCAGGTCGTCGACATCGGCCGGCTCGAACAGCCACTCCGCCGCCCCGCCCGCCTTGAACCAGACGAGCGGCTTCAGCGGCGCCTCGGGCGTCAGTCGCCCCCGCACCTCGGGCATGGCGATGGCGGTCGTCACTTGGACGCCCTCGCCGCCTCGATGCCCTTGGCCAGCCCGGCCGCCCACTTGGTGATGTCGCCCGCGCCCATGCACACGATGAGGTCGCCCTTGGCCGCGATGTCGCGCAGGCTCTGCGCCAGCTCGTCGGCGTTGCCGACCGTCTTCACCATCCGGTGCCCGCGCGCGCGAAGTCCTTCGGCCAGCGCCTCATGGTCCACGCCCTCGATCGGCTGCTCGCCCGCCGCATAGACCGGCGTCACCATGACGATATCGGCATCGTTGAAGGCCGTCTGGAACTCGTCCATCAGGTCCTCCAGCCGCGAGTAACGGTGCGGCTGCACCACCGCGATCACCCGCCCGTCCGCGCTGTCGCGCGCCGCCGACAAAACCGAGCGGATCTCGACCGGGTGATGCGCATAATCGTCGATGACGGTGGCCCCGCCGACGTCGCCGACGCGGCTGAAGCGCCGCTTGACGCCGGTGAACTTCTCCAGCCCCCGCGCGATCGCGCCATCTTCCATCCCGAATTCCAGCCCGACGGCGATCGCCGCCAGCGCGTTCAGCACGTTATGCTTGCCCGGCATCGGCACGAAGATGTCGCGGATCGTCCGCCGCTCGCCGTCCTTGCCCAGCACGCTCGCGTCGAACCGGGTCCCGCCATTTTCGGGGCGGAGGTTCTCGGCGCGCAGGTCGGCGACGGACGACACGCCATAGGTCACGATCCGCCGGTCGCGGATCTTGCCGATTACCGACTGCACGTCGGCATCGTCGACGCACATCACCGCCAGACCGTAAAAGGGCACGTTCTCGACGAACTCGACGAACGCTTCCTTCACACGGTCGAAGCTGCCGTAATGGTCGAGATGCTCGGGATCGATGTTGGTGACCACCGCGATCGTCCCGTCCAGCCGAAGGAAGCTGCCGTCGCTCTCGTCGGCCTCGACGACCATCCAGTCGCCCTCGCCCAGCTTGGCGTTGGAGCCGTAGCTGTTGATGATCCCGCCGTTGATCACAGTCGGCTCGATCCCGCCCGCGTCGAGCATCGCCGCGATCATCGAGGTCGTCGTCGTCTTGCCGTGCGTGCCGGCGACCGCGATGGTCGACTGCATCCGCATCAGCTCGGCCAGCATTTCGGCGCGGCGGACGCGCGGGATTCGGCGCTCGGCGGCGGCGCGCACTTCGGGATTGTCGTCGCGGATCGCGGTCGAACAGACCAGCACCGCCGCATCGCCGAGGTTGTCGGCGCTCTGCCCGATCATCACCGGGATGCCCGCCTTGCGCAGCCCCTCGGTGACATAGCTGTCGGCCGCATCGCTGCCCTGCACCTTGTAGCCCAGGTGATGCATCACCTCGGCGATCCCCGACATGCCGATCCCGCCGATTCCGACGAAGTGGATCGTGCCGATTTCGCGTCCCATCGCCTTCATGCGGCGGCTCCTGCTCCGAGCGCCAGCGCGGGCTGCTCGCTGACGATGCTCGCCGGTCCGACCTCGATCGGCGACAGCCCGCCCGCGATCCGCTCGACCAGGTCGGCAAGGTCGCTGGCGGCGTTGGGCCGGCCGACCGACAGCGCGCGCGCCGCGGCATTGGCCAGCGCCTCGGGGTCCTCGGCGAGCGCGGCGATCTGCGCTGCCAGCACGGCGGGCGAGAAATCGGGCTGCGGGATCATCCGCGCCCCGCCCGCCTTGGCCATTTCACGCGCGTTGGCGGTCTGGTGGTCGTCGGTCGCGATCGGCAGGGGCACGAGGATCGCCGGCCGCCCGGCCGCGGTCAGCTCGGCGATGGTCGACGCGCCGGCCCGCGCGATCACCAGGTGGCAATCGCCCAGCTTGGCCGGCATGTCGGTAATATAGGTCATCAGCTCGGCCGGGATCTTCAGCTCGGCATAGCGCGCGCGGACGCCCTCGATCTCGTCGGGCCGGCACTGCTGCACTACCTGCAGCCGGTGGCGCAGCGAGGGCGGCAATTCGCCCAGCCCGCTCGGCACCACCTCGGACAGGATGCTTGCCCCCTGGCTCCCGCCGGTGACGAGGATCTTCAGCGGCGCGACCTCGTCGAACTCGGGCAGCGGCAGCTCGCCCAGCCGTTTCACTTCGTCGCGCACCGGGTTACCGACCAGCACGGTCTTGCCCTTGTGCGCGGGCTTCAGCCGGTCGACCTCACCATAGGCCGTCGCGATCGCCGCCGCGTCCCTGGCCAGCATCCGGTTAACCCGGCCCAGCACCGCATTCTGTTCGTGCAGCACGGTCGGGATGCCCTTGGCCGACGCCGCCAGCAGCGCCGGAAAGGCCGGGTAGCCGCCAAACCCGACCACCGCGTCCGGCGTGAATTCGGTGTAGAGCGCCTTGGCCTGCCGCCGCCCCTTGAGCACGCTCAGCGCGGCCTTGGCCATGGCGATCGGCCCGCCGCCCAGCCGCCCGGCGGGCAGGATGTGCGTCGGCACGTCGTCGAACAGCGCCGGGATCTTGGCTCCGCGCTCGTCGGTGATCAGCGCGACCCCGTGGCCGCGTTTCTTCAATTCGGCGGCCAGCGCGTGGGCCGGGACCATGTGCCCGCCCGTTCCACCGGCGGCTAGGAAAACATTCATTGGGTCGGCGAATCCCCGCTCCATTTAACCACGTAAGGCGAGCGGGTCAGATAGGGGTTCCGGCGCGTGAAGGCGAGCAGCAATCCCATGGCGATCGACAGCGCCAGCATCGAGCTGCCGCCATAGCTGATGAAGGGCAGGGTCATGCCCTTGGACGGCGCGATCTGGACGTTGACCGCCATGTTGATCAGCGCCTGCAGGCCGAAGCTGATCGCGAGGCCCGCCGCCGCCAGGATGGCGAAGCTGCTCTCCTCGTCGAGCAGCTTGACCAGCACCCGCGCGACGATGGCGAGGTAGATGAGCGCGATGGCCAGGCACGCGATCAGCCCGAACTCCTCGCCGATCACCGAAAAGATGTAATCGGTCTGCGGCTCGGGCAGGCCGAACTTGCGCGTTCCCGCGCCCGGCCCCATCCCGAACAGACCGCCCGCGGTCAGCGTGCGCATCGCGTTCTCGGTCTGGAAATTGTCGCCCTTGCCGAACAGGAAGGCGTCGATGCGCACAGTGGCCACGTCGTAGAAGAAGTACGCCAGGATCACGCCGACCACCGCCGCCGCGCCCAGCCCGGCGATGATGCGCAGGTTCAGCCCCGCCAGCGCCAGCATCGCGATCCACACCGCGCCGTAGATGACGGTCGATCCGAAGTCCGGCTGCTTCATCAGCAGCGCCGCGATTACCGCGGTCAGCGCGCCCGACACCCAGAAGACGGGCAGGCTCTTGTCCTTGTCCTTCAAGGACAGGATCCACGCCATCGACACGACGAAGAACGGCTTCAGGAACTCCGACGGCTGCAGCTGCCCCACGCCCAGCTCGATCCAGCGCACCGCGCCATTCTTCTCCGCGCCGATGAACGGCACGGCGGCCAGAAGCGCGAGGAAGACGATCGCCCCGCCGATCGAGAAGCGCTTGGCCCGCTCGCGCGACATCATCGAAATGACGATCATCACCGGTAGCGACACCGCGATCCACATCAGCTGGCGGTAGAAGAAGTAGAGCTCGTTGATGGTCACATTGCCGCCCGACAGGCGGCGCGCGCCGGCCGGGCTGGCGGCGGCGACGGCAATGAGGCCGATGCCGATCAGCACCGCGATCAGCAGCAGCAGGACCTTGTCGATTTCCCAGAACCAGCGGCCCATGGCCGACCGGTCGGCGCGGCCATAGCGCGCCGGGTCGAGCTGAGCAGCCTTGGCCTTGATCGTGCCGGCAATTCCCGCGGCTTGCGTCGCCATGTCTAAAGCCCCTCTACCAGCTCGCGAAAGCGGTCGCCGCGCGCTTCGAAGTCCCGGAACTGGTCGAACGACGCGGCTGCGGGCGACAGTAAGACGGTCTCGCCGCTTTGGGAATCCTTCGCGGCGCTGTTCACCGCATTTTCCAAAGATTCACATTCGCTTACCTCGACCCCGGCATCGCGCAGCAGCCGCGCGAACATCGGCCCCGCCTCCCCGATCGTGTAGGCCTTCACGACATGGCCGAGGTGCCTCGCGGTTTCGCCCAGCTCCTCGGTCTTCGCCAGCCCCCCGACGATCCACCGCACCTTGGGGAACGCCGCCAGCGCCGGCGCCGCGGCTTCCGCATTGGTCGCCTTGCTGTCGTTGACGAACAGGACGCCATCCATCTCGCGGACGCGCTCCATGCGGTGGGGCAGGCCGCCGTAGGTGCACAATCCCTCTTCAATCACACTTTGACGGACCTGCAGGCACTCGCAAGTTGCTATCGCAGCCGCTGCATTCTGGGCGTTGTGGGGGCCTTGCAGGGCGGGCCAACATGGCTGTGCTCGATCAAACTTATCGTTCTGATAGGCCTCGAAGAAATGGGTCCATTGCCAGCGTTCGCCAAAAAGCTCTTCCTGTTCAATTTTGACATACCAATCGTCGGCGACGGGATCGTCTGCGTTGAATAATGAGATGCCATCGTGCTGCATTCGAAACAGCCGAATTTTCGACGCCGCATAAGCCTCGAATTCATCATATCTATCTAGATGATCCGGCGTGATGTTGAGCAGCACCGCGACGTTGCAATCGAGGCTTTTGGTCAAATCGATCTGGTAGCTCGACAGCTCCAGCACATAGACCCCGCCTTCCGGCAGCGGTTCCTGCCCCAGGATCGGCAAGCCGATGTTGCCGCCCATCGTCGTCGGCACGCCCGCGGTCTTCAGAATGTGGTGGACCAGCGCGGTCGTCGTCGACTTGCCGTTGGTGCCCGTGATCCCGACGACCTTGTGCGGCGGCAATTCCGCCCGCGCCCGCGCGAACAGCTCAATGTCGCCGATGATCTCCACCCCAGCCGCCTTGGCCGCCGTGGCGATCGGGTGGCGATTAAGCGGCAGGCCCGGCGTCACCACGATCGCGTCGAACCGCGCCAGGTCGCCGCCGACGAAATCGACCACTTCGGCGCCGTCCGGCACCTGCGCCCGGGCCTCGGCCTTGTCGTCCCACGCCGTGACCCGCGCACCGCTCGCGTAGAGTGCACGCACGGTGGCCAGCCCGCTTCGGCCAAGCCCGAGGATGGCGTAGTGCTTGCCCGCGAAGGCCTTGGCGGTAATCACCGCAGCTTCAGCGTCGACAGCCCCGCCAGCGCCAGCACGAAGGCGATGATCCAGAAGCGGATCACCACGGTCGGCTCGCTCCAGCCGAGATGCTCGAAATGATGGTGGATCGGCGCCATCTTGAAGATGCGCTTGCCGAACCTTTTGAACCAGAAGACCTGGACGATGACGCTCACCGCCTCGACCACGAACAGCCCGCCCACGATCGCCAGCACGAACTCGTGGTGCGTCGCCACCGCCACCGCGCCCAGCGCGCCGCCCAGCGCCAGGCTGCCGGTATCGCCCATGAACACCGCCGCGGGCGGCGCGTTGAACCACAGGAAGGCCAGCCCCGCCCCGACGATCGCCAGCAGCATGACGGTGAGGTCGCCCGCCCCCAGCACGTGCGGGATGCCGAGGTAGTCGGCGTAACGCGCGTTGCCGACCAGGTAGGCGATCAGCGTGAA
>CAZKCD010000088.1:0-7973 GCA_964551235.1 uncultured Sphingomonas sp.
CGCGGCGCTTGTGGGTGACTTCCGACAGCGGGTTGGTCTGGTCCATGAACTGCGAGAGCTGCGACGAACCGAAGAATTCACGCACCGCGGCCACGGCCGGCTTGGCGTTGATCAGGTCGTTCGGCATGACGGTCGACACGTCGACCGAGCTCATGCGCTCCTTCACCGCGCGCTCCATGCGGAGCAGGCCGACGCGATACTGGTTCTCCAGCAGCTCACCGACCGAGCGGACGCGGCGGTTGGCGAGGTTGTCGATATCGTCGATATCGCCCTTGCCGTCCTTCAGGTTCACCAGCTCCTGGACGACCGCGACGATGTCTTCGCGGCGCAGCGTGGTGACGGTGTCCTCGGCGTCGAGGCCGAGGCGCATGTTGAGCTTGACGCGGCCGACGGCCGACAGGTCATAGCGCTCCGGATCGAAGAACAGGCCGTAGAAGAGCGCGTCCGCAGTCTCGCGCGTCGGCGGCTCGCCGGGGCGCATGACGCGGTAGATGTCGGCCAGCGCCGAATCCTGCTCTTCCGACTTATCCGCCTTGAGCGTGTTGCGGATCCACGGACCGGTGTTGACGAAGTCGATGTCGAGCAGTTCGAGGCGGTCGATGCCCGCCTTGTCCATCTTCTCGAGATTTTCGGCCGACACTTCGTCGCCCGCCTCGATGTAGATTTCGCCGGTCTTCTCGTTGATGAGGTCGTAGGCCGAATAGCGGCCGAAGATTTCCTCGGTCGGGATGATGACGTTCTTCAGGCCGTCCTTGGCCGCCTTGTTGGCGAGGCGCGGGCTGATCTTTTCCATCGCCTTGAAGATGATCTCGCCGCTGTCGGCGTCGACCACGTCGTGGTTCGGCTTAAGGCCGCGCCAGGATTCGGCGCTGTACGGGATCTGCCAGCCGTTCTTGCCGCGCACGTAGGTGACGCGGTTGTAGAAGGTGTTGAGGATCTCTTCCGAGGTCAGGCCCAGCGCGTGCAGCAGCGCGGTGACCGGCAGCTTGCGCTTGCGGTCGATGCGGACGTTGACGATGTCCTTGGCGTCGAATTCGAAGTCGAGCCACGAGCCGCGGTACGGGATGACGCGGGCGGCGAAGAGATACTTGCCGCTCGAGTGCGTCTTGCCGCGGTCATGGTCGAACAGCACGCCCGGCGAGCGGTGCATCTGCGACACGATCACGCGCTCGGTGCCGTTGATGATGAAGGTGCCGTTCAGGGTCATGAGCGGCATGTCGCCCATGTAGACGTCCTGTTCCTTGATATCGATGACCGACTTCGCCTCGGTGTCGGGATCGATTTCGAAGGTGGTGAGGCGCAGCGTCACGCGCATCGGCGCGGCGTAGGTCAGCCCGCGCTGGCGGCACTCGTCGGTGTCGAACTTCGGGTCCTCAAGGACGTAATGGTCGAAGTCGAGGTGCGCGGTGCCCGCGAAATCCTGGATCGGGAAGACCGAGCGGAGGGTCTTTTCGAGACCCGAGACGTAGCCCGTGGACGGATCCGAGCGAAGGAACTGCTCGTAGCTTTCGCGCTGAACCTCGATGAGGTTCGGCATCTCGCTGATCTCGTGGATGTTGCCGAAGATCTTGCGGATGCGGCGCTGCTGGTTGATGCGGGCCTGGGTCGGCACGTCTTTCGCTTTGGTCGCCATGGAATTCCCTGCGCTTGAGGCACGCGTCGAGGCACGCGGCCCTTTGGTGATAAGTCCGGCGCGGCTCCTGGGGTTCTTCGCCATACGTTCGGACCGGTGCGCGGGTCGGTCCGTGTCCCGGCGAGGACAGGAAAAGACCCCGGACGCACGAGACCGTGCGGCGGAGCCGTTATGTTTGGATGGATCCGATATAGCGAAAAACCCGTCCCGCGCAAGGGGGAGGCCGGGCCGAACCGGTAACAATGTTGTGCCGCCTTGAAGGTTCCGCGGCGATGCGCATCTCGGCGGCAAGGAGCCGACCATGACCGACCCGACCATCCGCGATTTTCACGCCCACATCTATTTCGACCCGGCCGAGGTCGAGCAGGCGAAGTCGCTGGCTGCCGAGGTGCAGCGACGCTTCGGCGTGGCGGTCGGCCATTTCCACCTGCGCCCCGTCGGGCCGCACCCGCGGGGAAGCGTGCAGTTGACGGTGCCGGCGCCGCGGTTCGGGGAGGTCGCCACCTTCCTGAGCGTGGGTCGACAGGGCCTGACGGTTTTCGCCCACGCCTCGACCGGCGACGACTGGGCCGATCACACGGCGAACACCATCTGGTTCGGCCCCAGCGAGGCGCTGAACCTCGGCATTTTCAACTAGTCAGTTGGTCCATTCGGCGACGAGCGCGCGGTCGTCCGCGCGTTCGAAGGCGACGCGATCGATGGTGACGCCGACGAGGCAGCGGGGCTGGCCGCCGGCGGGATTGTCGCGGCACTCGATCGCCTTGCCGTCGGGCCAGGCGCGCAGCCGCCCCTCGACCAGCAGCAGCATACTCGGCGGCGGCCTGACTCCCTCGGCGAGGGGGACGACCTTGACGTAATCGCGGCCGCCGCGGAGCGACAGGCGGCTGTCGCCGGGCGTCACGAACTGGGCGATACCGGCGAGGCGTTCGGGCGGGGGCGTGGCGACTGGCCGACCCGCGTCCGGCACGTCGGTCGCGACCACGGGTTCGACGGGACGGGGGCATTGTTCGGCAAGCAGCCACGGGCGTTCGACCCAGAAGCCCTCGACCGCCTCGATGGCGCTGGCGGCGGGGACCTCGACCGCGTCGGGATCGCTGGGCCTAGGGATGAAGTCCGCAGCCTCTTCCGCGCCGATCGTGAAGCGGGCGCGCGCCTCGTAGCTGCGGCCGTCGGGACGAACGGTCAGCCGGAGCGGGGAGTCGGCATCGTCGCCGGCGCAGCCGAAGGCCAGGCGGAAGGCAAAGCGGCGCCCGACCATCGCGCGCTGCGCCTCCATGTCGTCGGCCCCGGCCGCGAACGCGCTTGCCGCCTCGCCGAGCGCGCGCAGCAGGCCGCGCCGGTCGAGCAGGGGTTCGGGCGCGGGCAAGGCGGCCGTGCCGTTGTCGGCGACGCTCTCGTTCGTAAGCGTTTCGCCGGGCTGGTCGGTGCACGCGGCGAGGGCCAGCGCCGGAACGATGACGAGCGACAGGAGTCGGGAAGGGACCATGCGCGCCAGACTAGCAACATTCGCCCGCAACAATGAAGCCTGCCCTTGCCAAGGCCCGTCCCAGCGTGGTCGAACGCGCACGTGACAATGGATCAACTCGTGACCCTGGCGGTCCTGGTGGCCGTGGTCGCCGCGTTGATCGTCGACAAGGTCCGCGCCGACGTCGTCGCCCTGTGTGGTGCGGCGGTGCTGCTGGTGAGCGGCGCGGTGCGGCCGGTCGAGGTGCAGGGCGCCTTCGCGTCGCCGGCGATCATCGCCTTGGCCTCGCTGTTCGTCATCGCTTACGCGATGGAGCTGGCCGGCCTGCTCGACGCGGCGATCGAGCGAGGGGTGAAATTGTGCCAGCGGATCGGCGCGGCCGGGATCTGGGTGCTGATCGGCGCGAGCGGCGCGGCCTCGGCCTTCCTCAACAACACGCCGATCGTGGTGATGGGCGCGCCGGTGGTGCGCGACGTGGCCGAGCGGCTGGGGCTGAACCCCAAGCGGTTTCTCATTCCGTTGTCCTATGCGGCGGTGCTGGGCGGCGGCTGCACGCTCATCGGCACGTCGACCAACCTGTTGGTCAACGACATGGCGAGCCTGGCCGGACAGCCGCGCTTCGGCATCTTCGAGATCAGCGGGGTCGGGCTGTGCGTGGCGCTGGTCGGCGGGGTCTATTTGTTCTTCGCCAGCCGCTGGCTGGAGGGCGAGGTGCCGACGGACCGCGTCCAGCGGCGGCCGATGCACGATCCAGACCTTCACCAGCTGCAGCTGGGCGAGCCCGACGTGTTCGCGGAAGGGCACAAGCTGCAGCCGTGGAAGGCCCTGGTGTCGGGCCTCGTATTCGTCGGGGTGATCGCGCTGGCGGCGCTCGATATTACGCCGATCGCGGCCTCGGCCTTCGGCGGGGCGGTGCTGCTGATCGTGCTGAAGATCATCACCGCCGACGAGGCCTACCAGGGACTTCGGCCCGACATCCTGATGCTGATCGCCGGGATGGTGGTGCTGGGCATCGGCCTGGAGACGACCGGGCTGGCGGGCGACATGACGCGCGCGCTGGTCGGCTCGCTCGACGGGTTAAGCCCGTTCGTGGCGCTGGTGCTGCTGTACGGCGCGACGCTGTTCCTGACCGAGATTTTGTCGAACGCGACCATCGCCGTGCTGGTGACGCCGGTGGCGGTGGCGCTGGCCGAGACGCTGGGGGTCAGCCCGCGGCCCTTCGTCGTGGCGGTGATGATGGCGGGGAGCGCGGCCTTCGCGACGCCGTTCGGCTACCAGACCAATACGCTGGTCTTCCAGATGGGTCGCTACAGCTACATGGATTTCGTCAAGGTCGGGCTGCCGCTCAACCTTGTGACCTGGGCGGCCGCGAGCCTCGCCATTCCCTATTTCTTCCCCTTCTGAGCCGGCGGCTCAGCGCGGGTCGCGGTAGTAGACCAATTGGTGGCTGGTCGCGAGGAGGCGGCCGTCGGCGCTCCACAGCTCGGCCGACTGGTCGTGAAAGCCGCGGTCGAAGATGCGCGCGTCGGCGTCGCCGAGGATGAACGCTTCGCCCACGGACGCGAGGTCGTCGGCGGTGGCATGGAAGTAGGCGGTCATGCTGACCGTGCCGAACGGCACCATGCGGCGGCGGACATGGATGATGCGCCCGAAGAAGATGTCGCAGATCGCCGCCAGGGCGGGGAAGTCGAGGGGACGGGGCGGGCGCTGGCCGATCCACAGCAGGGAGCGCGACGGGCCGGGCTCGGTCCCTTCGCCCGGCGCGCCATCGACGAAGCGCAGGTCGTAGCGCTGGGTCCAGCCGACCGGGAAGGCGTCGAAGACGGACAGGGTGGCGGGATCGGGCGCGGGCGGCGCGGGGCGCACGTGGGCGGCGAACGTATCGGGCCGGGCGCCGAACATGGCGGTCGCGGTCGCGGCGACGACACCGTCCTGTTCGAGCGCGACCGTCCAATGCTGGGTCGAGCCGCCGGTGCGGACGGGGACGGCGATGAGCTCGAACGCGCCCTTGGCGACGGGCGCGCAGAAATTGACGGTGAGCGCGACCGGTTCGCCCTGCCGCCGCGGATCGTCGAGGGGGGCCTTGAGCAGCAGTGCCGCAACGATGCCGCCGAACGGGCCGACCATGTTCCAATAGGCATCGCTGGTGGTGCCGCGCCAACGGCCGTCGCCGAGCGGCGTCAGGGCGAGGGCGTCGTCGAAGGGATGAGCGGTCATGCGCCTCGCCTAGCGCAGGCAAACAAAAAGGGCGACCCGAGGGCCGCCCTTTCCGGTCGTTGCGCGGCGGCTCAGTCGCCAGCCGGTTCGTCGGCGGCGCTGCGGGCCTTGTCGGCCTTTTTCTTCGGCGCAACGGGCTTCGGCGCTTCGGGTGCCGGAGCGTCCTCGTGCAGTTCGAGCGACGGCACGGTTTCGACCATGCCGTTGAGCGACCCGCCGTGAAGGCCGAGTTCCTTCATCAGCCCGTCGATCATCGGCGCCTGGGCGCGGTAGGCGAGCGCCGCCGCCAGCGCGTCCTGCGCCAGTCCGCTTTGGCCGGCGCCGGGAACGGCACCGTCGCCGGAACCGCTGCGGCCATTTAGCCCGTCGACCTGCACGATCTTGATCGAGTCGATCGCTTCGAGCGGCTTGGCGCTTTCGCGCACGACCTCGGGAAGCACGTCGAGCAGGGCCATCTTGAACTTGAGGCTGATCTGCGACGACGACAGCAGGTTTGCCGCCTCGTTAATGGCCTTCTGGCCGGCGGCCTCGACCTCGAAGCGAACGCGCGCCGCTTCGGCCCGGAGCTTCTCGGCATCGGCCTGGCCCTGCGCTTCCATCTTCGCGGCTTCCGCCCGGTTGGACGCGGCGTCTTTCTCGGCCTCGGCCTCGACCTTGATGCGGATCGCCTCGCGCTCGGCGCTCTTGGCGGCCTCGATCAACTCGATCCGCTTCTCACGCTCGGCGACCTCGGTATCGCGAGCGGTGGTCACGCCTTCCTCGGCGGCAACCGCCTTGGCGCGCGCGGCATCGGCCTCTGCCTTGGCCTGGCTTTCCTCGCGGCTCTTGTTCTGTACCGCGATCTGCTGCTCCTGGCGGGCGATTTCGACCGCCTGTTCCTGCGCGATCTTGGCTTCCTGGATGGCGCGCTCGGCCTCGATCTTCTGCGCGTCGATGACCCGCTGGGCCTCGATCCGCGCGCCCTCGGATTCCTGGTTGCGCTGGGCTTGTTCACGGGCCACCTCGGCCGCCTGCGCGGCGCGGCGGGTCTCGATCTCCCGCTCCTGTTCGAGGCGGGCAAATTCATTGTCGCGACTGATCTCGAAGCTTTTCTTGTCCGCCTCGAGATTCTTGGTTTCCATCTGGACGCGCGTGTCCTTCTCGATGTCGTTGCGCGCCTTCTTGCGCAGTTCGATCTGCTCAGTGAGCTTGGTCAGGCCCTCGGCGTCGAACGCATTGTTTGCGTTGAAATGCTCGATCGAGGTCTGGTCAAGGCCGGTCAGCGACACGGATTCGAGCTCGAGACCGTTCATCGCGAGGTCGGACGACGACACTTGCTGCACCTTCTGCACAAAGTCGGCGCGCTGCTCGTGAAGCTGGTTCATGGTCATGCCCGCCGCAACCGAGCGCAGCGCGTCGACGAACTTGCCCTCGACGAGGTCCTTGAGCATTTCCGGCTGCATCGTGCGCTGGCCAAGCGTCTGCGCGGCCATCGCGATCGATCCGGCATCGGGCTTTACGCGGACGTAGAATTCGGCCTTCACGTCGATACGCAGGCGATCGAGCGTGATCAGCGCGTCCTGGTTCTTGCGTTCGACCGCGAGGCGGACGGTGTTCATGTTGACCGGCATGGTCTCGTGCAGGATCGGAAGGACCAGCGCGCCGCCGTTCATCACCACCTTCTCGCCACCAAAGCCGGTGCGCACGAAGCCGACCTCCTTGGTGGCGCGGACATAGAGCTTGGCCAGCGACCAGCCGATGACGATTAGGAGAAGGAAACTCCCACCGCCCCAAATCGCAACCGGAATCAATTCATTCATGGAATACTCCTCGAAGGTCAGGCGACCGGCCCGAGCCGACGGTCGGCAGTGCTGATGGCGTAGAACAGGTCGTTGTCGAGGCGCACCAGCAGCACCTCCTCGCCCGCGACGAACGCGGCGCCGTCGTCGTGCGGTTCGACCATCACATTATGGGGCTGACCGTAGGTGTCGCGAACGATTACCCGCGCCGGGCTTCCGCGGCGGGCCGTGCCAATGTCGACTGTCCCGCGCTTGCCGAGCAGGGAATCGATGCCGACCGCGGTCGTCTCGTCGCGCGGCACGAGCGGTTCGAGCAGGCGCGACAGCAAGGCCGTGGCGAGCAGCGCCGGCACGGCGGCGAGCAACGCGGCCGGGGTAGGCGCCATCATCGACCCGAGCAGGGAGTCGAGCAGGAACTGGCCGGTCACGCCGATCCCGCTGAAGGTCAACAGCAGGATCGCCAGCCAGATGAGGAAGGGGACGCGGCCGATGCCGAGCAGGCTGGCCAGGCCGTCGAGCGCGCCGGCATCCGCATGGCCGGCGTCGGCGTCATGATCGGACTCGCCAATGAGGTCGCCGAGGCCGATGACCTGCGCGACCGCGATCAGCAACAGGACGACGAATGCGACCGCGAACGGAAAAAGATACTCAACCAGCGTCACGCGCGAATCCCCATCGGGGAAATGGTAGCAAGGCGGGGAGGGGCGGCAAGTAAAACCGGACGACATGCGACCGATTTTCGGGCCGACGGCAACAAAAAGGGCGACCCGAGGGCCGCCCTTTCCGTCTCATGGGCGCTTCAAGACACCCACGAAAATCGTTCAGAAGCTTACTTGAGCTCGACGGTGCCGCCGGCTTCCTCGATCTGCTTCTTGATCTT
>CAZKCD010000089.1:0-7876 GCA_964551235.1 uncultured Sphingomonas sp.
TCGTCTTCGCCCGGGTCAGCTTGCCATCATAATAGCCGCTCGCCGGTCCGGGCGGAGGCGGATCGGGCAAGGCGATGGTGAAATCCATGGCATCGAGCCGGCGGATCACTGCGTCGGTGACGTCGATGCGCTTGATGTTCTTCGCGCTCAATGTCGTCCGCTTCGCGTCGGTCAGGCCCGCACTGGCGCCGCGCGCAACGCGCTCGGCCTCGGTCGCGGCGGCCACGTGCGGGGCGAGCTGGTCGAGGAACGCACGGGTGTGGGCAAGCATCTCGGCCTGCGCGGGCTCGACGTTGCGCTCGGCGATCGCCTGCTGCGTGAGCCGCGTCGATTCGGCCGCGCGCGCCGCGCAGAGTTCGCCCACGATATCGCGGCGGGTAGCCGGCCCGCTTCCGCCCAGCGCATCGGCGCTCGAGCGCTGGAAGGTCGTCGACGGGCTGGCAGCGACATTGGGGCAGCCCGCCGGGCCGGATTGCGCCACCCGCATGAAGTTGCGCTCTTCCCGGTAGCGTGCGGCCAGCTTGTCGAGCTTTTTCAGCGCGCGCTTGCACTCGGCGCAATTCTTCCAGACCTTGTCGAAATCGACCTCGACCACGGTCGCACCGTCGGCGAGGCCGCGAATGACGATCGGTTCGTCCTCGGCGGTGCTGGCTGGCGGATTGGCCGATTGGGCGACAACGGGCTGGGCCAGGCCCAGCAACAGAACGAGTGGCACGATACGCATCACATCCCCTTTGGCGTGCGAGACCCGGCCCGCGAAGGCTCGTCCCCGCCGCTTGAACGCGGGGTGAATGCCTAGCGGCCGCGCGGCGCGCGCAGCCGCGCCTCGCTCTCGGCGAGCTGGCGCTTCAGCGTCTCGATCGACGGGGCGACGAGAAAGCCGAAGCTGATCCCGTGATGCTTGCTTTCAAGCACGTGGTGCATGCGGTGCGCCTGCACGATGCGCTTCATGTAGGTCGAGCGCGGCACGTAGGTGTGGCCGACCCGCTTGTGGACGATGACGTCGTGGAAGCCGAAGTAGATCGCCCCGTAGGTGGCGATGCCCACGCCCACCGGCAGCGCCCACCAGCCCCACTGGCCGAGCGTCCCGCCGTAGATGAGGACGATCGAGGGAATGGCGAAGATCGCGCCATAGAGGTCGTTGAGCTCGAACCAGCCGGTGCGCGGGCGATGGTGGCTCTTGTGCAGGAACCAGCCCGGCCCGTGCATCACCCAGCGATGCATGACGTAGGCAAAGCCTTCCATCAGCGCGACGGTGAGGAGCCAGAGGAGGAAGAAGCGGAGCATAAGGGCTATGTAGTCGATCTGGCGCGAAATGGGACGGGATTGTTTTCGCTTCGCTCAAAAGCCTGCGCTGTCGCTTCGGCTCCGAACCCGGAGGGCTTCTCTCATAATCCGTCGCCACCAGCATCGCTCGCTGCGCTCGGATGCTGGCGGAGACGGAGGGATTCGAACCCTCGGTACGGGAATCCCCCGTACGGCGGTTTAGCAAACCGCTGGTTTCAGCCACTCACCCACGTCTCCGGATTGCGGCAGCGACGGGCGCTATAGGCAGGGTTTCGGGAAGGTTCAACGCCTGAATCGCGCCGTCGCACGGATGGGGCGTCGCGGCGCGGACGGCACGAATCTCGTTGGCAAATGCCGCGCCGCACCATAGCAGGAGCGGTCCTTACGCGAGAGACGACCTGATGCCCGACTTTGCCTTTGGGTTGGCCGATCTGCTTCCCTTCATCCTGATCGGATTTGCCGCGCAGCTGGTCGACGGCGCCCTCGGCATGGCCTTCGGCGTGATTTCGAGCACCTTGTTGATCAGCATCGGCGTGCCGCCCGCCGCCGCCTCCGCCGGGGTCCATGTCGTGGAGAGTTTCACCACGGGCGTGTCGGGGGTCAGCCACGTTCTCCATCGCAACGTGCGCTGGCATCTCTTCCTTCGGCTCGTCATTCCGGGTGTCCTCGGCGGGGTGATCGGTGCTTATCTCCTGACGCAGATCGACGCCTCGGTCGCGCGCCCCTTCGTCCTCACCTATTTGGCGGCGGTCGGCCTTTACCTCTTGTGGCGGGGGCTCGGTCACGACGCGCACGAAAAGGAGCCGAAGGTGATTGCCCCGCTGGGCCTCGTCGGCGGTTTCCTCGACGCCGCCGGCGGGGGCGGCTGGGGCCCAGTGGTGACCAGCAACCTCCTCGTCCAGGGGGCTAACCCGCGCCACGTCATCGGATCCGTCAACACGGCGGAGTTCTTCATCACCGTCGCCGTGTCGGCCACCTTCATCACGCATCTGGGATTCGAGGCGTTCACCGTGGCGACCACCGGCCTGCTGATCGGCGGGGTCGCCGCCGCGCCGCTGGGCGCGTGGCTGGCCAAGCGCGTGCCCTCCCGCCAGCTGCTGATCTTCGTCGGCATCGTCCTGTCGATCACCAGCGCCTACGGGGTGTGGCGCGCGATCCAGGGCTGAGCCGCCAGGCGGTCAATTTTTCACGTTGTGCGGCGCAGCGACAGGCGCTCGACTGCGGCCATGCGCCGCCTCCTCCTGCTTGCCGCCCTCGCCTGCTCTAGCCCCGCCGCCGCCGCTTCGCGAAGCGTCGACAAGGGGGACACGGCCTGGCTGCTTGTCGCGACCCTGTTGGTCGTCATGATGGCCATGCCGGGCCTCGGCCTGTTCTACGGCGGGCTGGTGCGGGCCAAGAACATGCTGTCGATCCTGACGCAGGTGATGGGCGTGGCGGCGGTGACGATGCTTGTCTGGCTGGGCTGGGGCTACAGCCTCGCCTTTTCCGGCGGCAACGCCTGGGTCGGCGACACGGCCAAGGCCTTCTTCCGCGGGATCGGCCCGGATTCGCTGGCCGACACCTTCACCGCCGGCGTGGCGATTCCCGAATTGCTGTTCGCCGCCTTCCAGATGGTGTTCGCGGCAGTGACGGTCGCGATCATCCTCGGCGCGCTGGCGGAGCGGGTGCGCTTCGCGGCACTGCTCGCCTTCACCTTCCTGTGGGTGACGATCGTCTACGCGCCGATCGCGCACATGGTGTGGGCGCCAAACGGCCTGATCTTCGGGCTGGGCGCGATCGATTTCGCGGGCGGCACCGTCGTCCACATCAATGCCGGGATCGCCGGGCTGGTCGGGGTCGCCTTCGCCGGATCGCGGATCGGGTTCCTCAAGGAGGCGATGCCGCCGCATTCGCTGACCTTGACCCTGGTCGGCACCGGCCTGTTGTGGGTCGGCTGGTTCGGCTTCAACGCCGGTTCGGCGCTGGAGGCGAATGGCAGCGCGGCGATCGCGATGGTCAACACGATGATCGCCCCGGCGGCGGGCGTCATCGCCTGGCTGGGGATCGAGCGGCTCCGCTCCGGCAAGGCCAGCGCGCTCGGCGGCGCGTCGGGGGCGATTGCCGGGCTGGTCGCGATCACGCCCGCGGCGGGAACGTCGGGTTTCGCCGCCGGGGCCTTGTTGGGCGCGGCGGGCGCGCTTGCCTGCTACGGGTTCGTCGGCTCGCTCAAGAACAAGCTTCGGCTCGACGACAGCCTCGACGCGTTCGGCATTCACGGCGTCGCCGGGATCGTCGGGTCGGTCGGCACCGCCATCGTCAGCGCGCCCTCACTCGGCGGGTTCGCCACCGCCAGCGATTACGCCATCGGCCACCAGCTCGGCGTACAACTGGCGGCGGTCGGGATCGCGGCGGCCTGGTCGGCGGTCGGATCGGTCGTCTGCTTCGCCATCGTCAAGCGCGCCATCGGCCTGCGCGTCGACCATGACAGCGAACGCGAAGGGCTGGACCTCACCCAGCATGGCGAGCGCGCCTACGCCCATTAAGCCTCAGTAGCGGGCGACGATGAATTCCTTGGCGCGGCGATATTCGGCGGTGGTGACGCGCCCGTCGCGGTCGCCGTCGGCGATTTCCTGGAACGCGTTGAGCGCGGGCTGCGCCTCGAACAGGGTCAGCCAGCCGTCGCCGTTGCGATCGAAGCGCGCGACCGCCCACGCCCGAAGCACGGCGTCGCGGTCGAACAGCAGGTTGGCGTTGGGGTTGAAGGCGGCGGGCGCCGGGGCGGGCGCGGGCGGCGCGGCCTGGAGCGCGGCGGCAAGGACGAAAGCAAGCATCGAGGGTCTCCGTTCGACACCCCCAACGCTCAGCCGCCGGCTTCTTTCCGTTGCCGCATCACGTCGCGCACGGCGAGGTCGAGCGCCTCGGGCCGGAACGGCTTGGTCATTACCGCCGCATCGGGCGCGGCGGCGCGGATCGCGTCGCTCTCGCTGTAGCCGGTGACGAACAGCAACGGCAGGTCCGGAAGGTCCCGGCGCAAGGTCGCGGCGACCTCCGCCCCGGTCATCCCCGGCATCAGGTAATCGAGGATGACGAGCTCGGCCGGGCGGCGCGCGAAGGCCGCCAGCCCGCTTTTCCCGTCGGATGCCTCGACCACGTCGTGGCCATATTCTTCGAGGCTGCAGGCGATGAAGCGGCGCACGTCCTCGTCGTCGTCGACCACCAGGATGCGGAAGGTCTCGGCCTCCGCCTCGCGCTCGCTGGCCAGCGCCTCGTCGAGGTCGAGGACGTCGGTGTCGGCGCAGCGCAGCAGCAGGCGCACGACCGTCCCTTCGCCCGGCTTGCTGTCGATGCGTACGGTGCCGCCCGACTGGCGCGCCATGCCGTAGACCATCGACAGGCCGAGCCCGGTGCCCTTGCCGACCTCCTTGGTGGTGAAGAAGGGCTCGAACACGCGCGCGGCCACCTCGGAGTCCATGCCTGTGCCGGTGTCGGCGATCGCCAGCTCGGCATAATCGCCGTCGTCCAGCTCGGGGTCGTCGGCAATGACGAGGTGGCGGGTCGACAGGGTGATGGTGCCGCCGTCGGGCATGGCATCGCGGGCGTTGATGGCGAGGTTGAGGATCGCGACCTCGAGCTGGGTGGGGTCGGCCATCACGCCGAGGCGACCGGGCGCGAGATGAAACGCCTTGTCGATCCGCGGGCCGAGCACGTTGCGCAGCAGCGGCCGCATCTCGTCGATATGTTCGTTGGCGTCCATCGGCTGAACCTCCAGCCGCTGGACCCGGCTGAAGGCGAGCAATTGCGCGGTCAGCCGCGCGCCGCGCTCTGCCGCCTTGAGCGCGTTTTGCGCGTAGCGCTTCAGGCGCTCGTCATCGACCTGCTTGGCGATGAGGTCGAGGCCGCCGACGACCACCGTCAATAGGTTGTTGAAGTCGTGCGCCATGCCGCCCGTCAGCTGGCCCAGCGCCTCCATCTTCTGGGCCTGGCGAAGCTGGTCCTGCGCCATTTTGAGGTCGGTGATATCCCGCCCCTCCCCGACCAGGAACAGGGGCTTGCCGTCGTCGCCGAGGACGGGCTTCATCGACACCAGGAGGGTCGCCTTGCCCGCCTGCGTGTCGATGGTGATTTCCTCGCTGACCGTCGCGCCGTCCCGGGCGCCCTCGACCAGCCGGCGAAGCGCGTCGCGGCTGCCGGGGTGGTTGGCCAGCGGGCCAATGTCCCACGGGGACATCCCGATGATCTGGTCGGCGGTCAGGTCAAGGCTGTCGAGCGCGGACCGGTTGACCTCGAGGTAGCGGCCGTCGAGATCGAGCAGCGCGATCATCTCGAGCGCGCTGTCGAACAGGCCGCGCACCCGCCGTTCGCTGGTCGCCAGCGCCGCGGTGCGTTCGTCGACCAGGCGGCGCAATTCCTCCTCTGCCAGCTTGGAAGCGGTGATATCGGTCGCCGCGCCGATGAAGCCGATCAGTTCGCCATCGGGCCCAAGACGCGGCTGCGACACACTGCGCAGCCAGCGATATTCGCCGTCGTGCCGGCGGAAGCGGGCCTCGACCGCGAACGGCTGGCCGGTGGCAAGCCCGGCCTTGTGCTCGGCCACCACGCGGTCGCGATCGTCGGGATGAACCGCCTTGGTCCAGTCGTCGCGGCGCGCTTCCTCGCGACTGATCCCGCCAAACTCGGCGTAGGCGTCGTTGACGAAATCGCGCGTGCGGTCGAGCCGCGAGACCCACATCATCACCGGCGCGCTGTCGGCGATCCGGCGGAAGCGTTCCTCGCTCTCCTTGATCGCTCGTTCGGCGATGCGCTGTTCGGTGACGTCGTTGATCAGGATGACGACGCCCAGCACCGTCCCGTCGGCCGCCTTCTGCGGCAGATAGTCGGACTGGATCGCCAGCATGCCGCGCGTCGGGTGCGGGAAGTCCGCCGCGAACCAGCGCCGTTCCCCCGCCAGCGCCGCGGCAAAGTGCGCGGCGCGGAGCGCCATCGCCTCCGCCCCCAGCACCTCGTCCATCGTCCGCCCGATCAGCGACTTGCGCGGCTGTTCCAGCAGGTCGGCCAGCGCCCGGTTGACGAAACGGTAGCGCCGGTCGGGGCCGACGAAGGCCAGCCCCATCGGCAAGGCGTCGGCGATCCCGAGCATTTGCGTGAAGTCGAGCCCCGGCGCCCCGACGGGCGCGGAGCCTGCGCTTGCCGATTCTCGTCCCCCACGCTCGGCCATGGCGGAATGGTGCGCGCATTGCGCGGACGGCGCAAGCCGGTCTTGTCGCGGCCAATGTCGGTTCCCATTTGAAACCGACGCGAAAAGGAGAACCCCATGGCCGACGCCGAGACCCTGCCCAACCAGCCCGCCGATTACACCCCGCCCAAGGTCTGGACCTGGAACAAGCCGTCGGGCGGCCAGTTCGCCAGCATCAACAAGCCCACCGCGGGGGCGACGCATGACGCCGAGCTCCCGGTCGGCGCGCATCCGCTCCAGCTCTACAGCCTCGGCACCCCCAACGGGAAGAAGGTCACCATCCTGCTCGAGGAGTTGCTCGCGGCGGGCCACGATGGTGCCGAATATGACGCCTGGTTCATCGACATCGGCAAGGGCGACCAGTTCGGGTCGGGCTTCGTCGAGATCAACCCCAATTCCAAGATCCCCGCCCTCCTCGACCGCTCGGACCCCGCCCGGCCGCAGCGCGTGTTCGAGAGCGGCGCGATCCTCGTTTACCTCGCCGAGAAGTTCGGCGCCTTCCTTCCCACCGATCCGGCCGCCCGCACCGAGGCGCTGAGCTGGCTCTTCTGGCAGATGGGCAGCGCGCCCTTCCTCGGCGGCGGCTTCGGCCATTTCTACGCCTATGCGCCGTTCAAGATCGAATATGCGATCGACCGCTACGCGATGGAGGTGAAGCGCCAGTATGACGTGCTTGACCGCCACCTCGCCGAGCACCGCTTCCTCGCCGGGGACGACTATAGCATCGCCGACATCGCGACCTTCCCCTGGTACGGCGGGGTCGCGCTCGGCCAGGCCTATGGCGATGCCGCGACCTTCCTTGACCTTGCCAGCTACGCGCACGTGCAGCGCTGGACCGCCGAGATCGCCGCGCGCCCCGCCGTCCAGCGCGGCAGCCGCGTCAACCTCAACCCGACCGACCAGCGCCCGGACCTGGTCCGCGAACGCCATTCGGCGGCGGATCTTGGCTGAAGGGGAGTTCCGCGATAGCTTTTAGCCGTCGTCGCCCATTCGTAGCGCAGCGATAAATGCCTCCTGCGGGATGCTCACCGAGCCATATTCCCGCATCTTCGCTTTGCCCTTCTTCTGCTTCTCGAGCAGCTTGCGCTTGCGGGTGGCGTCGCCGCCGTAGCATTTCGCCGTTACGTCTTTCCGCATCGCGCTGATCGTCTCGCGCGCAATTACTTTGCCGCCAATCGCCGCTTGGATGGGGATCTTGAAAAGGTGGCGCGGAATAAGTTCCTTCAGGCGCTCGCACATGCCGCGGCCACGGGCTTCGGCGGTGCCGCGGTGTGTGATCATGCTGAGCGCGTCGACCGGCTCCTCGTTGACCAGGATCGTCATCTTGACGAGGTCGCCCTCGCGGTGGCCGATCTGTTCATAGTCGAAGCTGGCATA
>CAZKCD010000090.1:0-7868 GCA_964551235.1 uncultured Sphingomonas sp.
CGATCAAGGCGATCAAGGAGGCGGTGCCGGAGGTCGGCGTGCTGACCGACGTCGCGCTCGATCCCTACACCGCGCATGGCCACGACGGGCTGACCGACGTCGACGGCCGCGTGCTCAACGACGAGACGGTCGACGTGCTGGTTCGCCAGGCCGTCGTCCAGGCCGAGGCCGGGGCCGACATCGTCGCGCCGTCGGACATGATGGACGGCCGCGTCGGCGCGATCCGCGCCGCGCTGGAGGAAGCGGGCCATGCCGATGTCGCGATCATGGCCTATGCCGCCAAATATGCCTCGGCCTTCTACGGGCCGTTCCGCGACGCGGTCGGCTCGCGCGGGCTCCTGAAGGGCGACAAGCGCGGCTACCAGATGGACCCGGCCAACGCCGAGGAAGCGCTGCGAGAGGTCGCGCTCGACCTGGCCGAGGGCGCCGACATGGTGATGGTGAAGCCGGGCCTGGCCTATCTCGACATCGTCGCGCGGGTGAAGGACGCCTTCGGGGCGCCGACCTTCGCCTATAGCGTCAGCGGCGAATATGCGATGATCGAGGCCGCCGCCGCGGCCGGCGCGGGCGACCGCGACGCGCTGGTGCTGGAAAGCCTGCTGGCGTTCAAGCGGGCCGGCGCAACCGGCGTGCTGACCTACCATGCGCCGCTCGCCGCGCGCCTGATCGCCGAACGCGGGTGAGCGAGGAGGGCCGGTACCGGCGCTCCGTCGGAATGGCGGGGGTGCTGCTGCTGGTCGTCAATTCGCTGGTCGGCGCGGGGATTTTCGCGCTTCCGGCGGTGCTGCACGCGGCGGTCGGCCTGTTTGCGCCATGGCTGTTGCTGATCGGCGGCCTGCTGGTCGCGACCATCGTCATCTGCTTCGCCGAACTGACCAGCCTCACCGACCGCTCGGGCGGGCCGCAGCGGTTCGTCACCGACGCCTTCGGGCGCTTTCCCGGATTCCAGATCGGCTGGCTGTTCTACGCCGCGCGGGTCGTGTCGCAGGGCGGCAACGCGACGGTGATGATGGCCTATGCCGCGGTCGCCTGGCCGCTGCTCGGCGAACCTTGGCCGCGCGCGCTGGGCATCATCGTCGTGCTCGGCGGGCTGACCATCGCCAACGTCATCGGCATCAAGCGCGTGATCGCGGTGCTGGCGGCGATGAGCCTGTTCAAGTTCCTGCCGCTGCTGGTGCTCATCGGCGCGGGGCTCGGCGTCGCCGCGACGCCCGGGCCGCTGGTCCTGCCGCAGTTCAGCGCGGTCGAGGGGGTGGCGATCGCCACACTGTACGCCTTCGTCGGGTTCGAGAATGCGACGGTGCCGGCGGGCGAGGCGAGGAACCCGCGCCATTCGATGCCGCGCGCCCTGCTGTTCGGGCTGACGCTGGTGACATTGCTCTATTTCGCGCTGCAATGGGTCTATGGCCTCTCGCCGGTCGCCGGGAACGCGAGCGAGGCGCCGCTGGTCGACCTCGCCCGCCTGCTGGGTGGCAACACGGGCGCGTGGCTGATCGCGGCGACGGTGGCGGTGTCCGTGCTGGCGAACCTGACCGCGGGGCAGACGTCGGCCAGCCGGATTACGTCCGCCATGGCCGACGACCGGCTGCTGCCCGGCTGGTTCGGGCGAGTGTCGCCGCGATTCGGGACGCCGGCCAATTCGATCCTGTTCTTCGGCGTGCTCGCCATCCTGTTTGCGATCACCGGCTCGTTCGTCTTCCTGGCGGTGGTCAGCACGCTGGCGCGGCTGGTGGCCTATGTCGCCTCGATCGCGTCGCTGCCGCGTCTCCGCCGGGCGGCGGGCAAGCCGTGGCTGGGCGGGCCGGCGGTCCTGTGCGCGCCCGTGGCGCTGGCGCTGAGCCTGTTCGCGGCGAGCCAGAGCAGCTGGGAGCAATGGCGCGCGCTGGCCCTGTTCGTGGTCGTCGGCACGCTCTTGTTCGCGCTGGCGCGGCGGGAGATACGCGACGCATGACGATCATGACCGAAACCGAGCGGCTGGTGCTGCGCGACTGGACCGACGCCGACGGGCCGCGCTTTTACGCGGCGATGAACACGCCCGCGGTGATGCAGTATCTGGGCGGGGAGCAGGCGCCCGAACAATGGGCGGCGGCGCTGGAGCGGATTCGCGGGTTTAGCCGCGATTTCGGCCACACCTTCTGGATCCTCGAGGAGAAAGCGACCGGCGAGCTGCTCGGCTTTTGCGGGCTGAAGCGGGTCAATGCGCCGGGCGCGGGTGACCTGACCGGCACGCCCGAAATCGGTTGGCGGCTGCGCGAAAGCGCGTGGGGGCGGGGAATCGCCAAGGAAGCGGCCATCGCCAGCGTCGACCTGGCCTTCGGGCAATTCGGCTATGACGCGGTCATCGCGCTGACGGTCGAACAGAATAGCCCGAGCCGCGGGCTGATGGTGCGGCTGGGCATGACCCGCCGCGCCGACCTGGATTTCGAGGACAGCCGCTTCGGGCCGGAACTCAACCCGACGATCGTCTACCGTCTGACGAAGGACGAGTGGCCGGCCGCGCGGGCGGCGGCGCTGGCCTAGGCGGCGAGCGAGGCCGCGATCGCGGCATAGCGGTCGGCGAGCGACCCGTTGATCGACCGAAGTTCGGCCGCCGCCTGTTCCACCAACGCAAGTTCCGAGGCGAGCGGCGCCTTCCCACTTTGCGCCTGCACCGCGCGCATCGCGTCGAGGTCGGCCGCCGCGGCGACCGCCGGGCCGCGCAGACGCTGGAGGTCGCTGAGCGCGAGCTGCGCCGCGATCCAGCTTTCGCTCTGCGCCGGGCCGGCGGCGGCGGCGAGGGAGCGCACGCGCGGTTCGGCGGCATCGAAGGCCACCGCCGCATTGCGGGCCTGGGCGACAAGCGCGCCGACGCGCTCGACCAGCGCCGGATCGGCCGGATCGGTGGCGACCGGGTTGGCCACCGGCAGGCGCGGGTCGATCGCCTCGGCCGGGCGGCGGGCGAGCGAGGGTTCGCCGGCGGTGCTGGCCGCGCAGGCGGAAAGGGCGAGGGCGAGGACGGGCGCGGCAAATTTCATGGGCGAATGTCTAGGTTGGCGCTTTGTCAGACGCAATCGGCACATTCAGGGTTGCGCGCTTCGGCGATGCTGCCTAATAGCCCGCTCACCGCGCGCCCGTAGCTCAGCTGGATAGAGCATCAGACTACGAATCTGAGGGTCGGACGTTCGAATCGTTCCGGGCGCGCCACTTACAAAAAGCCACTCCTACCGGGGTGGCTTTTTTGTTGCCCGCGGCCCGGCGCGCCCATCAAAAAGGGCGCCGTGCGGCGCCTCCGGTTGATGCAGGGTGAGGAAATGCGGCTCAGGCGGTCATCGCGACCGGCTGGCACGCCTGCGCCTTGGCGGCGAAATCCTGCGCGAGCTGCTGATGGCGGTCGCGCGCCTGCGGGGTGATCGAGCGAATCGCGGCGGTCCGCTCTTCGGCGGCACGGCGGAGATAATAGCGCAGTTTCGATACCATAGGTCGTTCCCCCCAAAAACGACTCGAAGAATGCGACTCATGCCCTAACACATGGTTAATTTCCACAGGACAAAAATGAACGTCAGTCGCGATGGTCAATGGCGTTCAAAATCGTTATATTGCAACGGGCTGAAGGGAAAGTTGAAGACCATGTGGAGTATCGCGATGGGGCTGGCCGCGGCGGCGATGGCGCCGGCGTCGGTCACGGTCGTCAACGGGCTGGGTGCGGACATCCGCTCGGTGGAAATGCGGGACGCGGCGCGGGGCCCGTTCGCGCCGGCCCCGTTCGCGTCGGCCAGCGGCGGCCGGTCGGGGTGGAGCTTCGACAACGAGATTTGCGCCTACGATCTTCGCGTCACGCTGGCGAACGGCGATGTGGTGAACTTCGCCGGGGTCAATCCCTGCGACGCGCGGCTGCTGACGCTGAAGCGGAACGGGGCGACCGGCTGGGTCGACTACGACTGACCCGGCGCGCGCGGCGCCACGGCTGGACGTCGTGGCTGGCCGCGACCGCTGGTTCGGGTTTCACGCTGTCGATGAGTTTCGCCCCGGCCACGAACACGACGCCCGTGCAGAGGATCGCGAACACCCAGCCCAGCGTGCCGGGCATCTGGTCCATATAGTGCCGCCCACGCTCGATCGCCCCCAGCGCGATGGCGTAAATCACGAGATACGCCTCGAACTTGGTCTTGATGACGAACAGGCGGGCGAACTTCTTCCACATGGCGCTATGGTTAAGCAAACGCCATGCCAGTGGCGGAGTTCCGGGAAAAATGAGTTAATGGGCGCCGAAAGTGTTAACTATTTCGACTCTTGGAGTTCCCCGAGGTCGAGCACGCTGAGCAAGGCGGCGCGGGCCCGCTCGATATCGGCGAGCAACGCGGACGCCTGGAGGTCGGCGGTGGCGATCTCTTCCGGCCAGTGCCCCGCGATGACCGCGCCCAGGCGGTCAAGTTTCGCTTCGTCGACCAGGAAGCGCGGGTCGACGTCGGCGGGGTCGCACTGGACGCGCAGGCGCAGGCAGGCCGGGCCGCCGCCATTGGCCATCGACTGGCGAACGTCGACGAAGCGCACCTGCCGGATCGCGCCGTTGGAGGCGAGGTGCCGGTCGATCCACGCCTTGACGCTGGGCGTCTCGGCGCACTCGGTCGGCGCGACCAGGGTCATCGAGCCGTCGTCCAGCGTCAGCAGCTGCGAGTTGAACAGGTAGGAGCGGATAGCGTCGGCCAGCGACACCTCGGCGGCGGGCACCTCGACCAGCTCGAAGCCCGGGACGCGCGCGGCGCACCAGTCGACCAGCGCGCCCTTGTCGGCGAAGGCCTGTTCGTGCGCGAACAGCACCGGGCCGTTGGCAACCGCGACGACATCGTTGTGGAAGGCGCCGGCGGCGATCGCCTCCTCGCTCTGCGGGGCGAAGAAGGTGCGGTCGGGATCGAGGCGGTGCAGGCGGGCGATCGCCTTTGACGCCTCGACATGCTGGCGGGCGGGGAAGGGGCCGCCGGCGACGCCGTAGACGAACACCTCGACCCCCGGCGCGCCATGCTCGGCGGCGAGGCGCATGTGGTTGGCCGCGCCCTCGTCGCCGAAGGTCGGCACCGGCGCGTGCACCGCGAAGGCGTCGTGCACGAAGGCGACCTGCAGCTGGGCCAGCGTCGCCGTCCATTCGTGGCTGCGGTGCGGCATCGTCTTGAGGTTCGCGACCGTGAGGTGGCACTTGCCGTCGGCGCTGTCGGGCGCGGGGCTGACGGTCGCGGCGTTGGCGGCCCACATCGACGAGGCGCTGAGCGCGTTTGCGGCGAGCACCGGATCGGCCTCGCCGATGGTCGTGCCGAGGCTGGCGAGCCAGGCGTGCGCCGGGCGCGGCTGCGGCACGAACAGGCCCTGCGTGAGGCCGAGGCCGAGGTTGGCGCGCATCTTGTCGAGGCCTTGCAGCGCGGCGGCGCGCGGCTGCGAGACGTGGCCGGCGTTCTTCGCCGAGGCGAGATTGCCGAGGCTGAGGCCGGCGTAATTGTGGCTCGGCCCGACGATGCCGTCGAAATTGATCTCGCGGATCATCGCGCCACCACCAGCACGCGGTCGCCGGAGCCGATGTCGAGCATGCGCTGCGCCTTTTCGTCGATCAGCAATTCGCCGTTCGCGCTTTCCTGCACCTGGCCGTAGCAGGCGACGAAATCATGGTAGGTGCGCGCGGCGAGCAGCATCGTCTTGCCGCCGGTGCCGGTGCCGGCGACCAGTTTCCACTCGGCGTCCATCACCGTCTTGATGCGGTCGGTGCGGCAGGTGACGGTCGGGCCGCCGTCGAAGATGTCGATGTAATCGTCCCAGTCGAAGCCCTCGTTCTCGAGCATCTTCAAGGCGGCGCGGCCGGTCGGGTGCGGCTGGCCGATCACCGAGCGCGCGCTTTCGGGCAGCATCGACATGTAGATGGGGGTGGCCGGGAACAGGTCGGCGATGAATTGCGTGCCGTGGACCGCGTTGAACTCGTCGGCCTCGGGGAAGCTCATACCGAAGAAGCGGCCGCCGATCGCGTCCCAGAACGGCGAATTGCCGGCCTGGTCCATGACGCCGCGAAGCTCCGCCAGCACGACGTCGCCGAAGCGCGGGCGATGCTGCTTGATGAACAGGTAGCGCGAACGCGCGAGCAGCATGCCGAGCCCGCCGGCGCGTTCGTGCGGATGGAGGAACAGGCCGCCGACCTCGCTCGATCCTTCAAGGTCGGTGGTGAGGTTGAGCGTCTGGTTGCGGAAGATGCGGCCCAGCTCCTCGCTCTTCTGCGTCAGCGTCGAGATGAGGTAGGAATAAAAGGGCCGGTCGGTGCCCACCGCGCCGAACACCTGGCAGGTGCCGCGGATCGCCTTGCTGTCGAAATCCTCGAGCATGAAGACGTAAAGGTCGTCGCCCGGATTCTCGCCGGCGCGGCTGAACCCGGCCTCGGACCGCTCCAGCTTCTTTTCGAGCGTCGCCTTCTCGGCGGGCAGGTTGGTGAAGCCGCCGCCGGTCAGCTTGGCGAGGTCGTAGAGCGCGCGCAGGTCGTCGGGGCGCGCGGCGCGAATCCGCATGCTCATGCCCGGCCCTCCGCGAGGCGAAGGATGGTCAGCGCGCTCAACGCGGCCCGTTCGGCCAAACTCTCGACGATCAGAAATTCCTCCATCGAATGGATCTTGCCGCCGCGTACGCCCATCGTGTCGATCACGGGGACGCCGCAGGCGGCGATGTTGTTGCCGTCGCACACGCCGCCGGTCGGCCGCCAGTCGATCGCCTGGCCAAGGTCGGCGCCGGCTTGGCGGACGAGTCCGAACAGCGCCTCGGTTGGCGGGGTGATCGGCTTGGGCGGGCGGGCGAAATGGCCGTGGACGTGGATGTCGACCTCGTGGCCGGCGGCGACCATCGCCACCGACGCGTCGATCAGCGCCTGCGCCCGCGCCTGGTCCTCGAGAGTCGCGGGCCGCAGGTTGACGCGCAGCACCGCAAGGTCGGGCACGACGTTGTTGGGCGACCCGCCGTCGATCTTCGCCGGGTTGATGCTGAGGCGCGGCCCGACCCCCGCCTTGAGGCGCAACGCCAGGTCCGCCGCAGCGAGCAGCGCGTTGCGCCCGTCCTCCGGGTTGCGCCCGGCATGGGCGGAGCGGCCGCGGATGGTGAAATCGAAATTGCCGCTCCCCGGCCGCGCACCCGCCAGCGTTCCGTCGGGCAGCGCGGCGGGCTCGTAGGTCAGCGCGGCGCGCTTGCCCGCGGCGCATTCGGCCAGCAGCGCGGCGGAGGCGAGACTGCCGACTTCCTCGTCGCTGTTGATGACGACCTGGTAGCCGAGCGTGTCGGCGCCGACCGATTCGACGGCTTCCAGCGCGGCGATCATGACGGCGATCCCGCCCTTCATGTCGGCGGTGCCGGGGCCGTTGATCGTTGCGTCGTCGATCCAGCGCGTCTCCTGGAACGGATGATCGGCGGCGAAGACGGTGTCCATGTGCCCGGTCAGCAGGAGCTGCACCGGCGCGTCGGGACGGACGGTCAGGCGAAGATGGCGGCCGTGGGGCAAGGCGAATGGCGCGCCGGCCGCGTCGACCGCCTCGACGGTCGCGGGGTCGACCCAGTCGAGCGTCCCCGGCAACGCGCCCAGCGCCGCGCCGATCGCCGTGCCGACCTTTTCGAGTCCGGCGAGGTTGCGCGAGCCCGAATTGATCGCCGCCCAGTCGAGCGTCCGCTGGAGCATAACGTCTTGCGCCGCCATCGCGCGCTCGACGCACGCCCGCTCGTGATTGCTCAGCCCCTCCATGGCCGAGGCTCCTAGCGCGGCGCGCGGCTCAAAGCCAGTCGGCGAAGCCCTCGACGTTGGCGCGGTACATGTCGCGCTTGAAGGTCACGATCAGCTCGGGCAGCCGCACCGGCTCGACCCATTTCCAGTGCGAGAATTC
>CAZKCD010000091.1:0-7863 GCA_964551235.1 uncultured Sphingomonas sp.
CCTCGCTGCCGCGGCCGATCAGCGGGTCGATCTTGCCGGTCTTGGCCTTCTCGTTGAGGTTGACCGTGAACTGGGCGAGCGCGCTTTCCTTCTTGTCGCCCTTGGCCTCGGCCTTTTCCTCGGCCGGCGGGGTCTCGCGCGCCTCGGCGGCGGGTTCGCCCTTGCCGACGCCGTGGCTGATGTAGGTCACCGCGTCGAGCCGGCTCATGTCCTGCTGCTGGAGGAAATAGACGGCGTAGCTCTCGCGCTCGCTGAACAAGGCGACGAGCACGTTGGCGCCGGTCACCTCGTCGCGGCCCGAGGACTGGACGTGGAGGATGGCGCGCTGGACGACGCGCTGGAAGCCGCTGGTCGGCGTCGGGTCGGTGGCGCTGTCGGCGACGAGCGCGCCGAGCTCGTTGTCGAGATAATGCTTCACCGTCGACTTCAACTCGTCGCGGTTGACGCCGCAGGCGGTCATCACCGCGCTGGCGTGTTCGTCGTCGACGAGCGCGATCAAGAGATGCTCGAGCGTCGCATATTCGTGGCGGCGCTTAGACGCCTCGCCGAGCGCGTTGGACAGGGTTTGCTCGAGGGCGCGAACGAAAATGGCCATGTCTACTCCTTACCCCGCCAATGTGGTCGGGGGGCGCGTGCAATCAAGGGGAGGCGGCGCGGGCGCCGCCCGGTTCGCCGGGTCGGGGCGCTACGACTTGCGGAACAGCGCATCGGCGGCGCTGAGGTGGGCGGAGGCTTTCGCCTTATGGGCCTCGACCCGGTCGATTTCGGCCTTCAGCCGCGCGAGGCGCTGGTCCAGTTCCTCGAGCGAATAAGGGTCGAGATCTTCCTTGCCGATGGTCACCAGCGGATGGTCGGGCTTGAAATCGTCGTCCTCGTCCATGCCTCAACCGTTGACCCTGCGCGGGCGGCTGTCAATAAGCGGCGCCGTGGTTATCCCCAGCGAAATGCCGAGCACCATGCAATGCGTCGCCATCCCGGTCCCCGGCGGGCCGGAGGCGCTGGTCGTCGAGACCCGGCCGGTGCCCCAACCGGGCACGGGCGAAGTGCTGATCAAGGTCGCCGCGGCGGGGGTGAACCGGCCCGACGTGCTGCAGCGGATGGGCGCCTATCCGCCGCCGCCGGGGGCGAGCGACCTGCCGGGGCTGGAAGTGGCCGGCACCGTCGTCGCGGCGGGCGAGGGAGCGACGCATTATATCGGTATGAAGGTCTGCGCCCTGGTCGCGGGCGGCGGCTACGCCGAATATTGCGTCGCGCCGGTCGGCACCTGCCTGCCGGTGCCCGAGACGCTGACGATGGTGGAAGCCGCGGCGATTCCCGAGACCTTGTTCACCGTCTGGGTCAATTTGTTCGAGCGCGGCTATGCCGCCGACGGCGACATCGTGCTGGTCCATGGCGGCACGAGCGGGATCGGGACGATGGCGATCGCGCTGGGCACCTTGTTCGGGCTGCAGGTGATCGTGACCTGCGGCAGCGACGACAAGTGCGCCGCGGCCCTCGCGCTGGGGGCGGCGCGGGCGATCAACTACAAGACCGAGGATTTCGTCGACGTCGTCAAGGACCAGACCGAGGGCGCGGGGGTCGCGGTGGTGCTCGACATGGTCGGCGGCGACTATGTGGCGCGCAACCTCAAGTGCCTGGCCGACGACGGGCGGCACGTGTCGATCGCCTTCCAGCGCGGGGGCACGGCCGAGGTGTCGATCATGGACATCATGCGGCGGCGGCTGATCCTGACCGGCTCGACGCTGCGGCCGCGCAGCCTGGCGTTCAAGACGATGGTGGCGGACGAGCTGCGCCAGACGGTGTGGCCCTATGTCGAGGGCAACCGGCTGAAGCCCGCGGTGGATTCGACCTTTCCGCTGGCGCAGGCGGCCGACGCGCACCGGCGGATGGAATCGGGCGAGCATGTCGGCAAGATCGTGCTGAGCGTCGGCTGACGGCATCTTCCCTTGCCTCCCACGCGCAAGGGGACTAGGTGATTTTCGCATATCGGCCGCTCCGCAAGGGGCGGCCACATCTGTTTCTAGGGAGCCCCACATGGCCCAGCCGCTCATGCCCCACGCGACCGCCGCCTGGCTGGTCGACAACACGTCGCTGACCTTCACGCAGATCGCGGATTTCTGCGGCCTCCACATCCTCGAGGTGCAGGCGATCGCGGACGATACCGCCGCGACCAAGCTGACCGGCCGCGACCCGATTCGCTCGGGCGAGCTGACCCACGAGGAAATCGAAAAGGGCCAGGCCGACGCGGACTACGAACTGCAGATGATCAAGGTGCCGGACGCGGTGACGCGGACCAAGGGCCCGCGCTACACGCCGGTGTCCAAGCGCCAGGACAAGCCGGACGGGATCGCGTGGATCATCCGCAACCACCCCGAAGTGTCGGACGCGCAGATCGGCAAGCTGATCGGCACCACCCGCACCACGATCGCGGCGATCCGCGACCGCAGCCACTGGAACATGGCCAACATCCAGCCGAAGGACCCGGTGACGCTGGGCCTGACCAGCCAGCGCGAGCTCGACGCGGCGGTGGCCAAGGCGCAGAAGGCGGCCGGCATGGAAGCGCAGGGGGACACCCGCCTCGACAGCGACCGCGCGAGCCTGATCGAGGAACTGCGCGCCGAGCGCGAGCAGCACGCCCGCGAGGCCGAAGCGGCGCTGGCCGCGGCCGAAGCCGAGGCGCGCGGCGAGGAACTGCCCTCGGACGAAATCGTCCCGGGGATCAAGGATCCGTTCAAGCGCTGATCGTGCGGCTTGCCAACCGGGCCCGCGGGCGACAGGATTTGCGGCATGGCCGATGATTTGACCGACATGAGTTTCGAGGCGGCGCTCGCCGAGCTCGAGCATATCGTGCGTACGCTGGAGCAGGGCAGCGCCCCGCTGGACCAGTCGATCGAGCTGTACCAGCGCGGCGACAAGCTGAAGCGGCATTGCGAGGCGCGGCTGAAGGCGGCGCAGGAGCGGATCGAGCAGATCGCGCTGGGCCCGGACGGCCAGCCGGCGGGAACGGTGCCGTTCGATGCCGACTGAGGTGGCCGATCGCCCGCTCCCCTCGATCGTCGAGGAAAGCCGCCGCATCGCCGGGGCCGTCGACGACCTGTTCGACCATTATCTGACCGTTCCCGCCGACGGGCGCGCGAACCTTTACGGCGCGATGCGGCACGCGGCGCTGGGCGGGGGCAAAAGGCTGCGCCCGTTGCTGACGGTGGCGTCGGCGCGCCTGTTCGGAATCGACGAGGGGCGCGCGATCCGCGTCGGTTCCGCCATCGAGGCGATCCACGTCTATTCGCTGATCCACGACGATCTGCCGTGCATGGACGACGACGACCTTCGCCGCGGCAAGCCGACGGTCCACAAGGCCTATGACGAGGCGACCGCGGTGCTGGCCGGCGACTGCTTCCACGACCTGGCGTTCGAGATCATGGCCGACCCGGCGACCTTCGAGGACCCGTTCGTGCGCTGCGAACTGCTGCTCGAACTGGCGCGCGCGTCGGGGCTCGACGGCATGGGCGGCGGGCAGATGCTCGATCTTGCCGCCGAGGGGCAGCAGCTCGACCTGGCCGCGATCACGCGGTTGCAGCAGCTCAAGACCGGCGCGCTCATCGAATATGCGGTCGAGGCTGGCTGCATCATGGGCCGCCTGCCCGAGGACGCGCGAACGCCCTATCGCGGCTATGCGCGCAACATCGGGCTGGCCTTCCAGATCGCCGACGACCTCATCGACCATGCGGGCGACGAGGAAGCGGCGGGCAAGCGCGTCGGCAAGGACGCGGACGCGGGCAAGGCGACCTTCGTCTCGCTGCTCGGCGAGGACCGCGCCCGCCAGCAGGCCGACATGCTGGTCGCGCAGGCGATCGAGCATCTGGACGGCCACGGCGAGGAAGCCGACCTGCTGCGCGCCATCGCCCGCTACATCACGGAGCGCGACCGGTGAGCCGGATCGCGGTCTATCCCGGCACGTTCGACCCGATCACGCTGGGCCACCTCGACATCATCCGGCGCGGCACGCACCTCGTCGACAAACTGGTCGTCGGGGTGACCACCAACCCGTCCAAGTCGCCGATGTTCGAGGTGGACGAGCGGCTCGCCATGGTGCGGCGCGAGGTGGCGGAATGCGGCAACGTCGAGGTGGTGAGCTTCAATTCGCTGCTGATGGACTTCGCCGAGAGCCAGGGCGCGACGGTCATCCTGCGCGGGCTGCGCGCCGTCGCGGATTTCGAGTACGAATACCAGATGGCGGGCATGAACCAGAAGCTGAACGACGACATCGAGACGGTCTTCTTGATGGCCGACGTGTCGCTTCAGCCGATCGCGTCGAACCTGGTCAAGGAAATCGCCCGTTACGGCGGGCCGATCGACAAGTTCGTGACCCCCGCCGTCGCCGCCGACGTCGCCGCGAAATTGCAGCGATGATCTTTGCGCGGCGCGAAAGCTGCGCTAGAGCGTCCGGCCTGGGGCGGGAGTAAGGCACCGATGAGCAGACTGTTGATTTCGCTGGCTTTTGCGGGTTTTGCGATGGCGAGCGCCGCGCCGTCCATGGCGCAGGCCCCGGCGGCCGCGCCGACGCTGGCCGCGCCGGCTGAGGTCGTCGCCGACCTGTCGAACCGCCTCAACATCCAGCTGTCGAACGGCAAGACCGTCGTCATCCAGCTGCGCCCCGACGTGGCGCCGCAGAACGTCTACCGGATCAAGCAGCTGGCGAGTTCGGGCTTCTACAACGGCCTGAGCTTCCACCGCGTCATCCCCGGTTTCATGGCGCAGGGCGGCGACCCGCTGGGCACCGGCGCGGGCGGTTCGAAGCTGCCCGACGTGCCGGCCGAGTTCAACGCGCTGCCGCACATGCGCGGCGTGATGGCGATGGCGCGGTCCGAGGACCCCAATAGCGCCAACAGCCAGTTCTACATCATGCTGAGCGCGGACCTGTCGCTCGACCGCCGCTACACGGTGATCGGGCGCGTCATCGCCGGCATGGACGCGGTCGACGGCATCGCCGTCGGTGAACCGCCGGCCGACCCGACGCGGATCGTCCGCGCGTGGATCGACGGGCCGCTGCCCGCGCCGGTCGCCGCCGCGCCCGCCGAGCCGGCCAAGGAGGAGGCCGCCGCGGCGCAATAATGCGCGTCGACGATTTCGACTTCGACCTGCCTAACGAGCGGATCGCGCTGCGCCCGGCGCGGCCGCGCGACGCGGCGCGCATGTTGCACGTTGCGGGCGATGCGATCCGCGATGCCGCGGTGCTCGACCTCCCCGCGTTGCTGGAGCCCGGCGACGTGCTGGTGTTCAACGACACCCGCGTCATTCCCGCCCAGCTGGAGGGCAAAAGGGGCGAGGCGAGCGTCGGCGCGACGCTGCACAAGCGGGAAGGGCCGCGCGACTGGTGGGCTTTCGTGCGCAACGCCAAGCGCGTGCGCGACGGCGACGTGATCGATTTCGGGCAGGGCGTGACGGCGAGCGCGATCGAGCGCGACGCGGCCGGGGCGATCCTGCTGTCCTTCCACGGCGACGAGCCGGTCGAGCTGCTGCTGGAGCGTGCGGGGACGATGCCGCTGCCGCCCTACATCGCGGGCAAGCGCGCCACCGACGCGGCGGACCGCGAGGATTACCAGACGATGTTCGCGAAGGAGGAAGGCGCGGTCGCCGCGCCGACCGCTGCGCTGCACTTCACCGACCGGCTGATCGGCCTGCTCGACGAGCGCGGCATCAAGCGCGAGACGCTGACGCTGCACGTCGGGGCGGGCACCTTCCTGCCGGTGAAGGTCGAGGATACCGACGAGCACAAGATGCACAGCGAGTGGGGGCGGATCGACGCCGCCACCGCCGACCGGCTCAACGCCGCGCGGGCGGCGGGCGGGCGGATCGTCGCGGTCGGCACGACCTCGCTGCGCCTGCTGGAGAGCGCGGCGGGCGAGGACGGGATCATCCGGCCGTTCGAAGGCGACACCGACATCTTCATCACCCCGGGGTACCGCTTCCGCGCGGTGGACGGGCTGATGACCAATTTCCACTTGCCCAAGTCGACCCTATTCATGCTGGTCAGCGCACTGATGGGGACCGAGGTGATGAAGGCCGCTTACGCCCACGCCATCCGCGAAGGCTACCGCTTCTACAGCTACGGCGATTCCTCGCTGCTGCTTCCTCAGCGCCCGAAATAGTCGCTGCCGCGGATCCAGCGCGTCGCAATCCATTTCTCGCCCGCTGTGACCGGGTTGCCGGCGTGGAGCATGCGCGGGTCGGGCGCGCCGTGGGCGTCGAGATTGTCAAACACGAGGAGGTCGCCGGGCACGCCGCGAACCTGGATGCCGAGCTCGGGGAAGGCGGTCTCCCCGCCGGCATAATCGTTGTTGAGGTAGAGGATGGCGGTCTGGTGTCGCCTGTTGGGGACCGGCGTGTAGGCGTGGGCGTCGTGGTGCGGGCGATATTGCTGGCCCGGGCGGTAGCGCAGGACGTGCAGCGGCTCGCCGTGGGCGATGTCGGTGCGGGTAACGTCGGCGATCCGGCCGAGGAAGGTCTGGACGACGAGATCCTCGGTGAGCGGGGTGATCACCATATTGTCGCTGTCGCGGTGCGGATCGCGCATGCCTTCGCCGGTGGCCGAGACGATCATCGCCGGGACCAGCGCGGGATCGGCCATGGCGCGGATGTAGTCGCACTCCGCCGGCGAGAGCAGGCCGTGGAAGACGGTGATGCGCGGGTCGGTCGAGACACGCGTGCGGGTGATCCGCAAGGGGGTCATGGCGGTGAGCAGGGCGACCTGCCGCGCCGCGTCCGGATCGGAAGGGGCAAGGGCCTGCAGCATGGCGAAGGCGGCCGCGGGATCGGCGGGACGCCCGATGCCGGAGGCGGTGAGATAGGCCTCCGCGCGGCGGGCGGCGGGCAGGCCGGCGGCGGCGGCGCGGGCGGTGCGGGCGAAGGCATCGGCGAGGTCGATCGGGCCGCCGATGGCGCGCATGCGATATTCGGCGGTGGCGAACAGGGCGTCGGCATCGCCGGCCTCGGCCTTTTCGAACTGGTCGGCGACGTGGGCGGGATCGGGCGTGGTCATGCGGCGAAATAGCTCCAGAGCAGGCGCGCGGTCATGGCCAGCGAGATGACGACGAGCAAGGGGCGGATGATGCCCGCGCCGTAGCGCATCGCGGTATGGCTGCCGAGCCAGCCGCCGAGCATCGCGCCGCACGCCATCGACAGGCCGAGCAGCCAGATCATCTTGCCGGCGAGCGCGAAGACGAGGACGCTGGCGACGTTGCTGGTGAAGTTGAAGGCCTTGGTGAGCGCGGTCGCGCGGGTGAGGCCGTGGCCGCGCAGCGCGACGAGGCTGGTGGTGAAGAAGGTGCCGGTCGCCGGACCGAAGAAGCCGTCGTAAAAGCCGATGCCGCCCGCGACGGGGGCGTAGCCCTTGGCGCTGAGGCGGTGGTGGACATCCTCGTCGGTCATGCGCGGGCTGACGAGGATGTAGAGCGCGGCGATGACCAGTAGGACGGGGATGAGGAGGCCGAGCAGCTTCACCGAGATGCGCTGGACGAGGAGTGCGCCCAGCACCGCGCCGATGAAGACGAGGATGACCGCGAGGCGGTTGGCCTTCCAGTCGATCAGCCGGGCGCGGTGGAAGTTGCGCATCGCGACGCCGGTGCCGAAGACGGACTGAAGCTTGTTGGTGGCGAGCGCGTTGACGGGCGGCAGGCCGGCGGTGAGCAGCGCGGGCATCATGATGAGGCCGCCGCCGCCCGCGATGGCGTCGATGAACCCCGTCAGCACCGCGGTGGCGGTCAACGCGCCGTACATCCAGGGTTCGATCATCATGGCTCCTCGCTCCTAGCGGCGGCGCGCGCGAGCGGCTAGGGACACGCGCGACCATGAGCCGATTTGCCT
>CAZKCD010000092.1:0-7850 GCA_964551235.1 uncultured Sphingomonas sp.
CAGTCGATCGGCGTCGGCCTTCAGGTCGGCGGGCCGTACGTCGGCCTGTTCGCCACCCGCGAGAAATATGTCCGCCAGATGCCCGGGCGACTGGCGGGCGAGACGGTGGACGCGGAGGGCAAGCGCGGCTTCGTCCTCACCCTCTCGACCCGCGAGCAGCATATCCGGCGCGAGAAGGCGACCTCGAACATCTGCACCAACTCCGGCCTGTGCGCGCTGGCGTTCAGCGTCCACCTGACGTTGCTGGGCGAGGCCGGGCTGACGAAGCTCGCCGCCCTGAATCACGCCCGCGCGGTGACGGTCGCCGAACGGCTGTCCGCCATCCCCGGCGTCCGCCTCGTGAACTCCAGCTTTTTCAACGAGTTCACCCTCGAACTTCCGGTCGAGGCGCGGCCCGCGGTCCACGCGATGGTGGAGCAGGGGGTGCTCGGCGGGGTCTCGCTCGGCCGCCTCTACCCGGACCAACCCACCCTTGCGAACGGCCTCGTCGTCGCGGTCACCGAAGTGGTCACCGACGCGGACATCGACGCCCTCGAAGCCGCCCTGAAGGAGGCCGTGAAGTGAGCATGCTGAACCAGAGCGGCTGGAAGCCGACCAGCCCGACCGCCGAAGCCAGCGACGGCGCCACCGTCACCGGTAACCGCGCGCTGATGCTCGAAGAGCCCCTGCTGTTCGAAATCGGCACCCGCGAGCAGACCGGCGTCGACCTCGCCGACGCGCCCGCGGTCGCGACCCGCCTTGGCGGGCTCAAGCGCACCACGCTCGACCTGCCGGGCCTCAGCGAGCCCGAGACGGTCCGCCACTACACCCGCCTTTCGCGGCAGAATTACGCGATCGACCTCGGCCTCTTCCCGCTCGGCTCGTGCACCATGAAGCACAACCCGCGCCTCAACGAGAAGATGGCCCGCCTGCCCGGTTTCGCCGACGTCCACCCGCTGCAGCCGCGCGAGACCATCCAGGGCGCGCTCGAGGTCATCAACGAACTCGCCTTCTGGCTGATCGAGCTGACCGGCATGCACGCCGTGGCGATGAGCCCGAAGGCCGGCGCCCACGGTGAGCTGTGCGGCATCCTGTGCATCCGCGCCGCCTTGGAAGCCCGCGGCGACGCGCGCGAGGTTATCCTCGTCCCCGAAAGCGCGCACGGAACGAACCCGGCCACCGCCGCCTTCGCCGGCTACCGCGTCGAGAATATCCCGGCCACCAAGGAAGGCCGCGTCGACCTGAAAGCGCTGAAGGCCCGCCTCGGCCCCGACGTCGCAGGCGTAATGATCACCAACCCCAACACCTGCGGCCTGTTCGAACCGGACATGAAGGCGATCAGCGACGCGGTCCATTCTGCGGGCGGCTTCGTCTATTGCGACGGCGCCAACTTCAACGCGGTGGTCGGCAAGGTTCGCCCCGGCGACCTCGGCGTCGACGCGATGCACATCAACCTGCACAAGACCTTCTCGACCCCGCACGGCGGCGGCGGCCCGGGCTCCGGCCCGGTGGTCCTGTCGGAGGCGCTCGCGCCCTTCGGTCCCTTGCCCTACACCGCGCGCACCGCGGACGGCGTCGTCCACCTCGTCGAGGAGGAGACTGCCGACAGCTTCTCGGCCGAGCATTTCGGCGGCCGGATGCAGAGCTTCGGGCGGATGACCGCCTTCCACGGCCAGATGGGCATGTTTACCCGCGCGCTGAGCTACATCCTCAGCCACGGCGCGGACGGGCTGAAGCAGGTGGCGGAGGATGCGGTGCTCAACGCCAACTACATCCTGCGCAGCCTGGAAGATGTGCTCGACGCGCCCTTCGCCTTCAGCGGCCCATGCATGCACGAGGCGATCTTCAGCGATAAGGGCTTCGCCGAGGGCTTCTCGACGCTCGACGTCGCCAAGGCGCTGATCGACGAGGGCTTCCACCCGATGACCATGTATTTCCCGCTGGTCGTCCACGGCGCCATGCTGGTCGAGCCGACCGAGACCGAGTCGAAGGGCAACCTCGACCAGTTCATCGCCGCGCTGCGCTCCATCGCCGAGAAGGCCAAGGCGGGCGATCCCGCGCTCAAGGCCGCGCCGGTCCACGCTCCGCGCCGCCGCCTCGACGAGACGCTCGCCGCGCGCAAGCCGATCCTGGCCTACAAGACGCCCGCGCCCGACGGCGTCAGCGCCGCGCCGCTGGCCGGGGGCGGCTGATGGCCTGGGACAGCGTCTTCGGCTTCGTCAACATCGTCGCGCTGATCGCGTGGGCGCTCGTCCTCGCCGGACCGCGCGGGCAGAAGACGCTGGCGCTGGTCCTCTACCTCGGCGTCGGGATCCTGTGCTTCAGCTATCTGGCGATGATCGTCTCGATGCACGCCGGGTGGCTCGACGCCAATCGCCTGCCGGGCACGCCGCCGCCCAACTTCCTCGACTATAATATCGCGGGGCTGCGTAACCTGTTCATGAGCGATGGCGGGCTGGTGATGGGCTGGACCCATTATCTCGCCTTCGACCTGTTCGTCGGCCAGTGGATCGCCAAGGACGCCGATAACAAGGGCTTTCACCGGCTGGTGCAGGTGCCGTTCCTGCTCCTGACTTTCCTCGCCGGCCCGGTCGGCCTGTTCCTGTGGCTGATGGTCCGCGACCGCCGCGCCCGCAAGGCCGCGCGCGGCGATCGCTGAATGACCTAGCGGGCGGCCCGCTGCTCGGCCTTGATATCGGCCGGGCTGGGAATAACGGGGCGGAGCGCGGCGATCACCGGCGCAGCCTCGATGAACACGGAGTCGGGCATGCCGCTGGTGCCGCGGTTGCCGGTCCGGAACGACGCGCCGACGATGCCCTTGGCCACGACGGGGTCGAAGATGAAGCCCTGATGCCCGCGCGACTGCGCCATCAGCGCGGCGTGGAGCAAATAGGCGTCCATCCCGTGAATGCCGTTCGTGCTGACGTTGAACATCAGCTCGTAGGAAGAGTCATTGTCGCTCTTCGACTTGAAGATCATCCGCGACTTGTCGGTGTCCCACACGATCTTCGACACCGCGCGCAACGCCGAGCCGGACAGTTCCCCGGGGATCAGGCCGTAGAGCGCCATCCCGTCATCGTCCTTGGCGACGAGTTGGGCGCGCAGCTCCTCGCCGCGCTCGCTCCACAGCTGGTCGCCGCTCTTCGCGAGCGCACCCGTCAGGTCGGCGGCGGGGGCGCCGGCGCGCAGTCGATCGGTCAGCGCGATGACGCTGCCGAGGCTTGGCGCGCTCCACTGCGAGCGTGCTCCGAACATGCGCCGGGCCTGGGCGAGGTCGCCGTCCTTGGCGAGGCGCGCGATCGAGAGGAAGTCGATCATCTCGACGACCTCGCTGGCGCCCTGTTCCGGATCGCCGTCGGCCTTGCGCCTGGCGCTGTTGGCCTTGGCGGTGGCAAGCCGCGCCTCGGCTTCGGTCCAGTTTCCGGCCATCGCATGGGCGATCGCGCTGAGCGCGATCACGCCCGAGGCGACGAGCTTCGGCGTGTTGACGCGGTCGACCTCGGCCAGGGCGTCGTAGATGGTGGCGGCGTCGGCGAAACGGCCGGCCTCCTCGAGCCGCGCCGCGTGCGAGAAAGCGAAGACGTTGTAGAGCTTGCCCTGGGTCGCGGCGACGTCGAGTTCCAGGGGCGAGGGCTGGCGGTTGTACGGCGCGTAGGCCGACGCGCCCACCTGCGCGAGGAACGTGTACGGAAAGAGGCGCGCCGATCGCAGGCCGGCGTCGCGGGCCTCGGCGGACTTGCCCATGCGCATCAGGATCGCCGCCTCGAGCGCATCGAAGGACCGACCGCGCGAGCGGGCGTAGAACAGGTCGTTCATGAGGCCCGCCGCCTGCGCCTCGGCGCGCGCCTTGCCGACGTCGGCCAGCGCCGCCGGCAGGTTCTTCGCCTCGATCTGGTGGATGGCGCGGGCCAAAATAAGGCCGATGCGGCGCTTAGCATTGCCTTCGGCGCGATCCCCGTCGATCAGCGCGGAACAGGCCGCGATCCCCTCGGCGCCCTTCTTTCGCTTCGACGAATCGGCCGTTTCGGGCGGCGGCGCGAACAGGCCCAGCAGGGTCACCGCGCCCAGCAGCCGCGCGGCGGTTTCCCCGCCGGTCATGTTGTTGGGCTGGCCATCGCATTGAAGGTGCAGCGAGCCCGGCTTGTCCGATCCCTGGGCGGAAGCGGCGACCGATTGCACGGATAGGACGACAGCCGCAACGCTGCCGAGGAACAACGACGTAGTACGCATAAAATTACAGTCCCCCAAGATGTGGGCAAGGACAAGCGGAGCGGGCAGGGCAAGTCAATCGGGCCATCTCGCGTGCCTGCACAAACAGTGATGCTATGGCGGCACGGCCACAGCATGGCTTGCGCGTCCCGCCAACCGGGGCCAAACCCGAGTTGATGACGACGGAGCGGCTCGACAATTTCACGGACGCGGCGTTCGCCTTCGCCATTTCGCTGCTCGTCATCGGCGGGGCGGGGGCACCGGCCAATTTCGAGGCGCTGCAGGCCGCGCTCGGCGACGTGCCGGCCTATGCCTTCGGGTTCGCGGTGATCGCCATGTTCTGGTCGGGCCATGTGCGCTGGCGTGCGCTGCGCGGGGAGGGGGACGGCCTGTCGGTGGCACTGACCCTGCTGATAATCTTCCTGACCCTGATCTATGTCCAGCCGCTGCGCGCGATGGCGATCGCGACCGGTCAGTTCTTCACCGGGCAGGGCCAGATGTTCGGCGGTAGCCTCAGCGGCCTGTTCGCCGTCTATGGCACGGGCTTCGTCCTGATGAGCTTCGCCATGGCCGCCTTGTGGGCGGAAGCGCTGCGCAAGCCCGACCTGACGATGGGGGAGCGCGGCAACGTGCGCGGGGAAATGATCATCTGGCTGATCCTCGCCGCGACCGGCCTTGCCTCGGTGCTGCTGGCGATGACCCGCTACGGCGTGTGGGCGGCGATGCTCTACGCGACCCTTCCGGTCACGATCGGCCTGTTCGTCTGGCGTCACGATTGGGACGGCCGACGGCATGGCTGAGCCGAGCCTGCCGCCCTACAACGTCGGCGACCTCGATCCCGGCGAGCGGCGGGTGGCGCCGGCGGCGGCGCGCAACCGCGAACCGATTGCGGCGGTGCTCGAGCGCTGGCTGCCGAATTCGGGGCTCGTCCTCGAGATCGCCAGCGGCACCGGCGAGCATGCCCGCGCCTTCGCCGAACGCTTCGCTGCGCTCGACTGGCAGCCGAGCGATCCCGATCCCGCGGCGCTGGCGTCGATCGCCGCCTGGGCGGAGGGCGGCCCGTCCAACCTGCGCCCGCCGCTGCGGATCGACGCGCAGGAGGCGGCTTGGCAGGTCGAATGCGCCGACGCGGTCCTGTGCATCAATATGGTGCACATCAGCCCGTGGGCCTCGGCGCTTGGCCTGCTCGATGGCGCGGCGCGGCTGCTGCCCAAGGGCGCGCCGCTGATCCTCTACGGCCCGTGGCTGGTCGAGGGCGAAGTCGCCGCGCCGTCCAACCTCGCCTTCGACGAAAGTCTCAAGGCGCGCGATCCGCGCTGGGGGCTTCGCCAGCTCACCGATTTCCGTCGGGCGGCGGAGGACAGGGGGTTCAGCTACGCCGACCGCGTCGACATGCCCGCCAACAACCTCATGCTGCGGTTCGATCGCGCCTGAGAAAGGCGACGCACAGCAGGATCCAGAGCAGGCCCAGCGTCCAGCCGCCGAGCACGTCGCTCGGCCAGTGGACGCCCAACAGCGGACGGGTCAGCCCGACCGCGATGCTGCCGAGCACCGCCGTCGCAAGCGCCGCCGTCCGGTGCCGCGCCGGGACGAGGATCAGCGCGAAGGCGAGAAACGAGGTCATGGTGTTGGCCGAATGGCCGCTCGGGAAACTCATCGACGAGACGATGACCGGATAATCTTCCAGCACCGGCCGCGGTCGGTTCACGACCAGCTTGATCGCCTCGACGACCAGGCGCCCGCCCAGCGCCATCACTAGCAAGGCCAGGGCATCCCACCGCCGCTTCTGGACGAGCAGGATCAGGGCGAACAGCAGGGTGAGGGGGACGAGCACGAACGCGCTGCCGGCATAGGTCAACAGGACCGCCCCCCGTTCCAGCGTGGCATCGGCCGAGTAAGCGTGGATCGCGCGGACCAGCCGCTCGTCGACCGGCGTTCCGGGACCACCGATGAGGCCGAGCACGACGAACAGGCCGGCCAGGAGAAGGGCGGCAAGGAGGCGAATTTTCCCGTTTTTCAAGCGTGGCCCTCAACGAAGCGTTTACCGGAACGGTTTAGAACGCACGACATGGACGAAAGCAGCATGTCGCAGAACCGGCGTTCGCGCCGCTCGCACGTATTGATGGCCGCGCAGCTGGTTGGCGAGGGCGAAAGCTTCGACGTCAAGATGCGCAACCTGTCCGAACATGGCGCGCTGGTGGAAGGGCCGCGGCTGCCCGTCGCCGGGGCGACCGTCCGCTTCCGCAAGGGCGAACTCAATCTCGCCAGCCACGTTGCCTGGGTCGATGGAGGCCGCGCTGGGGTCGCCTTCGATTCGCTGCTCGCGACAGAAGCCGTGCTGCGTCACGTGCCGAGCCCCAAGCCGGCCGCGAAACTCGATTTCCGGCGGCCGCCGGTGAAGAAGCACGTGCTCTCCGACGGCGAACGCGAAGTGGCCGAGCGCTGGATCTTCGGTCGCCCCTCGCCCTCGATCGAGGGCTGACGATCCGTCAGTGGCGACGTTTACCGCGGCTCAGGCCGCGCGGGCCTCGTCGCGCATCGCGCGCAGCCAGTCGACCAGTTCGCCAAGCGAGAGCAGGCGGTTGAAGGTCACGCCGATGTAGCCGTCCTCGCACCAGCGCGCGACGCCGGGCTGCGGCGCAAGGTCGGGCAGGGTGACGATGAGGTCGCTGCCCCGCGCCAGGACGGTGGCGCTTTCCAGCTTCGCGCCGCCCTGCGACACGTCGACGACGCGCATCCGCCAGGTCTGGGCGCCCTCGCGAACGGTGGCGTGGCATTCGACCTCGATCCGCGGCATGCGCGGGCGCGGCCCGTCCTGCGAGGCCGAGAGAATGTCGATCACGTCCACCGGCTCGTCGAACTCGACCCCGGCGTTGCCGCCGTCGATCCAGGCGACACTCCCGTCGGCGCTGGTCCCCGTCTTCAGCTCGACCGTCAGCCGGTCGCCGATTTCGAGCGCGCAATAGGGACGGATCTTCATCCCGCCGGCGCTGATATTCTTGATGAGGCACAGCTCGCGGCGCCCTTCGATCGTCATCGCGCCGACGCGGAAGAGGGTGAGGTGGCGCTTGTCGTCGCGCCGCTCGGCCTTCGACGGCGCGGCGCGTTCCAGGGAATAGGTCGTCGTTTCAACCGGCATCTGTTCCAACGTCGCACTCCGCTGACGGGTCTCGAGCTGGAATCGGATGTATCGGCAAAAGCTTACCGGATGGTTGCAGCTTGTTCCGGGATGGTGGTGAGCCCTGATGGATTCGAACCATCGACCTACTGATTAAAAGTCAGTTGCTCTACCGACTGAGCTAAGGGCCCTCGCACCGCGGGAGCGCCTAGCGCGTCGGGCGGCGGCTCGCAAGGCGGTTGGCGAGATGACGCGCGGTAAGCGCGCCCTCTATCGGCCAGCGGGGAGAAATCGCCGCCAGCAGGCCGATCGCGAACGGGCGCCGGGCGAGGTGCGGGTGCGGAACGGTGAGGAAGCGCGAGCGAACCTGCCCGCCGCTCCACGCCAGGATGTCGAGGTCGAGCGGACGCGGCCCCCAGCGGCGGCCCGGCCGACGCCCGAAATCGCGCTCGATCGCCTTCAAATCACGTAGCATGGCGGCCGGCGCGTCGCTGCTTTCGACCAGCACCACCGCGTTGGCGAAATCGCGGCCTGCGCCGCCGGT
>CAZKCD010000093.1:0-7702 GCA_964551235.1 uncultured Sphingomonas sp.
ACGAGAAGGAATTGCCCGACGCCTTCCTTCGTCGCTGCTTCTTCCACTACATCCGCTTCCCCGACCGCGACACGATGCTGTCGATCATCGACGTCCACTTCCCCAAGATCCAGAAGACGCTGGTCAGCCGCGCGCTCGACATCTTCTACGAAATCCGCGACGTGCCTGGCCTCAAGAAAAAGCCCTCGACCAGCGAGCTGCTCGACTGGTTGAAGCTGCTGCTGCACGAAGACCTGCCGCTCGACGTGCTGCAGAACCGCGATCCCACCAAGGCGATCCCGCCGCTCCACGGCGCGCTGCTCAAGAACGAGGCAGACGTCATGCTGTTCGAGCGTCTGGCCTTCATGGCGCGGCGCCAGGGCTAGGCATGGCCGGCGGCAAGGACCGGAAATCGGCCACCCGCCTGATCCACCCGGACGCGCATGCCTCCACCGATTTTGTCGCGCTGACGACGCCGACCTATCGCGCGTCCACCGTGGTGTTCGCGGACATGGACGCCGCCGAAAACCCGCATCCCGGCCAGTATCGCTACGGCATCTATGGCACGCCAACCGCGCGCGAGTTGATGCTGAAGCTCGGTGCTATCGAGGGCGCGGAGCAAGTGCTGTTGGCGCCAAGCGGTCTGGCGGCGATCAGTCTCACCCTTTTGGCCTTCGCGCGGACCGGCACGCACCTTTTGCTGCCGGAGAGCGCCTACGGGCCGACGCGCGAGTTTGCGGAAGGGATGCTCGCGCGGCTGGGCGTCAGCACGACGCTGTACGACCCGACGATCGGCGGCGGCATCGCCGACCTGATCCGCGACGAAACCGTGCTCGTCTGGTGCGAGAGCCCAGGTTCGGTGACGATGGAGGTGCAGGACGTGTCCGCCATCGCCGCGGCGGCGCATGCCCGCGGCGTCTCGGTGGCGATCGACAACACCTATGGCGCGGGGCTGCTGTTCGACGCCTTCGCGGCCGGGTGCGACCTGTCGATCCAGGCGCTGAGCAAGTACCAGGGCGGGCATAGCGACGTACTGATGGGATCGGTCGCGACGCGCGATCCCGCGCTGCACGCCAAGATGCGCACCGCTTACAACGAGCTTGGCCTGTCGGTCTCGCCCGACGACTGCTCACTGGTGCTCCGGGGGCTCAAGACGCTCGACATTCGGCTACGGCACGTTGGCGCGAGCGCGCTCAAGGTCGCGACTTGGCTGAAGGAGCGGGACGAGGTAACGGCGGTGCTGCACCCGGCCTTTCCCGACTGCCCAGGCCACGATCACTGGAAACGCGACTGGACCGGGTCCGCGGGGATTTTCTCGATCGTCCTCGGCCGCTGGGACCGCGCCCGCGTCGTGCGCTTCGTCGAAGCGCTCGAGCTGTTCAAGATCGGCTACAGCTGGGGCGGCGCCAACAGCCTCGTCTTCACCTACAAGGGACTGGAGCGACCGACGCCGGAGAGTGGCCCCTTGCTCGTCCGCCTCAACATCGGCCACGAAGATGCGGACGACCTCATAGCCGACCTCGCGCGCGCCTTCAATCAGGCGTCGTCGCGATAGGCCAGTTCGAGGTTGCCCCAGCGGCGGCCCTTGATGAACAGCGGAACGTAGACGTTTTTCACCGCGATCGACTCGTCGCCGCGGGTCATGAGGTACGTCATCAGCGTCGGCTCGTTCTGGGCGTGCGCGAAGCGCGTCTGGTCGTCGATCAGGATTCGGCGGTTGCGGCAATGCGCGTCGTTCCACACCGGATCGTCGCCCTGCGGCTGCGAGCGGGCGCTGAGGTGCGTCGGCAAATGGCCGTTCTCGTCGCCGATGGTGGTGCCGAGCACGCGGTTGTCGCTGGCGACGATCCGGTCGAGGATCGGCTGCACGAATCGGTCGGCGGCGTCGCAGAAGGCGGTGTCATACTGCTTCGGGTTCGAGCCCGGACGTTCGCGATAGTTGCGGTCGAACACGTCGGCGAGCGTCACTTCGCCGCGGTCCACCGCCGCCTCGATCACCGAGGCGATCTGGCGCATGTAATCCTGCGCCTTCAGGATCATCGGCGTGTCGTCGATCTCGGCGCCCGAATTGGCGAGCGTGTTGAGCATGGTATTCGCCATCATCTCGACGTCGGTCAGGCGACGCTCGACCTGGAGGAGCTGGCCGCCATTCTCGCGCGCGTCCTCGGCGAAGTCGGTCAGGCCCGCCTTCACGCGGTCGACGCTGGTCTGGATCATGCTGGTCGAGTGGGCGATGCCCTCGGTCTGGCGATCGACCATGTCGACGATTTCGCCGACTTCGCGCACGGTCTCGCTGATCTCGGCGATCCCCGACTGGGCGGCACGGCTGCGCTCGACGCCGGTCTTGATCTCGCTGGTGACGGCGTCCGCCTCGCGGGTCAATTCGCCGATAGTGAGGCCGATCTGGCTGGTCGCGGTCCGCGTGTCGTGGGCGAGCTTTTTCACCTCGGCCGCGACGACCGCGAAGCTGCGGCCGGCATCGCCGGCGCGCGCGGCCTCGATAGTGGCGTTGAGCGCGAGCATGTTGGTCTTGCGGGCGATCGCCTCAATCGTGGAGGAGACGTTCTGCACCTGATTCATGGCGGTGGCGAAGCCGGCCATGCGCTCGCCGAGGTTGACGACGAGGTCGGTCAAATCCTTGAAGCCGGCAATAGTGCCTTCGATCGCCTCGCGGCCCGCGTCGAGCTTGGCCTTGGCCTGTTCGGAAAGCACCCGCGCCTCGTCGGTCGAATCGCTTACCCGGCTCTGGTCGGCGAGCAGCTGGTTCGTGACCTCCTCGAGCACGTCGAGCGTTCGAAGGTGCGTGCTGATCCGGGCGGCGACCGCCTGGACGTAGCCGGCGACATCGCTGCATTCGATCGACAGGCCGCCGCATTCGCGGGCGACCTTGCGGATCGCGTTTTCGGTGACTTCTTCCAGACCGTGCGTCGCCATGTGACCTTCACTCACCCCACTGATGTTGGAGCGGGTGTAGCCGCCATTGGTAACCGTCCGGTTAACCACGCGCCCGCCCCTCGACAGCGCTTGCATGAGGCGGCAAAGCGGGGCCCATGTTCATCTCGTTCGTCGATGCGCTGCGCCGCGGGGGAATCCCGGCCAGCCTCAAGGAGCATCTCCTGCTTCTCGAGGCGCTCGACGCCGAGGTGATCGCGGCCGAGCCCGAGCAATTCTACTACCTCGCCCGCGCCATCTTCGTGCACGACGAAAGCCAGCTCGACCGCTTCGACCGCATCTTCGGCGAGGTGTTCAAGGGCGTGCTCGCCGGCGACGGCGAGGAAGGCACGACCATACCCGAGGAATGGCTCAAGGCGGTCGCCGAGCTCTACCTGACGCCCGAGCAGATGGAGGCGATCAAGTCACTGGGCTCGTGGGACGAGATCATGGAGACGCTCAAGAAGCGGCTCGAGGAGCAGCAGGGCAAGCACCAGGGCGGCAACAAGTGGATCGGCACCGGCGGCACCAGCCCGTTCGGCCATTCCGGCTACAATCCCGAAGGTGTCCGCATCGGCGGCCCGGGCCGCCACGGCCGCGCGATCAAGGTGTGGGAGAAGCGCGAGTTCCAGGACCTCGACGACACGCGCGAGATCGGGACGCGCAACATCAAGGTCGCGCTCCGCCGCCTGCGCCGCTTCGCCCGCGAGGGCGCGGCGGACGAGCTCGACATCGATGCGACCATCGACGGCACCGCCCGTCAGGGATGGCTCGACGTCCACATGCGCCCCGAGCGGCACAATGCGGTCAAGCTCCTCCTCTTCCTCGACATCGGCGGGTCGATGGACGGCCACGTCCGCCTCTGCGAGGAATTGTTCTCGGCCTGCCGCACCGAGTTCAAGCACCTCGAGCATTTCTACTTCCACAACTGCATTTACGAAGGCGTGTGGAAGGAAAACCGCCGCCGCTTCACGGACCGGACGCCGACGTGGGACGTGCTGCACAAGTTCGGCCACGACCATAAGCTCGTGATCGTCGGCGACGCGGCGATGAGCCCCTACGAAATCACCCACGCCGGCGGCTCGGTCGAGCATATGAACGAGGAGCCGGGCGCAGTCTGGTTGAAGCGGCTCGTCGATACCTACCCCAGCGCGGCGTGGCTCAACCCGGTGCCGGAAGCCTATTGGGGCCACAGCTATTCGACGCAGCTGATCCGCAAATTGATGGACGAGCGCATGTACGGCCTGACGCTCGAAGGACTAGACGATGCGATGCGCGAGCTCAGCCGGAAGAAATAGTGGTCCTTAGTAAATGAGGAGGTCGGCGATCTCGGCCTTCCACTTTTGCTCGTCCGGCACCGCGGTCGCGTCGAGGTCGCCTGCTTCGGCGGCGCGGTCGTCGACCCATTCGCGCAGCGCCGGGCCGCCGTTGATCACGTCGATGGCCAGCTTGTCGAAAACATATTCGTAGGGGAAGTCGCGCCACAAATCGTAATCGGGCATCAAGTTGCGGATCGCCTTGAAGGCGAGCGCCTGCCAGCGCCACGGCTTGAAGGCGTGATGGTCGTAGGCGTCGCCCTCGGCATGGACCTGGAGGCCGTTGCAGAGCTGGTGGACGTGCTTGTGAAAGGTCGGCTCGAAATGCACTTCGCGCATCCGGCAGCCGTTGAGCCATTGCGGAGCGAGCCTCTCCATCTCCGCGGCGATCGCGCGGGCGTCGAGGTCGGGGGCGCCGAACAGTTCGAGCGGGCGGGTGGTGCCCCTGCCCTCGCTCAGCGTCGCGCCTTCGAGCATGACCGTGCCGGCATAGGCGCGGGCCATGTTGAGGTTGGGCGCGTTGGGCGACGGGTTGATCCACAGGCGGTCCGTGGGCCAGCCGAAGCCCGGCGCGGCCTCGGGGTCGTAGCCTTCCATCGCGATCACGCGATAATCGACGTCCAGGTTGAAATGACGAACGAACCAGGCGCCCATTTCGCCCATGGTGAGGCCGTGGCGCATGACCATCGGCCCCGCGCCGACGAAGCTCTCCCAGCCGGGCAGCAGCATCGTCCCCTCGACCGGGCGGCCGGCGGGATTGGGGCGATCCAGGACCCAGACGGATTTGCCATGCTCGGCGGCGGCCTCGAGCACGTAGAGCAAGGTGGTGACGAAGGTGTAGATGCGGCAGCCGAGGTCCTGCAGGTCGATGAGGATCGTGTCGAACGTGTCCATCATGGCCACGGTCGGGCGGCGGACCTCGCCGTAGAGGCTGAAGACGGGGATTCCGAGGCGCGCGTCGACCTCGTCCGGGGTCTCCATCATGTTATCCTGCTTGTCGCCCTTTAGCCCGTGCTGCGGGCCGAAGGCGGCGGACAGCTGGATGTCGCCCAAGGCCACGAGCGCGTCCATGCTGTGGGTGAGATCGCGGGTGACGCTGGCCGGATGGGCGAGCAGGGCGACGCGCTTGCCCGCGAGCGGAGCACGCAACGAGGGATCGTCCAGCAGCCGTTCGATACCCAGTTTCATTCCGCGCTAACTCCATCGAAAAACAGGATGCGGACCGACTCCGCGTGAAAATCCGCCTTGCCCGGCGCGAACGCCGTTGCCCAGAGACGCTGCCGGCCATCGGCCTCGTCGATGACGGCCGTCAGGCCGACGCGCGCGGGGTTCGGAAATGACGAACGAATATGCGCTTCCAGCGTGAAGCCGTTGCTATCCGGCGAAAATTCGATCGACACCTCGGCATCGGCATCGGCCATGCCCTTACGGTAGCCGGAGAAGGCGTAGGCGGCCCATTGGCCGGACGGGCTGAAATTAAACTCGGTGTAGGCCCCGCCTTCCCCGCCGACGAACAGTTCGCAACAGGTGGTGCGCCACAGGTCGTCGGCCCGGCCCGGGGTCGCGGGCGGCGGGATGACGAGGCGCGACAGGTCACCGATCGCGCGAAAGCGGGCAATGGCGCCGTCGGCGGTCCGCTCCAGCGAGGCCTCGACCTCGCGGATCGCGCCGGCGGGTGTGTCGGGATGGCGGTAGAGCGGCTGCATCGTGGGGTGCTATCGCGTGGCCCGCGCGGCCATGCAAGCGCCCACTTGGGCGGAACGCGCCCGCCTGCTAGAGCGCCGGGCCATGACGTTCTCCTCCTCCCTTCTCACGCTGCTCGAGACGCGCGGCTATATCCACCAACTCACCGACGCGGCGGGGCTTGACGCCCTGGCCGCCAAGGAAGCGGTGACGGGTTATATCGGCTTCGACGCGACGGCGCCGAGCCTGCACGTCGGCAGCCTCGTCCAGATCATGATGCTGCGCCGGATGCAGCAGACCGGGCATCGACCGGTGGTGCTGATGGGCGGGGGCACGACCAAGATCGGCGATCCCAGCGGGCGCGACGAGAGCCGCCAGCTGCTGACCGACGCCGCGATACAGGCCAATATCGCCTCGATCCGCAAGGTGTTCGAGCGGTTCCTCGACTTCGATGGGCCGAACGCCGCGATCCTGGTCGACAATGACGAGTGGCTGGCGAAGCTCAACTACATCGACCTGCTGCGTGACGTCGGCACGCATTTCACGATCAACCGCATGCTGACCTTCGACAGCGTCAAGCTGCGGCTCGACCGCGAACAGCCGCTCACCTTTCTCGAATTCAACTACATGATCCTGCAGGCCTACGACTTCCGCGAGTTGAACCGGCGCCACGGCTGCCGATTGCAGCTGGGCGGCTCGGACCAGTGGGGCAATATCGTCAACGGCATCGAGCTGACGCGTCGCACAGGCGGCGCGGAGGAATTGTTCGGCGTCACCACGCCGCTCATCACCACCGCCGACGGCAAGAAGATGGGCAAAACCGCGCGCGGCGCGATCTGGCTCAACGCCGGGCAACTGAGCGCCTACGATTACTGGCAGTTCTGGCGGAACACGGCCGATGCCGACGTCGCCAAGTTCCTGAAACTGTTTACCGACATCGACCTCCAAGAGATTGATCGACTTGGGAAACTGGAAGGCCAAGCAATCAACGAAGCGAAGATCGCGCTGGCCAATGCGGCGACCGCGATGCTGCACGGTGAGGAAGCCGCCCGCGACGCGGCCGAGACCGCGCGCAGCACCTTCGAGGACGGCGCGGCGGGCGGCAACCTGCCGACGCTCGCGACCGGCGGCGGCATGTCCGTGCTCGCCGCGCTGACGGGCCTGGGTTTCTGCGCGTCGAACGGCGAGGCCAAGCGCAAGATCGCCGAGGGCGCGGTCAAGCTGGACGACGTCGTCGTCAGCGATCCCGCGCTGGTGGTGACCGAGGGCAAGCTGAGCCTCGGCAAGAAGAAGCACGGGCTGCTGACCGCCTAGCCGCTGCGTAGCAGCCCTACCGCGGCGTCGCGTTCGAACAAATAGAGGCATGTGCGTGCGGCCTCTCCGCGCGGGCTGGCGAGGCCGCCGTCGCGGTCGAGGAGCAGCTGCGCATCGCTCTGCGCGAGGGGCGCGAGCACCTGCACGTCCTCCGGACTGGCAAGACGGAAGGCCTGGTCGCCCGACTGGCGCGTCCCGAGGATTTCACCGGGGCCGCGGAGCTTCAGATCTTCCTCCGCGATGCGGAAGCCGTCGTTGGTCTCGCGCATCAGGGCGAGGCGCGCCCTGCCCGTCTCGCTCAGCGTCGATCCGCGCAGCAGGATGCAGCGGCTGAGCGCCGCGCCGCGCCCGACGCGCCCGCGCAACTGGTGGAGCTGGGCAAGGCCGAAGCGTTCGGCCCCTTCGATGACGATCAGAGAGGCGTTGGGCACGTCGACGCCCACCTCGATGACGGTCGTGGCGACGAGAATGGAAACGTC
>CAZKCD010000094.1:0-7630 GCA_964551235.1 uncultured Sphingomonas sp.
TGGAGCTGGGCTGCGACGGCGTGCTGATGAACACCGCCATCGCCGAAGCCAAGGAGCCGATCCGCATGGCGCGCGCGATGAAGCTGGCGGTCGAGGCGGGGCGCGAGGCCTATCTGGCGGGGCGCATGCAGAAGCGCCGCTATGCCGACCCGTCGAGCCCGCTCGCCGGACTCATCTGATCGCGCGACGAGCCGAGCAACCGGCGCCGCCCTTCTCCGTTGGATCGGCATCAGTCGACAAGGAGTAATGACGATGGGTGAGTTCAAGGAAAACGTCAAAGGCATGACCAACGAGGCCATTGGCAACACCAAGCAGGTCATCGGCGACGTCACCAACAACCCCTCGCTCGAGAACGAGGGCAAGCGCCAGGAAGAGAAGGGCGAAGCGCAATACGTCAAGGGCGACCTTGAAGACGCGCAGGGCAACGAGTTCTAAGCCCGCTTCAAGCGATACCATGAAGGGCCGTCCCGCCGGGGCGGCCCTTTTCATTTCGGATCATCTTGCCCGTCGATCAGTCCGAAGCGGGGCGTTCCGCAAGCAACCGGTCTATGGTTAACGCGTTGGTGCGTCATGTTCTTCGACGGCGACCAACCCCATGAGCGCAAAGGCAATTTCGCCGTGTCGCGCGACGCCATCCGGGCCACGGTCGGGGTGACGCTGGCGCTGGTCCGGGTCCGCGTGGACCGGCGCCCGCGCCTGCCGTTCAAGCCCGCTGGCGAAGGCGATCGATCGTCGTCTGGTTGCTGATCACCTCGACGTCGGTGACGCAGTGGAGGAGGCGGATGCCCTTGCGGTTGAGGGCCTCGCTCAGCGCAGCCGCGAACTGGCTCGTTTCCTCGACCCGCGTCGCCCACCCGCCAAAGGCTTCTGCCAGCTTCACGAAATCCGGATTGGCGAGCGCGGTCGCGCTGATGCGCGCCGGATAGTCGCGTTCCTGGTGCATGCGGATCGTACCGTAAGCGCCGTTGTCGACGAGGACGACGAGCAGGTCCGCGCCATATTGCGCGGCGGTCGCCAGTTCCTGCCCGTTCATCAAAAAGTCGCCGTCGCCCGCGACGCAGACCACTGGCCGGTCGCGGAAGCGCAGGGCTGCGGCGACGGCGGCGGGCAGGCCGTAGCCCATCGTCCCGCTGGTCGGCGCGAGCTGCGTCGGCATCACGCCGTACCGCCAGTAGCGGTGCCACCAGCCCGAGAAATTGCCCGCGCCGTTGCACACGATCGTGTCGGCCGGCATCGCCTCGCGCATCGCCTCGACGCACGGGCCGAGGTCGAGCTTCACGCCCTCGCGCGGGGCCGGCGTCGACCAGTCGAGCCATTCGCGGTGCGCTTCCGCGCCCGCGGTGAAGGGTAGCAGGTCGGGGTCGTGCCAGTCGGCCAGCACCTCGGCGAACTCGTCCATCTCCGCGCAGATCGGCAGCTCGGTCTTGTAGACCCGGCCCAGCTCGTTGGGGTCGGGATGGATGTGGACCAGGATCTGGTCGGGATGGTCGGGGGTGACGAGCTTGTAGCCGTCGGTCGTGCTCTCGCCCAGCCGCGCGCCGGCGACGATCAGCAGGTCCGCCTCGCGGATGCGCTGCTGCAGCTTGGGATTGGGGCCATAGCCCAGCTGGCCCGCATAGACGCGGCAGCTGTTGTCGATCGCGTCCTGGCGACGGAAAGCGGCGGCAGTGGGAATACCGTGGCGCGCCGCAAAGGTTTCGAAGAAATGCGCCGCCGCTGGGTTCCAGCCCGCGCCGCCGATGATCGCGACGGGGTTGGTCGCTTCCTTCAACAGGCCGAACAGCGCCTCGACCGCGCCCGCGCAGGGCGGCTGGTTGATCGGCGGGATGGCGGGGCGATCCTCGGCCTCGACGCTGTCGCGCAGCATGTCCTCGGGGATCGCCAGCACGACGGGGCCGGGGCGGCCCGAGGTGGCGACGCGCCAGGCGCGGGCGACATATTCGGGGATTCGGCGGGCATCGTCGATCCGCGCCGCCCACTTGGCGATGGGGCCGAAGAAGGCCGCCATGTCGATTTCCTGGAAGCCTTCGCGGTCGCGGTCGGCGCGGTCGAGGTCGCCGACGAACAGGATCATCGGGGTCGAATCCTGGAAGGCGACGTGGACGCCGCCGCTGGCGTTGGTCGCGCCCGGCCCGCGCGTCACGAAGGCGACGCCCGGGCGGCCGGTCATCTTGCCGTCGGCATCGGCCATGTAGGCGACCCCGCCCTCCTGCCGACACACGACCGTGTCGATCTCCGGCGCGTCGTGGAGCGCGTCGAGCACAGCGAGGAAGCTCTCGCCGGGCACGGTGAAAATGCGGTCGCATCCCTGGATGCGAAGCTGGTCGACAAGGATCTGGCCGCCGGTGCGTGTCGTCATGCCGCGCGCTTTAGCGGGGATGCGGCGCGTTGGGGAGGGGGAACGCGCCGCGTCGCCGGCCGAAACGGCGTCAGGCCTGGTGGATCGCCTTGACGACCTGGTAGGTTTCCAGCCCTTCCTTGCCGCCTTCGGAGCCGAAGCCCGAATCCTTGACCCCACCGAACGGCGCGTCGGCCATCGAGATGGCGAAGCTGTTGATCCCGACCATCCCCGCCTCGATCGCGTCGCCGAGCAGGTTGGCGCGGCGGCCGTTTTCGGTGAAGGCAAAGGCGGCGAGGCCGAAGGGCAGGCGGTTGGCCTCGTGGATGGCCTCGTCGAAATCCTTGAACGCGCGGGCGACCGCGACCGGGCCGAACGGCTCGTTATTCATGATGTCCGCTTCGAGCGGCACGTCGGCGAGCAGGGTGGGCTGGAAGAAATAGCCGTCGTTGCCGCGCTGGCCGCCGGCCATGACGCGCGCGCCCTTCTTCTCCGCGTCGCGCACCAGCGCGTCGATCGCTTCCGGACGGCGGCCGTTGGCGAGCGGGCCCATCTTGGTGCCGGCGTCGAGACCGTTGCCGACGGTGACCTGCTTGGTGCGCTCGGCGAAGCCCTTCACGAAGGCGTCGTAAATGCCGTCCTGCACGTAGAAGCGCGTGGGCGAGACGCAGACCTGGCCGGCGTTGCGGAATTTCTGCGGCACGACCATGTCGAGCGTCTTGTCGAGGTCGCAATCGTCGAAGATCAGCACCGGCGCGTGCCCGCCCAGCTCCAGCGTCAGGCGCTTCACGCCGTCGGCGGCGAGCTTCATCAGATGCTTGCCGACCGGGACCGAGCCGGTGAAGCTGACCTTGCGGACGATCTCGCTGCCGATCAGGTGGCGGCTGACCATGTCGGGCACGCCGTGGACCAGCTGGAATACGCCCTTGGGCAGCCCCGCATCGTCGAGCGCGCGGGCGACCGCGCCGGTCGAACCGGGCGTTTCCTCGGGCGGCTTGGAAATGACCGCGCAGCCCGCGGCGAGCGCGGCGGCGACCTTCTTGGCGAGCAGGTAGATCGGGAAGTTCCACGGCGTGAAGGTGGCGACGACGCCGACCGGCTGGTGGATGACCATCGAACGCTGGCCGGTCGGGCGGACCAGCAGGCGGCCGTAGTCGCGCTTGATCTCCTCCGCATACCAGTCGAACATCGAGGCCGCGCCCAGCACTTCGCCCTTGGCCTCGGCCAGCGGCTTGCCCTGCTCCTGCGTCAGCAGCCGGCCGATATGGTCGGCGCGTTCCTTCAGCAGGTCGGCGGCCTTGTGGAGGATCGCGGCGCGCTTCTCGACGTCGGTGGCGCGCCAAAGGGGATAGGCCGTCTCGGCGGCGGCGAGCGCGGCGTCGAGGTCGGCGGCGGTCGCCATCGGCACTTCGGCGATTGTCTCGGCGGTGGCGGGGTTGATGACGGGGGCAAGGTCGCGGCCTTCACCGCTCTGCCAGGCGCCATCGATGAAGAGTTGCAGGTTCGCGTCGTAGGTCATGGCAGGGCAGATAGGCGTGGCGGGCCACGAAACCAAGCCGCCTTGAAGCAAGCGGGCGGCGCGGCTACCTCGGCAGCATCATCCCGCAGGAGACCAGCATGACCAAGTCCGAACTCGCCGCCAAGATGCAGGAAAACCAGGCCTGGCTGCCCGGCAAGCGCGTGAAGCTCGACTTCGGCGACAAGGGCGTGATCATGCTCGACGGCGCGGGCGAGAGCGTCTCGGAAGACGACGGCGACGCCGACACCACCATCAAGATCGGCTGGGACGACTGGCAGGCGATGGCCGACGGCCAGCTCGACGGCATGACCGCCTTCATGACCGGCAAGCTGAAGGTCGAGGGCGACATGTCGAACGCCATGCAGCTGCAGGGCGTCCTCTCCAAGCTGCGCGGCTAAACGCCGCCGTGACGGAGCCGGGCGAGCGCGACCTCGACCGGCTCCTCGCGACCCTGGCGCCGGCGCTGGCGCCGGTCGAATATGCGTTCGCCGCGCATGACGGCGGCGCCCTTCCCGACGGCACGTTCGCGCTGATCCGCGAGGCCGAGGGCGACGGCGTCGTGGTCGAGCGCGCCGGCGGCGGCTGGGCGCGCATCACCCTGACCGTCCATTCCAGCCTCGAGGCGGTCGGCCTGTCTGCCGAACTGACGCGCCGCCTGACCGCGCGCGGAATTGCCGCCAACGTCATCGCCGGCCTGCGCCACGACCATGTCTTCGTGCCCTGGGATCGCCGCGCCGAGGCGCTGGCGGCGATCGCGGCGATCGACTAGGTTCGCGGATCGAAGCGGAGGCCGTCATGCTGGTTGCGTTGAGCGTGTTGATGATGTCGCCGAGCGCGTGGGACGATCCCGCGCCGAAAGGTCGGTGGGCAGCGCCGACCGCCACGCTGGCCGGGGAATTGCTGCCGACCGACATGGCGCGCGACGTGGTAGCCCATCGGGTCGCAAGGGGAATCATAACCGACGGCGATCCGCTGGCGATCACTTTCGAAGGGCGCGCCCGCCCGACCGGCGACGGCTTTTGCGTGCGCCGCGACTATCATATCGGCCTTCATGGAGGAAAGCCGAACCCTCCGACCGCGTCCGAGAAGATCCGGATGGGCGATTGCGTCGGCGAGTTCGCGGGCATGAATCATTCCGCCAGCCTCGAAGAGGCCAAGCAGACGCTGCGCTGGTTGGCGTGGGCGCGCGACCAGGCGGCGGGGGCGGCGCCCTTGCCGTTCGCAGTCGAGTGTCGGGACGAGACGATCGACGCGGATCGCTGCAAACTGGGCGCGCGGCATGCCTTGACGATGCTGCCGCTGGAAAAGACGTTCATCTTGGAAAAGGACCGCGATCGCCCGCACGTCTGGCGGGTAGCGGTGGCCGAAAGCAGGCCCGGGCAACTATACTGGGACGTGGTGGTCGACGGCACGCCGAAAAAGGCGCGCATCGCCTTGGCCTGGAAGGTGCCCGCGCCCTTCTAGATCCAGCCCTTGGCCTTGAGGTCGGCAACGCGGTCGCGGGCGACGGGGGCCTGGAGGCCGCCGTCGAGCGTCAGCACGAGGTTGCGGCCGTCGCGGCGCTTGCCGGTGACGGCGGCGCGGGCGACCCACCAGCTGCGATGAACGCGCTCGCCTTCCATGCCCGCCAGCTCGGCGACGGCATCGCGCATGCGCAGCAGGACCAGCTCGCTGCGCCCGTTCTGCCCGTGGGCGCGGACGTAATGATCCTCCATCTCCAGCGCGACGAGCGGTTGGGGGAAGCCGGGCGGCAGGCGGTCGAGGAAGGCGGGCTCGGGCGGCTGGGCTGATACCGCGGAGGACGGCGCGGCGACAGGCGCGCCTTGCTCGGCGGGCGCGGCCACGGGCCGCTGGAGGAGCACGAACACCGCCATGATCAATGCGCCGACGAGGGCGACGTTGACGTAGAGCGGGAAGAGGGCGGTCGCTGGCAGCAGCTTGCCCCAGTCGTAGCCGCCGAACATGGCGATCGCGATCGTGCCGGGGATGGCGGCCAGCAGCACGGAGCCGAGGATCGCGCTCCACAACGGAAAGGCCATGCGTCTCGCCAGCCACAGGATCAGCGCGCCGGTCGGGCGGAAGATGGCGTAGCCGATCAGCGTCGCGGGCAGCCAGTAAGCGAGGCGGTCGGCGAAGTCGCCCAGCTGGTAGCTGTCGAACGGGCCGAGCGCGGCCAGGACGACCCCCGCCGCCAGCACGATCGCCATGTCGATTACCCACTCGCGCACGCTCAGCATTCGTCCCCCATGCCATTTCGCGCATCGCCAACCGTCCGCTGCGCACCGTCGGCGAAGTCCCCGGCACGATTAGCGCATGGGCAATTGCTGGCAAGCGGGCAGCGGGCAGGATCGGGACATGATCAGTGCAACCCTTGCTTCGCCCTCGGCGCGTCCCGGCCCGCCGCTCGACCATCATCCTGCCGTGCGCGGCGCCGTCGGGCTCGCCTCGGCCCTGCTGTTCGGCCTGTCGCTCTACGGCTTCATCCGCTGGCTGGCGGGGCTTGCGCCGCCGACGCCGTGGGTGGCCGATACCGCGCTGGCCGTTCACCTCGCCACCGTCATCCCGGCGATCCCGCTCGGCGCCTATGTCCTCCTCACCAGGAAAGGCGGCAAGCGGCACAAGACCTTGGGCTACCTCTGGCTGTCGCTGATGCTGGTGACGGCGATCGCGACGATCTTCATCCGCAACGTCAATGACGGCGCCTTCAGCTGGATCCACCTCTTCACCCTCCTGACCTTCACCGCCATTCCGCGCGCCATCCTCAGCGCGCGGCGGCGCGATTTCGCGGCGCATCGCCGCCACCTGCTGCAATTCTTCGGCGGCGCGCTGATCATCGCCGGGGCCTTCACCTTCTCGCCCGGACGGACGATGTGGCAGTGGGTGTTTGGCGATCCGGCCGTCGAGCAGCCGTCGCACGGTTGACCCGGCCCGCGCGCTCGCCCTAGGGCCGTCCCCGAACCACGGAGACACGGATGGCCAACAAACTCTATCCGAGCGCGGCTGCGGCGCTCGACGGCGTGCTTCGCGACGGCATGCTGATTGCGGCCGGGGGCTTCGGCCTGTGCGGCATTCCCGAACGCCTGCTCGACGCGATCCGCGACAGCGGCGTGAAGGACCTGACCTTCGCCTCGAACAATGCCGGGATCGACAACGAGGGCATCGGCAAGCTGCTGCGCACGCGGCAGGTAAGCAAGATGATCTCCTCCTACGTCGGCGAGAACAAGGAGTTCGAGCGGCAGTATCTGGCGGGCGAGCTGGAAGTCGAATTCTGCCCGCAGGGCACGCTTGCCGAACGGATGCGCGCCGGCGGCGCGGGCATCCCCGGCTTCTACACCAAGACCGGCGTCGGCACGAAGGTCGCCGAGGGCAAGCAAGTGAAGAATTTCGACGGGCAGGATTACATCCTGGAACGCGGCATCTTCGCCGACCTCAGCATCGTGAAGGCATGGAAGGCGGACGAGACCGGCAACCTCGTCTTCCGCAAGACCGCCCGCAACTTCAACCTGCCCGCCGCGACGTGCGGCAAGGTGTGCGTCGTCGAGGTCGAGGAAGTCGTGCCGGTCGGCGCGCTCGACCCCGACTGCATCCATCTGCCCGGCGTCTACGTTCAACGGATGATCGTCGGCGCGCCCTACGACAAGAAGATCGAATTCGTGACCACGCGCGAACGGGAGAGCGCATAATGGCCTGGGACCGCAACCAGATGGCGGCGCGCGCCGCGCGTGAGCTGCAGGACGGCTATTACGTCAACCTGGGCATCGGGATCCCGACGC
>CAZKCD010000095.1:0-7600 GCA_964551235.1 uncultured Sphingomonas sp.
ATGGCCGACGCGCCGTCCTGGAGGATTTCGACGCGTTCGATCATCGCTTCGGGAATGGCGTTGAGGTCGATCGAACCCGGGACGCCCGATGCCGAGGCGGCATTGACGTAGCGAAGCCCGTCGACGAGCACGAGGGTGCGCTTCGAGCCGAGGTAACGCAGGTCGATTTCCGCCGCGCCCGCACCGACGCCGCCACCGTCGGGCGGATTGCCGAAGTTGCCCGAATTGTTGAACTTGCCGTTGAGCCCGCCGCCCGCGCTGGGCAGCCGCTGGAGCACGTCGTTGATCGAGTTGAGGCCGGTCTTGTCGATGTCGGCGCGATCGACGTAGGTGACCGGCGCGTCCTGGCTGAGCGGGTCGCGACGGATGCGCGAGCCGGTGATGACGATCGCGTCCTGATCCTGCGTTTCGGCCGCCGGCGCGGTCGGCGCGACGTTCTGCGCATAGGCGGTCGACGGAACGGCCAATGCAAGCATCGACACCGTTACGGACAAGAAACTACCCCGCTTCGCCATGATTAACTCCCCGTTTTATCAAGGCCCAATAACAGACCTTAACTTGCGTTAGTGATGCTATCACTCCAAAACGGGAAGAGAAGACGGCTGCGGATAATCCGCATCGGTGCGACAATTATGTGACAGCGCCTAGGGGCGCGGCGCGGCCAGCGACAGATAGGCAAGGCGCCGCATTTCCCGACGGCCGCGCGTGACCGTGTCGAGGATCAGGCCGGCAAAGAAGCTCAAGACCGCGACGATCGCCATGCCGGTGACGAGGATCGCGGTCGGGACCCGCGGAACCAAGCCGGTGTCGAGATAGGTGATGACGAGATCCACCGAGAGCAGCAGCGCCGCCGCGAGCAGCAGCGCGCCCAGCCCGCCGTAGAACAGCACGGGGCGTTCGACGCGGTAGAGCGTGCCGATGGTCTTGAGGATGCGCCAGCCGTCGCGATAGGTGCTGAGCTTGGAGGCGGACCCTTCCGGCCGCGCGCCATATGCGGTCGCGACCTCGCCCACCGGCATGCGCAGTTCGAGCGCGTGGACGCTCATTTCGGTTTCGATCTCGAAGCCCTCCGACAGGACCGGGAAGCTCTTCACGAACCGGCGCGAGAAGGCGCGGTAGCCGGAGAAGATGTCGGTGAAACTGCGGCCGAACAGGCGCGCCAGCAGGCCGGTGAACAAGCGGTTCCCGAGCACGTGGCCGCCGCGATAGGCGTCCTTTTCCTCGTGCTGGCGGGTGCCGACGACCATGTCGAGTTGCTCGTCGAGCAATTGGCGAACCATCGCCGGCGCCGCCGAGGGGTCGTAGGTCAGGTCGCCGTCGGCCATGACGTAGACGTCGGCGTCAATGTCGGCGAACATCCGGCGCACCACATTGCCCTTGCCCTGCATCCGTTCGGTGCAGACCACGGCGCCGGCCTTGCGCGCCTCCTCGACCGTGCGGTCGCGGCTGTTGTTGTCGTAGACGTAGATGGTGGCGGTCGGCAGCGCCGCCTTGAAGCCGGCGACGGTGCGCGCGATCGCCGCTTCCTCGTTGTAGCAAGGAAGAAGGACGGCGATGGAAGGGCTGGACGGGTGATTCATGCCCTTCCCCTACATCGCCGTCCTTATTTCCGCGTTACTTTTTCTTGGCCGCCGGCTTTTTGGCGGCCGGCTTGGCGTCGGCCTTCTTGGCGGGAGCCTTGACCTCGGCCTTCTTCGCCGCGGGCTTGGCGTCCGCCTTGGCCGGCTTGTCGTCGGCCTTCGCCTTGGCGGGCGCGGCCTTCTTCTTGGCGGCGGGCTTCTTGGCCTCGCCATGGTCGTGACCGCAGCCCGGACCGTGAACGTGGCCTTCCTCACTCTCGAGGTCGGCTTCGAGTTCCTCGCGGGTCGACGCGCGATCGGTCACGTCCGCCTTCGAGAAGAGGAAGTCGACCACCTTGTCCTCGTACAGCGGGGCGCGCAGCTGGGCGGCGGCCATCGGCTCGTTCTGGACGTACTGGATGAAGCGCTCGCGGTCCTTCGGCTGGTACTGCGAGGCGGCCTGGCCGATCAGGCGGTTCATTTCCTGCTGGGTGACCTCGACGCCGTTGGCGGCACCGATTTCGCTGAGCAGCAGGCCGAGACGGACGCGGCGTTCGGCGATCTTGCGATAATCGCCGGATTCGGCCTCGATTTCCTTGAGGGCCGCTTCGCTGTCCTCTTCGTGGCCGGCTTCGTGGCGAAGCTGGGCCATGATGTTTTCGAACTCGGCATCGACCATCGACACCGGCACGTCGAAATCATGGTCGGCGGCCAGCTGGTCGAGAAGGCGGCGCTTCATGTGGGTGCGGGTGAGACCGTTGAGTTCCTGCTGCGCCTGGTCGCGGATCAGGCCCTTGAGCTGGTCGAGGTCGTTGAGGCCAAGCTGCTTGGCGAAGTCGTCGTCGATCTTCATCTCGCCGGCGACCTTCACTTCCTTGACGACGATGTCGAAGGTTGCGGCGGCGCCCTTGAGGTTCTCGGCCGGGTAATCGTCCGGGAAGGTGACGTTGAGCTGCTTCTCGTCGCCGACCTTGACGCCGACCAGCTGGTCTTCGAAGCCGGGGATGAGCTGGCCCGAACCGAGCACGACCGGCATCTCGGTGCCGGTGCCGCCGTCGAACGCGACGCCGTCGACCTTGCCGACGAAGTCGATCACGACCTGGTCGCCATTGGCGGCCTTGTGGCCCTTCTTGGCGTCCTCGTAGCGCTTTTGCGAACCGGCGAGCTGGGCGATCTGCTCGTCAACGACCGCCTCGTCGACTTCGACCGTCAGGCGCTCGAGCTTGATGCCGTCGATCTTGGGCGCGGGAACGTCGGGCAGCGCCTCGAACTTGACCTCGACCTCGGCGTCCTTGCCCTGCTCGTAGCCGTCGGCCAGCGAGACTTCCGGCTGGGTCGCCGGACGGAGCTTCTTGTCGTTGAGGAGCTTCTGGACGCCGAGCTGCACCGCGCTCTGCAGCGCTTCGGCGTGCAGCTGCTCGCCGTGCATCTTGCGGATGAGGTTCGGCGGAACCTTGCCGGGACGGAAGCCGGGCATGCGCACCTGCGGCGCCATGCGCTTCACTTCGCTGTCCATGCGGGCATCGATATCCTTGGCCGGGATGGTCAGCGTGTAGCCACGCTTGAGGCCCTCATTCTCCGTCTCGACGGTCTTCATAATGCTCTTCATTCCTGTCCAACTAACGGCGAACGCGCGCATTTCCTGAACCGGTACGCCCGATCGCCGCGATGCGACGATGGTGCGCGCGGAGGGACTCGAACCCCCACATCTTTCGACAACAGGACCTAAACCTGCCGCGTCTACCAATTCCGCCACGCGCGCGCGGTCGCCATGAAAGGTGCGCGGCCTATAGCAAGGATATGCGGCGGGGCAAGCGCCCTGAAACCATGTGCCGCGCCGAACCGTTGGAGGGACAAGGAGAATCCCGATGCCCGACGACACCCCTACCCCCGACATGCCCCAGCCGCCGCAGCCCGGCCAGCCCACCCCGGCGCCCAGCGAGACCCCGCCGGCCACGCCGGACATCGACGTCCCCGCCCCGCCCGTGCCCGGCACGGAGCCGCCGGCGACTCCGATCTCGCCGGTCGCCTAGCGCTTGAAGCGCGCCGAGTTGGCGGTCGCCTCGAAATCCGGGAGCGCGGCCGCGAAATAGTGCGAGCGCGCGCCGTCAAGAAGGATGAGGTAGAGGCGCGTGTCGATGACCGCGCCGACCGCCCGTCCCCGCCGCCACACTTCGTCGCTGTCGAGATGGTCGAAGTCGAACTGGAAGCCCGGGTAGCCCATGAAGGGGCGCGGGCTCAGACCGGTCGTTTTGAATTCGAGCGTTCCGGCGCGGACACGATAGAAACTTTCGAGCATCGCGGCGATTTCGGGCGCGGTCATGTCGGAGCGGAACTTGGGCACCTGTTGCGCATCGCGTCGGTTCTGGCGAATGATGTAGCGCCCGCCCTTGAGGCCGCTGACGAAGCTCATCGAATCCAGCGTGTTGCCGTTCAGCGTCCAGTCCTCGACCTGGCGGACGTCGTCGATCACCCAGGCGGTGGACTTGCGATTCCATTCGCGCGGCGGCGTGACGACCATCGATCCGTCGCCGACGCTTCGCGCCTGGTTGGCCCGCACGAGGCTGTAGCCGCCCCAGCCGATCTGCGCGGCGACCGGAGTCGGGACGAGGAGCGCGCTGGCGACGAGCGCGGCGAAGACGGTCGATTTCATGGGCAACCTCACAGGAACGACAGCTGCTGGCGGATGAATGGCGCGTCCGGCGCATTCGGCGCCAGCGACAGATAGCGGGCGTAGGCGGCTCGGGCGGCTTCCCGCTGGCCGGCCTTCTGCAGCATGATGCCGTGCCAGCGCCACGCATCAGCCGGCGCATCGGCATATTGAACCGCCACGGCATAACCCTGCGCCGCGCGGGCATCGTCCCCGGCGCGGTTGCGCAGGCGCCAGACCTCGGCCTCGTAGAATCGCAGCAGCCCGTTCCAGCCGTCCTGCGCGAGCGTCTCGATCAAATACTGGCTTGCCCCGGGGTCGTTGAGCTTCACCTGGTCGTCGAGCAGCGACGAGCGAATGCCGGCGATGGCGCCGAGATAGCGGGCGCGGTGCGGGTCGTAAGTGCGGCCCGTTACGGTCACCTCCGCGGCGGAGAGCTTGAGGTCGGCCATGCGCGATTCGGGTAATGGGTGGGTCGAGAAGATCGACCAGCCGCGGTCGCGCTTCTTGCGTCGGTAGCGGGCCGAGGCGTCGAGCTCGCCGATGAGCTGCTCCCATGTGCGCGCCATCTCGCCCGGCGCGTAGCCCGCCTCGGCCAGCAGGCGCACGCCCATGGCGTCGGCCTCGGCCTCGAGCACGCGGTTGTAGCGGAGGATCGACAGGATGGTGCCGAGCTGGCCGAGCCGGGCAAGGTCGCCGGTGTAGATGCCCGCCGCGCCGCCCGCGACGCCCGCCGCCATCGAGGCGATGGCGAAGACGTCGGACTTGCGGCGCGTGTCGCGCCACTGGCGGATCTGGTGCTTGCGCAGGAAGTGCGCGCTTTCGTGGGCGATCACGCCCGCCAGCTGCGCCTCGTTGCGCATGCGCAGGAGAAGGCCGGAAAAGACCACCGAGAAACCGGTCGGGAACATCACCGCGTTGAATTCGGGAATGCGCGCCAGATAGATTCGCACGTCGCGCGCCGCGGGACCGCCGACCTTGCCGATGAGGTCCTTGAGGTAGGCGTTGAGCGCCGGATCCTTGATGAGGATGTTCGAGCCGGCGAGCTCTTCCTCGACGCGCTCCATCTGCTGCCACAATCCGAGCTCGTCCCGGTCGGTCGGGCGGTAGCCGGGGCCGATCAGCGGCGTCATGTCGCGCGGAAGGATGCGGGCGCTGGCGGGCGCGGGCATCAGGCTGGCCGCGGCAATGGCGCCGCCGCCGGCGAGGAGTGCGCGGCGGTCGAGGGCGGCGGTCACCGGGCCTTCGCCTTCTGCGCGCGGGCGACGTTGCGACCGGGCTTCATGCGGCCGAGAAGGCGGTCGACCATCTGCGCCGCGCCCTCGGGCTTGCGAATGTCGCCCATGTTGATCCCGGCGACCTGCGTGCCGGCCTGCAGGACGTTGAACCAGACGACCTCGCCCGTGCGAAGGTCGACCAGGCTGGCGTAGGCAAACTGGCCGCCGCCGCCGATGTTGGGGGCGCAGAAGCCGACGATGCAGCCTGCCGCGCCGAGCACCTGCAAGGCAACGCGCCCGGTCGAGGCGAAGCTGTCCTCGGCATGGAGGAAGAGCGCGTAATCGTAGCCGGTCTTGCGGCCGAGGGCGACGGCGTCGGCGCCCAGCGTCCAGTCGAGGCCGCGGCCGCGCTTGGTCGGCAGGTAGGCGCCGGAATAGCGGTGGGTGGCGATGGCCGAGCCGACCGCATAGTGGAGGCGTTCAAGCTCGGCGACCGTGTCGGCGTCGACGCCCATCGCGGTGAGGCCGTCGCGCTTCTCGAGGATGAGGACGTCGCCGCCGCGGCCGGCCTGCTGGGCACGCAGGGCGGCGAGGAGGTTGGCGCGGGACTGTTCGGTCCAGTCGGCGCGGGGTTCGACCATGCCGCCGGTGGTGACCGAGCCGACGGAGACGTCGGGCCGCATCACGAGCAGCCTATAGTCCCCTTGCGGCGGCGCGAATTCGACATCGGCATATTGCTTGGTCTGAACGCAGGCGGACAGCGTGACCGCTGCCCCCAGCGTGACGATGGCACGACGCATACAGGCCCTCCTTCACCCCGACCGGTCACCGTGCGAGCACCCGATGCCGGCGGTTGTTGCGGGAAGGATTTATGCCGTATTTTGAGGGACTTGCAAGCGCTTCGTTAGCGCGGGCAGGTAACGCCCTCAGCGGGCAGGCAGCGGCCGCTGGTCGTGCCCTTCGGCAAGGCGACGCCCATCATCGCGGCGACGGTCGGCATCAGGTCGATGGTATCGGCCCAGTCGTTGGTCGCGGTCGGAGTCATGCCCTTGCGCCAGACGACGATCGGCACGCGCCGGTCATAGTCCCACGGGCTGCCGTGGGTGGCGGTGTAGCCGACCGAGGGGGCGGTAATCGGCATGATGTTCGGCTTCAGGACGATGAGCAGGTCGCCCGAACGGGTACGGTCGTAGGAGGCGCGCAGGCGCTGCAGCACGTTCCAGTTCTTGGGGTCGCCCGACGGCATCGGCGTCTTCGCGACGGCGTCGCGGCCATAAGCGGCGTAGACCTGCGGGTGGGCGCGGGCGATCTCGAGCGCGGCCTTTTCGACCTTGCGGCGGTCGGCGGGCGCGAGCTTGTCGTCGATCCACACGTCGCCGAGCGAGCCGCCGTGAAGGACGGGGCCGGCAAGGCCGAAGCGGCCGGCGAGCGTCTTGCCGATCGCGGCGACGGTGAAATTGGGGTCGAGCCGCGCCGCGTCGGCGACGCCGCGGTCGCGCAGCCGCTCGGGAATGTCGAGGCCGCCATGATCGGCGGTCATGACCACCGCATAGTCGATATTGTTGCGGTCGAGCGCGGCGAAGAAGCCGCCGAGCTGCTGGTCGAGCGCGGCCATCTGCAGGCACATTTCCATGCCGCCGCTGCCGTAGGCGTGGCCGACGTAGTCGGTAGCGCTCAACCCGATCGACAGAAGGTCGGGCGCGGCCCCCTTCCCCAGCTGAAGCTCGTTGATGAGCGCGGCGGAGAGCGCGAGCGTCGCGCCGTCGAAATCGGGCGAGCGGCGGAATTCGCCCACGTCGCCGGCCTTGCGTTCGAACCGGCCATTGCCGACGCTGAGGGTGGGGGTGATGGGATAGACCTTGTCCTTGCCGGCGCAGAAGGCGGGCGGCGTCATGGCGGCACGAGGCTGGGCCAGCGCGGCGGCAAGCGCGCCGTTGAAAGCCGGGACGCTGGCCGGAACCGACGCGGTCTTCACGTCGGTCGCGTAGGTCTTGCCGTTCCAGTACCAGCGCTGGGTGACCTTGTGACCGCCCATCATCACCGCCGCGCGATCCTTGCCGGCGACGGCGACGTTGCGGCTGGCGGGCGACAAGGTGGCGAGCAGGTCGCCCAGCGTCGGCGCCTCGAGATGCTTGGAGGAGACGGTGTAGGCGGTCGAGGTGGATCCGGCGACG
>CAZKCD010000096.1:0-7528 GCA_964551235.1 uncultured Sphingomonas sp.
ATCCACCGGCGGCTTTGGATTCTTGACCACTGCTAAACCTCCGTCCGCTTTCCACCCAAAGCTGACATAAGAAAAAGCTGTCCTACAGCTCACCGATGATGCCATGAGGGGCTCGGCTCTTTCTTATCCTTGTCTGAGGGCGAATTTCGGCAGCTTCAAGACGCGTCGCGACCGTGAATCTTTGTGAAAAACCGCCCAAATTAGCCAAGCGAATCAGGATGATAGGCGTAGGAAACGCCGCTACGGAACCAGCACCGTGTCCACCGCCGCCGCCGCGGTCTCGGGATAATCCAGCGTGTAATGCAGCCCGCGGCTCTCGTGCCGGCTCAGCGCGCTCCTGATGATGAGGTCCGCCACTTCGACCAGGTTGCGCAGCTCGATTAGGTCGGGCGTCACGCGGAAGTGGCGGTAATAGTCGACGACTTCCTGCCGCAGCAGGTCGATCCGGTGCTTGGCGCGCTCCAGCCTCTTGGTGGTCCGCACGATGCCGACATAATTCCACATGAAGCGGCGGATTTCGCCCCAGGTCTGCGCGATCACGACTTCCTCGTCGCTGTCGGTGACGCGGCTCTCGTCCCACGGCCGGATCGCGGGCGGGACCGCCATCTCGTCCCAATTGGCCAGGATGTGCCGCGCCGCCGCATCGCCGAACACGAAGCATTCCAGCAGCGAGTTCGACGCCAGCCGGTTCGCCCCGTGCAGCCCCGACTGCGTGACCTCGCCCGCGGCATAGAGCCCCGGCGCGTCGGTCCGCCCGTGCAGGTCCACCAGCACGCCGCCGCAGGTGTAATGCTGCGCCGGCACCACCGGGATCGGCTCCTTGGTGATGTCGATGCCGAGGCCCAGCAGCTTGTCGTAGATGTTGGGGAAGTGGTGACGGACGAATTCCGGCTCCTTGTGGCTGATGTCCAGCCAGACGTAATCCAGCCCGTCGCGCTTGATCTCATTGTCGTTGGCGCGCGCCACGATGTCGCGCGGCGCAAGCTCGGCCCGCTCGTCGTAATCGGGCATGTAGCGGTGGCCCGTCTTCGGGTTCTTGAGGATTCCGCCCTCGCCGCGCACCGCTTCGGTGATCAGGAAATTCTTGACCTCGAGATTGTAGAGGCAGGTCGGGTGGAATTGCATGAATTCCATGTTGCCGACCCGGCAGCCCGCGCGCCACGCCATCGCGATCCCGTCGCCGGTCGCCCCGCGCGGCGCGGTCGAATAAAGGTACGTCCGCCCCGCCCCGCCGGTCGCCAGCACGGTCGCCCGCGCGGTCAGCGCCTCGACCGCGTTGGTCGCGCGGTTGAGCGCGTAGACGCCGTGAACCGCGCCGCTGGTGCTGAACTCCTCGGCATGGCGGCCGGTGATGAGGTCGATGGCCACGCGGTCGGTCAGCACGGTGATGTTGGGCTGCGCGACGGCGGCTTTCTCCAGCGCTTCCTGAACCGCCCAGCCGGTCGCGTCGGCGACATGCACGATCCGGCGATGGCTGTGCCCGCCCTCGCGCGTCAGGTGCCAGCCGACCCCGTCGTCGTCGATGTTGAAGGGAACGCCGAGGTCGGCGAGCCGCTTGATCGCCGCCGGCGCGCCGCCGACCACGAACTCCACCACCGCGCGGTTGTTGAGGCCCGCGCCCGCAATCATCGTGTCGCGGACATGGTCCTCGAAACTGTCGCCTTCCTCCAGCACCGCGGCGATCCCGCCCTGCGCCCATTCGGTCGCGCCGCCGCCGAGCGCGCCCTTGGCCAGCACCGCGACCTTCTTGGTTTCGGCCAGCGCAAGGGCCGCGGTCAGCCCCGCCGCGCCGGAGCCGATGACGATGACGTCATACTCGCTCACGCCTCGCGCCTCGTCAGCGCCAGGAACACGTCCTCGAGATCGGGGTCACGCGTCGACACGTCGACGATCGTGTAGCCCGCGCCGCCCAATGCGGTGAGCACGTCGCCCGCGTTGACCCGATCCTTGCGGTATTGAATCTCCACCGTCCGCTCGCCGGTCTGCTCGACCCGGTCGAAGCAATCGTTGGCCGGCAGGCCGGCGACCGCGCGGTCGAATTCGACCACCACCACCTTGTCCTGTGCCTTCGCGACCAGTGCCTTCGTCGGCTCGTTGGCGATCAGCTTGCCGTGGTTGATGATCGCGATCCGGTCGCACAGCTCTTCGGCCTCCTCGAGATAGTGCGTGGTCAGCACCACCGTCACGCCCTCGCGGTTGAGCGACTTTACATAGTCCCACAATTGCTGGCGAAGCTCGATGTCGACGCCCGCGGTGGGCTCGTCGAGGACGAGGATCGGCGGGCTGTGGACCATCGCCTTGGCGACCAGCAGCCGCCGCTTCATGCCGCCCGACAGGGTGCGGGCGTACGCATCGGCCTTGTCGGTCAGGTAGACGGCCTCCAGCAGCCGGTCGGTGATCCGCTCCGCCTTCGGCACGCCGTAAAGGCCGGCCTGGATTTCCAGGGCCTCGCGCGGGGTGAAGAAGGGATCGAACAGCAATTCCTGCGGCACGATCCCGATCGATCGTTTCGCGTTGCGCGGGTGGGCGTCGATGTCGAACCCCCAGATGCTCGCCCGGCCGGACGTCTTGGCGACCAGGCCGGCAAGGATGTTGATCATCGTCGACTTGCCCGCGCCATTGGGGCCGAGTAGCCCGAAGATCTGCCCGCGCGGCACGTCGAGCGAGACGTCGGTGAGCGCCTGCTTGCCGCCCTTGTAGGTCTTGCTGAGGGCCTCGATCCGGATGGCGGGGGTCGCGTCGGTCATGCCGAATCGCATAGCGGGCGCCGCGCATGGCGCAAAGCCGCGATGGTAAAATGCCAATTAACCCTAATCGTGAAGGTAATGCTGATATTAACCCTGCTAGGCGGACGGCATGGGTTCGAGCCTTTCCTTTCGCCTGGTCCTGGGCAGCGGCCTCGCCGTGTTTGCGTCGCAGGCCGCAAGCGCCGCGCCGCTCGTCCTGCCGACCAATCCGACGGGCACGGCGACGCTCATGAAGCCGCTCACCCTGACCAAGGTACGCGACATGAATTTCGGCAATGTCGCGACCGTCGGCGCGGGCACGATGACGATCAACCCGGTGACCGGCGCGATCACGGTCACCGGCGGCGTTTCCTCTCTGGGAGGCACCGTCCAGACGGCGCGTTTCGCGGGGAACACGCCAAGCTCGGCGGTGGTCAACATCAAGGTGCCGAACACCAACGTCACGCTGACCCGCGTCGGCGGTACGCAGACGCTGATCGCGTCCAACTTCACCCTCGACGGACAGGCCAAGAGGACGCTGGCGCAGGCCGGGGTCTTCCAGTTCGACGTGGGCGCGACGATCAACGTCGCCGCGGGTCAGGCGGAGGGCCTATACACCGGCACCTTCAACGTCACGATCCAGTATCCCTGATCTGCCGGAGGGCGGGAAAAGTCTTGCGCTGCGTGGTTAACTCGCGGCGAACCCGATGCATTCAACCAAATGGAACGGGAAAAGGTGACCTTGGCGTTATCGAAACGCCTGAAAGGTTGTGCCCGTGCTTACCAAATGGACCAGGGTGGCCGCTGTCTCGGCCGCATTGTTTGCAGGCGCTCCCGCGCTTGCCGCGCCGCTTGCCGTCACTACCCCGCCGCAGGGCCGCGCCCTGCTGCTGATCCCGCTCACCCTGACCAAGGTGCAGGACGTCAGCTTCGGCAGCATCATCCCGGACGGGTCGAGCCAGGTCACCGTCACGCTCGATCCGTCGACCGGCAATCGCACGTCGTCGCATCCCGCGTCGCTGTTCGCCTCCGATCCGGGCGCGAGCGGGATCTTCGCGGGTGCCGGCACGCCCGGCCAGCAGGTGATCATGGCGCTCACCCCGCCCAGCACGCTGTCGGACGGCAATGGCAATAGCCTGACCGTGGTCACGATGCTGCTGGATGGACCCAACACCCGGACGATCCAGGCCGACCATACCTTCTTCGTGCGCGTCGGCGGCGTGATCCAGGTGCCGCCCAACGCCCCCAGCGGGCTGTACAGCGCGAACTACAACCTGACGGCCGACTACCAATAACCCCACAGGGTTGGTTTCGGTTGAAGGCCCGGGGGGCGGTTGCTAGGGCTTGGCCCATGCTTCCGCCCCCCGAAACCATTCGCACCAAGTCGCTTCGAGTCGCCTGCGACGGCTCGGGCGCCGTGCCCGCCGCGCTCGGCCATCCGCGCGTTTTCCTACACATCGACGACAACGGCTACGTCGATTGCGGCTATTGCGACCGCCGCTTCATTCTCGAAGGCGGCCCGGCCGACATCGACCAGCCGCCGCAGGCCTCGTGACGGTCGATCCGCGCTCGTTCCTCTATCGCACGCTCGATCCGGACGAGGCGCGCGCCGCCGCGCATCGCCACCTCGCCGCGCATGACGACGGCGAGCTCTATCTCCAATATGCGGTGAACGAGGCGTTCGGCTTCGACGACGGCCGGCTCAAGACCGCGGATTATAACGTCAGCTCGGGCTTCGGCCTGCGCGGCGTGAGCGGCGAGATGACCGCCTTCGCGCACGCCAGCGAGATCAGCGCCTCCGCGATCGATCGCGCGGCCGCGACCTTGCAACTGCTCGATCCCTCGAAGGGCCCGCACGCCGCCCCGCCGCCGCGCACCAACGCGCAGCTCTACACCGGTGAGGATCCACTCGTCGCCATCCCGTTCGCCGACAAGGTGGCGCTGTGCCAAGCGATCGACGCCGCCGCCCGCGCCCGCGATCCCCGCGTCGAGCAGGTAAGCGTCAGCCTCGCGGCCAGCTGGACGGTCATCGACATCGTCCGCGCCGACGGCTTCGTCGCGCACGACGTGCGCCCGCTCGTCCGGCTCAACGTTTCGATCGTCGCGCGCCAGGGCGACCGGCGCGAGACCGGCTATCATGGCATGGGTGGCCGCTATCTCTACGACCGCCTGTTCCAGCCGGAGACCTGGAACCGCGCGATCGACATCGCGCTCGCCCAGGCGCTGGTGAACCTCGAATCGGTCGACGCGCCGGCGGGCGAGATGCAGGTCGTCTGCGGTCCCGGCTGGCCCGGCGTCCTGCTGCATGAAGCGGTCGGTCACGGGCTCGAAGGCGACTTCAACCGCAAGGGTACCTCGGCCTTCTCGGGCCGGATCGGCGAGCGCGTCGCGGCGCCAGGCGTCACCGTCATCGACGAGGGCAGGATCGACGATCGTCGCGGCAGCCTCACCATCGACGACGAGGGCACGCCGACCGGCCGCACCGTGCTGATCGAGGACGGCATCCTGAAGGGCTACATGCAGGACCGCTTGAACGCGCGCCTGATGGGGGTCGAACCGACCGGCAACGGGCGCCGCGAAAGCTACGCCCACGCGCCGATGCCGCGCATGACCAACACCTTCATGCTGGGCGGGCAGGACGATCCGGACGAGCTCGTCAGCCGGGTCAAGGACGGCATCTACGCCAAGAGCTTCGGCGGCGGGCAGGTCGACATCACCAGCGGCAAGTTCGTCTTTTCCTGCACCGAGGCCTACCGCATTCGCGGCGGCAGGATCGCCGAGCCGGTCAAGGGCGCGACGCTGATCGGCGACGGCCCGACCGTGCTGACTCGTGTGAAGGGCATCGGCAACGACATGGCGCTCGACGAAGGCGTCGGCGTCTGCGGCAAAGGCGGGCAGTCGGTTCCGGCCGGTGTCGGCCAGCCGACCCTGCTAATCGACGGCCTCACCGTCGGCGGCACCGCCGCGGCGTGAGCCTCGTCGAGGTCGCGCGCTACCCGACCAGGATCGAGGCCGATCTCGCCCGTCTCGCGCTCGAGGCGGAAGGCATTGGCGCGGTCATCATGGACAGCGAGATGAACAATTTCTTCGGCGGCGCTGGCCTGATCGGCGTGCGCCTGATGGTGCTCGACGCGGACGTCGAGGCGGCAAAAGCCGTCCTCCGGGACCTTTAATCGCGCAGCAGGTGCGCGACCGGATCGAGGCTGAACCCCGCTCCTTCCGCGCAGCGCTGCAATTCGTCGCGAGGGGTGCCGTCCTCGTTCCGCGCGATGGCCCAGGCCAGGGTCGACCGGTTGCCCGAGCGGCAGAAGGCCAGCATCTTTCCCTCGCCCGTCGCGTGGATCGCCTCGCGCATTGCTTCGACGTCGCTAGGCCCCATGCCGCGCGCGATGGGAACATGGCGATAATCGAGCCCGGCAGCGCGCGCCGCTTCCTCGATTTCGGCGCTGGTCGGCTGCCCGGCATCTTCGCCGTCGGGGCGGTTGTTGATGACCATGGTGACGCCCAAAGCTTTCACCTCGGCGAGGTCTTCGGGGCCGATCTGGCCGTCGACGAAGGTCTGCTCGTCCAATTGCCGAATGATCATCGCGCGATCCCCTCCAACGCCTCGCCCAGGGCCGCGAGCAGCGACTCGCCGTGCCGTTCGAGCTTGGTATCGCCGATCCCGTCGATTTGCGAAAGCGCCGCGAGAGTCTCGGGCTTGCGGACCGCCACCGCGCGCAGCGTGGAATCGTGGAAGATGACGTAAGGGGGCACGCCTTGGTCCTTCGCCCGCGCGCGCCGCCACTCGCGCAGCGCATCGAACAGGGGATCGGGCGGAAACTCCTCGCCGCCGCGTCGGGCCGACCGGGTCCGCTTGGGCGGTACCGCGATGACCAGCGTCTCTTCTCCTTTCAGGATCGGCTTTGCCCCCGGCCCGAAGCTCAAGCCCCCGTAATCGTCGGCGCGCAGCGCGTCGCGGGCCTGCAAGGACCGGGCAACCGGGCGGACCAGCGCCAGCTCGTCGGCGTCCATGATCCCGAACACGCTCAAGCGGTCGTGGCCGAACTGGCGGACCTTTTCGTTGTCGTCCCCGCCCAGCACCGCCGCCAGATGCGCCACGCCGAAGCGCATCTCGGTGCGAAACACCGCCGAGAGGATTTTCTGCGCTACCGTGGTCACGTCGATCGTCCGGGGCGGGTCGAGGCAGTTGTCGCAGTTGCCGCAGGCGGCGGGCGGCTCCTCGCCGAAATGCCGGAGCAGAATCGCGCGGCGGCAGGTCGCGGCCTCGACGAAGGCGGCCAACGCGTTCAGCCGGTCGCGCTCGCCGGCGCACCGCTCGGGCTCGACCTCGCTCTCGATCCGCCGCCGCGCCCGCGCGAAATCGTCCGCGCCCCAGAACAGCCACGCCTCGGCGGGATCGCCGTCGCGGCCCGCACGGCCGGTCTCCTGGTAATAGGCCTCGATCGATTTCGGCACGCCGGCATGGGCGACGAAGCGCACGTCGGGCTTGTCGATGCCCATGCCGAAGGCGATGGTCGCGGCCATCACCATCTCCTCGCTGTCGACGAAGGCGCGCTGGTTGCGCGCCCGCACCGGCGCGTCGAGCCCGGCATGATAGGCCAGCGCCGGTCGCCCGGTCTCGGCCAGCGATTCCGCGATCCGCTCCGCCCCGTTGCGGCTCGGCGCGTAGACGATCCCCGGCCCCGTCTGCGCCTTGGCCAACCGCTTCAGCTGCCCGGGCAGCCCGTCGCGCGGCACCACGTGATAGCGGATGTTGGGCCGGTCGAATCCCGCGACGATCAGCCCGTCCTCGGGGATTC